>NZ_AP014568.1:2252261-2574013 GCF_000828895.1 Serpentinimonas raichei | reverse complement strand
GGGAGGGTGCAATCGAATCGGGTCGCCAGTCGGCGCCTTGGAGCGCCAACCAGCCGACGTCGCATTGTAGCCGCGCCCTAGAGTTATCCACATGCCTTTTCCCCATGCGGTTTACCCGGATGCTGGTTTACACTCAGACCAGCGTGCCCAAGCTTGGCGTCCTCGCGCACCTGCGCAGTCGCTGCACTTGGCAAAACAGCCAAACTTTGAGATAATTCAAGGTTTGGTCGCAAAAGCGATCAAACTCCAAGCCCGAACCAGGCCCAAACCAAGCCCTTTAGCACCATGAAACGCACCTACCAACCCTCCAAAGTCCGCCGCGCCCGCACCCACGGCTTCTTGGTTCGCATGAAGACCCGCGGTGGCCGCGCCGTCATCAATGCCCGGCGCGCCAAGGGCCGCAAGCGCTTGGGCCTTTGATCCAACCAAGCAGGCTGCCAAACTGAAGTGACGGCCATGGCTAGCGAGCGCGCAACGGCTGCCGCCTCGGTGCTTGCGCCGCCCCAGCACATGCGCGAACGCAGCCAGTTCGACGCCCTGCTGCGGCGCGCACCGCTGCGCAAAAGCGCGCATTTTGCGCTGCACGGGGGAGCGCCCGATGCCACCTTGGGCGAGCTGTTTCCCGGGCCAGGCCACTGGGTCGGCATCGTGCTGCCCAAGCGCTGGGCGCGCCGCGCCGTCACGCGCAACCTGCTGCGGCGCCAAATCTACTCGGTGGCACACGCCTTGGCCCCCAGCCAGCCCCCTTTGGCGCTGGTGGTGCGCCTGCGCTCAGCCTTTGCGCCCGGGCAGTTTCCCAGCGCCGCTTCGGTCGCGCTGCGCCGTTGCGTCCGCGCCGAGCTGCAGCAACTGCTCCAAGGCCTGCACCGTGCGTAACTGGCCACAGGGCTTGCTCATCGGTTTGGTGCGCGGCTACCAGCTGCTGCTCAGCCCTTGGCTGGGCCCCAATTGCCGCTTCGAGCCCTCTTGTTCCGGCTACAGCCTGCAAGCCCTGCGCCAGCACGGCGCACTCGGCGGCGGCTACCTGACGCTGCGCCGGCTGGCGCGCTGTCACCCGTGGTGCGAGGGCGGCTGCGACCCGGTGCCCGAACAATGGGCGCGTCCCTTTTCCTCCCTCCTGAGCACCCCCCGCTCGCGCAAGAAGCCCTCATGACCGACATTCGCCGCTCCATCCTCTGGGTGATCCTGGTGTTCTCGCTGATCCTGCTGTGGGATCAGTGGCAAATATACAACGGCCGCGAGGCGACCTTCTTCCCCACCGGCGCCCCACCGGCGGCCGAAACCGCCCCCGCCACTCCCCCTGCGGCGGCGCTGCCGGCTGCCACCGCACTGCCTGGCGTGGCCGCACTGCCTGGGGCTGCCGCACTGCCCAGCGCCACCGTGCTGCCCGGCGCACCCAATGCCTTGGTGCCGCCCGCGCCTCCGGTGCAAGCGGCGCGCGAAACCTTCACCGTGCGCACCGACGTGATGGAGCTGGTGTTCGACTCCCAAGGCGGCTCGCTGATCGGCAGCACCAAACTCGATCACTACACCGAGATCGGGCGCGATCTGCGCCACAGCCAGACCCCGCTGCAACTGCTCAAGCAAGACGGCGAGCGCACCTATGTGGCGCAAACTGGCCTGATCGGCGGCGACTTCCCCAACCACACCACCCCGATGCGCTTGGTCAGCAGCGAGCGCGCCTTGGCCGAGGGCCAAAACGAGCTGACGCTGCGCTTTGAGTCCGAGCCGGTCAACGGCGTGGTGCTGGCCAAGATTTACACCTTGCAGCGCGGCAGCTTTGTGCTGGCGGTGCGCCACGAGGTGCGCAACCAAGGCGCGGCGCCGATCACACCGCAGGTCTATCTGCAACTGGTGCGCGACGGGATGTTGGTGGGCAACGAAACGCCCTTTTACGCCACCTTCACCGGCCCAGCGGTGTTTAGTGAGGCCGGCCACTTCCAGAAGATCGAGTTTGCCGAAATCGCTGCCAATGAGGCCGTATTCCAGCGCGTCGCCAACGACGGCTACGTGGCCATGGTGCAGCACTACTTTGCCAGCGCCTGGCTGCTGGCCCAAGGTGTGGAGCGGGAAAACTTCGTGCGCATGGTCGGGCCGCTGTACTCGGTCGGGGCCATCACGGCGCTGGGCAGCATTGCACCCGGTGAAACGCGCACCCTAGACAGCCGCCTGTTCGTCGGGCCGCAGTACGAAACCATGCTGAGGCAGATCGCCCCCGGCCTGGACCTGCTCAAAGACTACGGCTGGCTGACCGTGTTGGCCAAGCCCATGTACTGGCTGCTGTACCAGATCCACGCGCTGGTGGGCAACTGGGGCTGGGCGATCGTGCTGCTGGTGGTGCTGATCCGCGCCGCCTTCTACTGGCTCAACGCCAAGGCCTACCGCTCCATGGCCAAGATGAAGGCGATCAACCCACGCATGATGGAAATGCGCGAACGCCTCAAAGACAACCCGCAACTGATGCAGCAAGAGATGATGAAGCTGTACCGGGAGGAAAAGGTGAACCCGCTCGGCGGCTGCCTGCCGATTCTGATCCAGATCCCGGTCTTCATCGCCCTGTACTGGGTGCTGCTGGCCAGCGTCGAGATGCGCAACGCGCCTTGGGTGCTGTGGATTTCCGATCTTTCTACGCCCGACCCCTTCTTCATCCTGCCGCTGCTGATGATGGTCACCACCGTGATCCAGACCGCCCTCAACCCGCTGCCGCCGGACCCGCTGCAGGCCAAGCTGATGTGGATCCTGCCCTTCGTCTTCAGCATCATGTTCTTCTTCTTCCCGGCTGGGTTGGTGCTGTACTGGCTCGTCAACAACGTGCTGACGATCGCGCAGCAGGCCTACATCAACAACAAGATGGGTGTGCCGCTCAAGTTCACCATCCCCAACTTCAAGAGCTGAAGCGGTGGCGGATGGCGGGCGGGCACGGCGGCAGGCATGAGGCGCGAGCCCATCGTGGCCATCGCCACAGCGCCCGGGCGCGGCGCGGTGGGCATCGTGCGCGTCTCGGGGCCGGGGCTGGAGCCGCTGGTGCGCGCCCTGTGCGGCCGCACCCTGCCGGCACGGCAGGCCTGCTACGGCCCTTTTCTGGAGCACGACGGCAGCGCCATCGACCACGGGCTGGCGCTGTTTTTCCCGGCCCCGCATTCCTACAGCGGCGAAGACGTGCTGGAGCTGCAAGCGCACGGCGGCCCGGTGCTGCTGCAGCTGCTGCTGGCGCGCTGCCTCGGGGCCGCTGCCGAGCCCGACCCGGCCAGCGGCCAGCCGCGCCTGGCGGGCCTGCGGCTGGCGCGGCCGGGTGAGTTCACCGAGCGCGCCTATTTGAACGGCAAGCTCGACTTGGCACAGGCCGAGGCGGTGGCCGACCTGATCGACGCCGCCACCGAAAGCGCGGCGCGCGGTGCCGCGCGCTCCTTGTCGGGGGCCTTTTCACAGGCGCTGCAGGGGCTGCGCGAACGCCTGATCGGGCTGCGCACGCTGGTCGAAGCCACACTCGACTTCCCCGAAGAAGAAATCGACTTTTTGCAGCAGGCCGACGCGCTGGGCCAGTTGCAGCGCCTGCGCCTGCAACTGGCCGAGGTGCAGCGCCAGACGCGACTGGGGGCGCTGCTGCGCGAAGGCATTCGGGTGGTGATCGCGGGCCAGCCCAATGTGGGCAAAAGCTCGCTGCTCAACGCCCTGGCCGGGGCCGAACTGGCCATCGTCACGGCCGTGGCCGGCACCACGCGCGACGTGCTGCAGCAAAGCATCCAGATCGAAGGCGTGCCGCTGCACGTGATCGATACCGCCGGCTTGCGCGCCAGCGAGGACGAAGTCGAGCGCATCGGCATCGCGCGCGCCTGGGCGCAAATTGCCAGCGCCGACGTGCTGCTGTGGCTGCGCGATCCGACCCGCTGCGGCCAGCCCGACTACGACCAAGCCGACGCCGCGCTGGCCACCGAGCTGCAGGCGCGCTGCGCCACCGGGGTGCCGCTGCTGCCAGTCTGGACCAAGGCCGACCTGCTCGGCGCCGTGGCCACGCTGGCCTTGGCTAGCGTGCCTGAAAGCTGCGGCCCATCCGCCAGCGCAACGCGCGCAGCGCCGACCCTGCACCTGTCGGCCCAAACCGGGGCCGGGCTGGACGCGCTGCGCCAGCGCCTGCTCGAATGCGCCGGCGGCCAATGCGGCGCCGAGGGCCTGTACAGCGCCCGCGCGCGCCACGTGCAGGCGCTGCTGCGGGTCGGCCTGCACCTCGAAACGGCCGAACAACACCTGCAGATGAGCGTCCCCATGCTAGATTTATTGGCCGAGGAATTGCGGCTGGCGCAAAACGCGCTCAATGAAATCACCGGCCTGTTCAGCGCCGACGACCTGCTGGGCCAAATCTTTGGCTCCTTTTGCATCGGCAAGTGAGCCCAGACCCCTTCAACCCCGCCCACCATGCAACACGTTCCCCCACACCCCCCAGCACCCGGCACGCTCGACCACACCCGCATCGACGACCTGCGCATTGCTGCCGTGCGCCCCCTGCTCACGCCTGCGCTGCTGCAAGAGTGGCTGCCGCTGCCCGAGGCGGGTGCGGCCTTGGTCGAGCGCAGTCGCGCCGCGATCACGCGCCTGCTGCAAGGGCAAGACGACCGGCTGCTGGTGGTGGTGGGGCCGTGCTCGATCCACGATCACGACCAGGCGCTGGAATACGCCCGCCTGCTGCAGACCCAGGCCGCCGCGCTGGCGCCCGAGCTGCTGCTGGTGATGCGGGTGTATTTTGAAAAGCCGCGCACCACCGTGGGCTGGAAGGGCTACATCAACGACCCGCACCTCGACGGCAGCTTTGCCATCAACGAAGGGCTGGAGCGCGCGCGCCAGTTGCTGCTCGACATCCTGGCGCTGGGGCTGCCGGTGGGCACCGAGTTCCTAGACTTGCTCTCGCCCCAGTTCATCAGCGACCTCGTCACCTGGGGTGCCATCGGTGCCCGCACGACTGAGAGCCAAAGCCACCGCCAGCTCGCCAGCGGCCTGAGCTGCCCGGTGGGCTTCAAGAACGGCACCGACGGCGGCGTGCAGGTGGCGGTCGATGCGCTGCAAGCCGCCGCCGCCGCACACGCCTTCATGGGCATGACCAAAATGGGCCAGGCCGCGATTTTCGAGACCCGCGGCAACGCCGACTGCCACCTGATTTTGCGCGGTGGGCCACAACCCAATTACGCCGCCGCCGACGTGCAAGCCAGTTGCGCGCGGCTGCGCGCCGCCGGCCTGCGCCAACAGTTGATGATCGACTTTTCCCACGCCAACAGCCGCAAGCAGCCCCTGCGCCAGCTCGAGGTCGGGGCCGACGTGGCGGCGCAGATCGCTGCGGGTGAGCGCCGCATCCTCGGGGTGATGATCGAGAGCCACCTGCACGAAGGCCGCCAAGACCTGGTGGCTGGCCAGCCGCTGCGCCACGGCGTCTCGCTCACCGACGCCTGCCTCGGCTTCGAGCAAACCGTGCCGCTGCTGCAGCAACTCGCTGCCGCCGTGCGCCAGCGCCGACTAGCCCTTTAAGCGAGCGCTATCGCGCCGACTGCGTTGGCCTTGCGCCGGCTTGGGGCTGCGACTTTACTCGGCGGGCATATCCGAGCCCACTGGCGGCACCACGCGGCAGGCCAAGCCGGTCGCAAAACCGCGCGCCAGCAGAAACCGAATCTGGCGCGCGCGCTCGGCCGCATCGAGCGGGGGCTGGCCAAACTTTTTTTGCCACACCTGCTGCGCCCGCTCGGCCTCGCTGCCCGCCAGCGCCGCCGTGGCCTGCTCCACCTGCTCGGCCGCCACACCGCGCAAGCGCAGCTCGGCGCGGATGCGCGCCACCCCTTGGCGAGTGGCGCGGTTGCGGCTTAAAGCCTCGGCAAAGCGCGCATCGCTGAGCCAGCCTTGCGCTTGCAGCTCGTCCAGCAGCGTCTCCAGCGCACCCTGGGCCGCGTCGGCGGCATGGGGCTGCAACTTGCGCGCCAGCTCCAGCCGGCTGTGCTCACGCTGCGCCAGCGCCCGCAGCGCGCGCGCCTTCAAAGACAGCGACTGCAACGCCACCTAGCCTGCCCTACGCCACCAGACCCACGCCACACACCCGAGCACCGGCCATCAATCGGCCTCGAACGGCGGCACTTCGCCGGTCGGGCTGGTTGTGCGCTGCGGCACCGCCAGCGCGGTGCGGATCTTGCTCTCGATCTCACGCGCCAGCGCCGGGTTCTCGCGCAAAAACTCGCGCGAGTTTTCGCGCCCTTGGCCGATTTTTTCGCCCATGTAGGCGTACCAGGCGCCGGATTTGTCGACCACCTTGTGCAGCACCCCGAGGTCCACGATCTCGCCCAGGCGGCTGATGCCTTCGCCGTACAGGATGTCGAACTCGGCCGTTTTGAAGGGTGGTGCCACCTTGTTCTTCACCACCTTGACCTTGGTCTCGCTGCCGATCACCTCCTCGCCCTTCTTGATCGAGCCGGTGCGCCGGATGTCGAGCCGCACCGAGGCGTAAAACTTGAGCGCGTTGCCACCGGTGGTGGTTTCGGGGCTGCCAAACATGACGCCGATCTTCATCCGAATCTGGTTGATGAAAATTACCATGCAGTTGGTTTTCTTGATCGTGGCGGTGAGCTTGCGCAGCGCCTGGCTCATCAGCCGCGCCTGCAGGCCCGGCAGGCTGTCGCCCATATCGCCCTCGATCTCGGCCTTGGGCGTGAGCGCGGCCACCGAATCGACCACGATCAAATCGACCGCGCCCGAGCGCACCAGCGAATCCACGATCTCCAGCGCCTGCTCGCCGGTGTCGGGCTGGCTGATCAGCAGCTCCTGCAAGTTGATGCCCAGTTTTTGCGCATACTGCGCATCGAGCGCGTGCTCGGCGTCGATGAAGGCGCAGGTGCCGCCGATTTTTTGCATCTCGGCAATCACTTGCAGCGTCAGCGTGGTCTTGCCCGAAGACTCCGGGCCGTAGATCTCGATCACCCGCCCACGCGGTAGCCCGCCCACCCCAAGCGCCACATCCAGCCCGAGCGAGCCGGTCGAGACCACTTGAATGTCAGCAATCACCTCGCCCTCGCCCAAGCGCATGATGGTGCCCTTGCCGAACTGCTTGTCGATTTGCGCCAGCGCCGCTTGCAGGGCCTTGGCTTTTTCGTTGTCTGTTGCCTTGGCGGTCGAACTCATGGACAAAACTCCTTAAAAAAGCGTGGGCGCGCACGGCCACGGAAATGGTTATTGGGCCAATTTAACCACGCCGCAGCGGCTGGCCGGCGTGAGCCAAGCAATTATCTTGCTGCACCCATCTTGCCGTCCTTGGGCGCCGCGGCCTAAAATCCGTATCAGACTTGGGCTGTGCTGCACAGCCGCTTTTTTCACCGTTCCAACCCGGCCCGAGAACCCACCCATGCGCATCCTCATCGCCGAAGACGACCAGGTACTGGCCGATGGATTGTTGCGCACCCTGCGCGGCACAGGCGCCGCCGTGGACCATGTGACCAGTGGCAGCGAAGCCGATGCCGCCCTCATGACCAACACCGAGTTCGATTTGTTGATACTCGATTTGGGGCTGCCGCGCCTGCACGGGCTGGAAGTGCTCAAGCGCCTGCGCGGGCGCGGCTCGGCGCTGCCCGTGCTCATCCTCACCGCCGCCGACAGCGTGGAGGAGCGCGTGCGCGGCCTCGACCTCGGCGCCGACGACTACATGGCCAAACCCTTTGCCCTGCAAGAGCTGGAAGCGCGGGTGCGCGCCCTCGTGCGCCGGGGCAACGGGGCCGCCAGCAGTCTGATCCGGCATGGGCCGCTGACCTACGACCAGGCCGGCCGCGTCGCCAGCATCGACGGCAAGATGGTCGAGCTTTCGGCGCGTGAACTCGGGCTGCTCGAGGTGCTGCTGCAACGCGCCGGCCGCCTCGTCAGCAAAGACCAGTTGGTCGATCGCCTGTGCGAGTGGGGCGAGGAGGTGAGCAACAACGCCATCGAGGTCTACATCCACCGGCTGCGCAAGAAGATCGAAAAAGGCCCGATACGCATTGCCACCGTGCGCGGGCTGGGGTACTGCCTTGAAAAAATCCCCGGCTGAGCTTGCGCCGCCGGCCCCGGTGGGCACCCCGGCAGAGGCCGGCTCCAGCACCCCCTTTGGCCTGTTCCCGCGTGAACAGCGCAGCCTGTTTGGTGAAATCCTGGACTGGATGCTCACCCCGCTGCTGTTGCTGTGGCCGCTCTCCTTGGCCCTGACGTGGTTTGTGGCCCAAGGCATTGCCAGCAAACCCTACGACCGGGCACTGGAGTTCAATTTGCAGGCCCTGTCGCAGCTAGTCAGCGTCAACGACGCGGTGGTCCGCTTCGAACTCAACGCCCAGACCCGCGACCTGCTGCGCGCCGACGACACCGACCGCATCTACTACCAGGTGCTGGACGCCGAAGGCCACCTGATCAGCGGCGAGCCCGGTTTTCCGCTGCCCGATTTTGAGCGGGCGGCGGCCCGGGCTGCGCCGAGCGGAACCATCCACTTGCGCGACGACGTGTTACGCGGCGAACCGGTGCGCGTCGCCTACACATGGGTGCTGCGTGGAAACGAATCACCGCAGCGGGTGCTGCTGCAGATTGCCGAAACGCGCGCCAAACGCGCCATGCTCTCGACCGAAATCATCAAAGGCGTGATGGTGCCGCAATTCATCATTCTGCCGCTGGCGGTGTTGCTGGTGTGGCTGGCATTGGTGCGCGGCATCCGCCCGCTCAACGATCTGGAGCAGCGCATCCGGGCCCGCCGCCCCGACGATCTCAGCCCCCTTGACGACGAGCAAGTGCCGCAAGAAGTGGCCCCGCTGGTGTCATCGATCAACGACCTGCTGCTGCGGCTCAAGGCCTCGGTCAGCGACCAAAAGCGTTTTCTGGCCGATGCCGCGCATCAGCTCAAAACCCCCTTGGCGGGCCTGCGCATGCAGGCCGAAATGGCGCAGCAAGCGCGTCACAACGGCGAAGGCGACATCCAGCGTTCGCTGCAGCAAATCGCCAAATCCAGCATGCGCGCCACCCACACCGTGAATCAGTTGCTGGCCTTGGCGCGCGCCGAAACCAGTGGCCGCAGCTTGGCCAAAGTCCCGTTTGACTTGGCCAACGCCGTCACCGAGGTGATCGAGGACGCCGTACCCCGCGCCTTGGATCAATCGATCGACTTGGGCTATGAAGGCCCGGCCCAAATGCCCGCCGGTTGCCTGCTGCAAGGCAATCCGACCCTGTTGCGCGAACTGGCGCGCAACCTGATCGACAACGCCATCCGCTACACCCCGGCTGGTGGCGTGGTGACGGTGCGGGTGTTGGTGGATCGCTACAGCGGCGTGCAACTGTTGCAGGTCGAAGACGACGGGCCCGGCGTCCCGCAGGCCGAGCGTGCGCTGGTGCTCGAGCCCTTTTACCGCGCCCTCGGCACCAATGTCGACGGCTCCGGCCTTGGCCTTGCCATCGTGCAAGAAATCGCCACCCAACACGGTGCCACGCTGCAGCTCGAAGACAGCTTCCCCTCCCGGACACCACGCCGTGGGCTGCGCGTCACAGTGCGCTTTGGTCTGCCCTAGGCAGGCTGCGCTTTTTCCCGCACATTGCAGCTCGATGGGCGGGTTCATGGCTACGTAGTACTGCGCATGCCAAACCCTTGCGTCTGAGCTACCATGTATCGTTCTTATTTTTCGGAGACAAGTTCATGAAAAAACTGCTGACCTTTGCCTTGGCCGCCACCGCCATGGTGGGCGCCATGGCGCAAGATTTCCCTTCCCGCCCCATTACCATCGTGGTGCCCTTTGCCGCCGGCGGCCCAACCGACACTGTGGCACGCCAACTGGCCGAGGCCATGCGCCCGCACCTGGGCAACGCCAGCATCGTGGTAGAAAACGCCGCCGGGGCCGGTGGCACCATCGGGGCGGGTCGGGTGGCGCGCGCGGCACCCGACGGCCACACCTTGCTGGTCTGGCACATCGGCATGGCCAGCACCGCCAGCCTTTACCGGCGCCTGCCCTTCAATGCGCTGCAAGACTTCGAATACTTGGGCATCATCAACGACGTGCCCATGACGCTGGTCGGCAAACCGCAACTGCCGGCCAACACCTACCGCGACTTCGAAAACCACATCCGCGCCAATGCTGGGCGCCTCAATCTCGCCCACGCCGGCTTGGGTTCGGCCTCGCACATATGCGGCCTGATGTGGCAGCACGCCATGGGTCTGCAGCAAGCCATGACCACCATCCCCTTTGGCGGCACCGCCCCCGCCATGACCGCGCTCATGGGCGGCCAAGTCGATGTGATGTGCGACCAATCCACCAACACCGTGAGCCAGATCGAGGCCGGGCGCATCAAGGCCTTTGCCGTCACCACGGCGCAGCGCCTCAATGATCACCCCACCCTGCGCCACTACCCGACGCTGCAGGAAATGGGCTTGCGCAACTTCAACCTCACCATCTGGCACGGGCTGTACGCGCCGCGCGGCACGCCACCCGCCGTGACCCAGCGCCTCAACGCCGCCATGCGCGCCGCCATGCGCGACCCGGTGTTCATTCAGCGCCAAAATGCGCTCGGCGCCTTGGTCGCCACCGACAACCGCATCACCCCCGAAGGGCACCGCGCTTTTGTGACCAACCAGATCAACCAATTGCGCGTCGTGATCGAGGCCGCAGGGCAGTTTGCCGACTAAGCGCCGCTCTGGGCGGTGCGCACGCCTGTGTGCCGCTCGAACCCAACAAGGGCTCTAGGGCTCTCATGCCCCTGCACAAGTCTCCGCGACCTGCAGGGGTTTGTTTTTGAGAAACCCTTCAGACGCCCCACACCACGTCGGTGCGTTCGTTCATGCAGTGTTTGAGCATGTCGATAAATGGCGTCACCCGGGTGCGCAAGCTCACGCGCTCGGGATCGGGCACGTACTCGCCTTTTTCAATCGCCTCTTTCTTTTTGCGCTCGAATTCGGCTTCTTCGTGCGCCACAGCAGCCTGCAGGGCCTCGATCGCAGCCGGCATGTGTTCAGCCAACAGGATGCCGGGGCCGGACTGTTCCTTGCCCAGAATCTGCAACAGCTGCTTGGCGTTGTGTTCGAGCATCAGCACGTCGCCGGTGGATCGGGATTTGAATCGAAAGGCCATCATTTGCTCCTGAGATCGTGTGAGTACAGAGCCCATATTTTGGCACCCTACGCAGCTCCTGATGTGACAAACCCAGCGATTTCTTGATGACGATCAGGAACCCGTCATGGGAGCCTCACGCTGGTCTAAATTTCGCGCTGCGAATCGTCATCAGTTGGTTTTTCCAGGTTCGCAGCCACATCGCCTCCTGCTCCCCGGCACCTTGGGCGGCAAACTGCGGCTGCCCTGCATACACCGCACCCACCAGCACCCCGGTCTGCTTGATCGGCAGCAGCATCATCGATTTGGGTGCGCTCAGGCGCGCAAACCACGTCGGCAAGCGTGCGCGCACGCTGGCTTGACCTGCGTGCTCGATCCAGGTGTCGCGTGGCTGGGCGCAGAGCAGGGCAAACAAGTCCTCTTGGCCATCGAGCGCAATCCGAAACGACTGCGTCAGTGCTTGCGCATCCGGCCCCAGACCCTGCACACCCCGGAGGCAATCCCCGGCGTCGGTGCGCCAGCTCAGCACCAGCGTCTGGCAGCCGATGGCGGTGTAAAAAGCCTCCAACAAGGCCTGCTGCGCCTTGCTGGAGGCATCCGCCCCACCCGCAAACCAGATCTCATTGGCACGCTCCAAGCCCTGCGCCAACTCCATCCAGAGTGGCTGGGTTTGGCCCTTGAGCACCGCAGCAGGGGCCGATGCGGGTTTGGCCGATGCCAGTGCGGGTGCCTGGGCAAGCCCAAGGCCTTGGGCCGCAAGCGCCGGGCTGGCTTGAATCGGGTTTTCTGGCTCCTTGGCAGCCATCAAATGCTGCACGGCCGCGGGTCGGGTCAGCCCTATGGCGGCACCGATGGTGTGCAGTTCCTGGCAGGCCTGTAAAACCCCCTCCTGCATTTGCTCGATCGGTTTGTGCAGCACGCGGGCATAAGGGCGGCAGACCTGCTCCGCGTGGGCGTGGCTGTGCTCGGGCAAGACGTCATCGCTTAAAAGCAGCTGCGCAGCTTGGTTGGCCATCGTTGCCAACCAGCGCATGGATTGCACCGGATCATGCGGCAAGTGAGTGGGCAGCGGATCGGTTTGGGGCTGCATGATGCGCAAAATGGTGTCGGGAAAATGCCAACTGCGCGCCACCGCCAGCGTCAACTGCTCCAACTCGGCCCCAAGAATTTGGCGCTCGAATTTCAACGCGTGTTTAGGGTCCTGCGCCACCAAGGCTTGCAACTGAGCCGCCTCGTCGGGGAAAAAACAGGCCAGCAGCATCGGCCCCAAGCCCTGAAATAGCGCACCCAAGAACACCTCTTCGGCCTGCTGGGCCTCACCGCTCCAAGCACTGGCCAAGGAGGCTGAAAACAGCGCCTTCTGGTAGGCCTCACGCAAAAGATGCTGCTGCCCTTTGTGGCTCAAATGCTCCAACAAAACCAAGCTGAGCGAGAGGTTGCGCACGGTCGAAAAGCCCAGCATGGCGACCGCGCGCGAGATCGTTGCCACCCCATTGCCATTGCGCGCAAACTGCACCGAGTTGGCCAAACGCAGCAGCTTTTTCGTCAGCGCCACGTCTTTGAGGATTTCATCGATTAGGCTTTGCACTTTTTCACGCTCGTTCCCCGTCAGGCTCTGAATGCGCATCACCTGCCCGGACAGCGCCGGGAATTCCTCGCTCGCGGCCAGCGCCTGCATGCGCTCGCTCAGTGTCTGCGGTGGCAGGCGGTGTTGCTCCGATGGCGTGGCGGCTTCTGCGCACAGCGCAGGCGCATCCGCAGGGTTCGTCATAATTATGCCCGCTTAGGCCGCCTCGTCGGCGCGTATCACCGTCTCTTCGAGCCGCGCCGCAATCTGGCCCAAGGCCACGCTGGCAGGTGCGCCCGGTGAGTGCAGCAGCAGCAGTTGCCGGCGCATCACGGCGTCCTTGACCGCTTGATCGACCGGAATGTCGCCCACGTGGTGCAAGCGCACCGTGGGCGTGCTCTTGGCCCCACTGGTCGCACCCGGTACGGTGCCCACAAAGCGGTTTAGCACCGCTTGCAACTGCGCCGTGATGGCCTTGCCATCGCCCGAGCGCGTTGACTGATTGACCAGCAGCCGGATGCGCTGGCGCCGCTGCTGTGTGCTCAGCACCTTGATGGTGGCATAGGCGTCGGTGAGCGAAGTCGGCTCCGGCGTGGCCACCAGCAGCACCTCGGAGGCCAGCGAGAGGGCAAACAGCACCACATCGGATATGCCCGCACCGGTGTCGAGCAGCACCACGTCGTAGCGCGGCACCACGTCTTCCATCAAACGCAAAAAATCGTCGCGCACCTCGGGCGTGAGGCGCGAATACTCCACCAGCCCCGAGCCCGCCAACAGCACCGAAAAACCACCCGGCGCCTTGATGATGGCATCTTCGAGCTCGCACTTGCCGGTGAACACATCGTGCAAGGTCAGTTTGGGGTAGAGGTTGAGCACCACATCCAGATTGGCCAAGCCCAAATCGGCGTCGAGCACCAGCACCTTGAGCCCGCGGCGCGTCAAGGCGGCAGCTAGATTGGCGGAAACAAAGGTCTTGCCCACGCCACCCTTGCCGCTGGTGACCGCGATCACCTTGCCCTTGACTGGGTGCAGCAGCACCGCCGGTGCCACAGCGCCGGGGGCTTGAGGGGTAGTTGGAGTGGCCGTCATGACTGTATTCCTGATTCCTTAAGCGCTCTGGCCATGGTCTGCCACCTGTTCATCGGTTGCGGACCAGCCAAACAGCAGCCCTTTTTCTTCGGCGCTCACATCGGCGCTTGCATACGGCTCCAAGCGCACGCAATTTCGGCCTTCCTGCTTGGCGCGATAAAGTTGTTGGTCGGCGCGCGCCAACCAATCGGATAGGTTGCCTTTGACCCAAGGCTGGGCGAAAGCTCCGCCCACGCTGATCGTCACGGTGATGGGGCCATGTTCGGGCAACTCAATCGGCGCCGACTCGATGGCCACCCGTGTTCGCTGCGCAATCGCAGTGGCAAAAGAGGGCGGGCATTGCGGGCACAACACGGCAAACTCCTCGCCCCCGATGCGTGCCACGTTGTCCATCGGGCGCACCGCCTCGCGCAGGCGCTTGGTGACCACCCGCAGCACGTGGTCGCCAGCTGGGTGCCCATAACGGTCGTTGACGCGCTTGAAGTGATCGATGTCTAAGGCCAGCAACAAGGCGTGTTCTCCGCCCCTTGTCACCCGATCCAGCTCCTGCTCCAGCACACTCAGAAACGCGCGCCGATTCATGAGCCCGGTCAAAGAGTCGGTCGAAGACAGGTCGCACAAGGCATCCAGCACGGCCTGCAGATAGCGCGCATCCCCAACCTCTGACGGCGGCGCCAAGGCTACCCCCGCTTGGCGCAGCAGGGCATCGACCTTATCGAATCGCAATGCACCCATTTCCATGCGGCCATCATACCCGCAACCACCCCGGCCGGGGTGGCTGGTAGCGCACGGCCGCGGCAATGGCCGCGATGTGATCGGCCGTGGTGCCACAGCAGCCGCCCACGATATTGACCAGCCCCTCGGCGGCAAATTCATGCAGCAGGCGCGCCGTCACCTCCGGCGTTTCGTCAAAGCCGGTTTCGCTCATCGGATTGGGCAAGCCCGCATTGGGGTAGCAGCAGATGAAGGTCTCGGGGGCCAAACGCGCCAGTTCTTGAATATAGGGCTTCATCAGGGCCGCCCCCAAGGCGCAGTTGAGCCCGATCGCCAGCGGCTGCACGTGGCGCACGCTGGCCCAAAACGCACCCACCGTCTGGCCGCTGAGCAAACGGCCCGAGGCGTCTGTCACGGTGCCGCTGATGATGATCGGCAGACACTCCCCCGTCTGCTCGAAACACGATTCGATGGCAAACAACGCCGCCTTCGCGTTGAGGGTATCGAAAATGGTCTCGACCAGCAGCAAATCGGACCCACCCTCGAGCAGCGCCAGCACCTGCTCGCTGTAGGCGTGCACCAGTTCGTCGAAGGTGACGTTGCGCGCCCCAGGGTCGTTGACATCGGGGCTGATGCTCGCGGTTTTGGGCGTAGGCCCCAGCGCGCCTGCGACAAAACGCGGCTGCTGCGCACTGCTGTAACGATCGCACGCGGCACGTGCCAGTTGCGCCGAAACCAGGTTCATTTCACGCGCCCAGTCAGCCATGCCGTAATCGTCTTGGGCCACCGAAGTGGCGCCAAAGGTATTGGTTTCGATGATATCGGCACCGGCTGCCAGATAACCTGCGTGGATTTGGCTGATCACATCGGAGCGCGTCAGGCTCAACAATTCGTTGTTTCCCTTGAGCTCCGAGGGCAAGGCGGCCACGCGGGCACTCAGGTCAGCGTCCAGCGCTGCGCCGGCACCCCGGTACTGTGCCTCGCTCAAGCGAAAGCGCTGAATCATGGTGCCCATGGCCCCGTCCAGAATCAGGATGCGCTGACGCAGCAAGTCGGGCAATTGGGCAGCGCGGGTGTAGCGTGGCATGGTGTGGCAAGACATAAAAGAAAACCCCGAATCGGGCGCAAGCCTAATTCGGGGTTCCATCATAACAGCCTGACGATGACCTACTTTCACACGGGAATCCGCACTATCATTGGCGCGCAGTCGTTTCACGGTCCTGTTCGGGATGGGAAGGGGTGGGACCGACTGGCTATGGTCGTCAGGCATAACTGGTTGCTGGGCTGCTGTTTGAGTGGGCAGCGCAGCGGGATTCATAGAGTCGAACAGATTTTGACTGCTAGCAGGTGTCGCGGTTGAGCGAGTTTTGCTTGGCGAATTCTTGGTGATTTGAGAGTTGTGCTGCGGATGATTACGGCAGACATTCCTTATACAAGGCTTGTTGCATTCAAAATTATAGGGTCAAGCCGCACGGGCAATTAGTACAGGTTAGCTCAACGCATTGCTGCGCTTACACACCCTGCCTATCAACGTCGTAGTCTTCGACGACCCTTCAGGGGGCTCAAGGCCCCGGCAGATCTCATCTTGGAACGAGTTTCCCGCTTAGATGCTTTCAGCGGTTATCTCTTCCGCACATAGCTACCCGGCGATGCCACTGGCGTGACAACCGGTACACCAGAGGTGCGTCCACTCCGGTCCTCTCGTACTAGGAGCAGGCTTCCTCAAATCTGCAGCGCCCACGGAAGATAGGGACCAAACTGTCTCACGACGTTTTAAACCCAGCTCACGTACCTCTTTAAATGGCGAACAGCCATACCCTTGGGACCGGCTACAGCCCCAGGATGAGATGAGCCGACATCGAGGTGCCAAACACCGCCGTCGATATGAACTCTTGGGCGGTATCAGCCTGTTATCCCCAGAGTACCTTTTATCCGTTGAGCGATGGCCCTTCCATACAGAACCACCGGATCACTATGTCCTGCTTTCGCATCTGCTCGACTTGTCAGTCTCGCAGTTAAGCACGCTTATGCCATTGCACTATTAGCACGATGTCCGACCGTGCCTAGCGTACCTTCGAACTCCTCCGTTACGCTTTGGGAGGAGACCGCCCCAGTCAAACTGCCTACCATGCACTGTCCCCAGTCCCGATTCAGGGACCAAGGTTAGAACCTCAAACGCACCAGGGTGGTATTTCAACGTTGGCTCCAGGCGAACTAGCATCCGCCCTTCAAAGCCTCCCACCTATCCTACACAGATCCGTTCAAAATCCAATACAAAGCTACAGTAAAGGTTCATGGGGTCTTTCCGTCTTTCCGCGGGGAGATTGCATCATCACAAACATTTCAACTTCGCTGAGTCTCGGGAGGAGACAGCGTGGCCATCGTTACGCCATTCGTGCAGGTCGGAACTTACCCGACAAGGAATTTCGCTACCTTAGGACCGTTATAGTTACGGCCGCCGTTTACCGGGACTTCGATCAAGAGCTTGCACCCCATCAATTAATCTTCCGGCACCGGGCAGGCGTCACACCCTATACGTCCACTTTCGTGTTTGCAGAGTGCTGTGTTTTTAGTAAACAGTCGCAGCCACCAATTTTTTGCAACCCCTTCGTGCTTCGATGTTCTCTACACACTACAAGGGCACACCTTCTTCCGAAGTTACGGTGTCAATTTGCCGAGTTCCTTCTCCCGAGTTCTCTCAAGCGCCTGAGAATACTCATCTCGCGCACCAGTGTCGGTTTGCGGTACGGTCAACTGCAAGCTGAAGCTTAGTGGCTTTTCCTGGGACCCCGTTTGGTTACTTCACGAACAAGTTCGCTCGATCGACAGCCTCGGTATATGACACGCGGATTTGCCTACGTATCGCCTACATCTGTCTAAACCGGGACTTCCAACACCCGGATAACCTATTAAGATCCGTCCCCACATCGCACTTGCAGTCGGTACAGGAATATTGACCTGTTTCCCATCAGCTACGCATCTCTGCCTCGCCTTAGGGGCCGACTCACCCTACGCCGATGAACGTTGCGTAGGAAACCTTGCGCTTACGGCGAGCGGGCTTTTCACCCGCTTTAACGCTACTCATGTCAGCATTCGCACTTCTGATACCTCCAGCAGGCTTCACAACCCACCTTCAACGGCTTACAGAACGCTCTCCTACCACGCACAGTAAACTGTGCATCCGCAGCTTCGGTAACTGGCTTGAGCCCCGTTACATCTTCCGCGCAGGACGACTCGATCAGTGAGCTATTACGCTTTCTTTAAATGATGGCTGCTTCTAAGCCAACATCCTGACTGTTATAGCCTTCCCACTTCGTTTCCCACTTAGCCAATTTTAGGGACCTTAGCTGGCGGTCTGGGTTGTTTCCCTCTTGAGTCCGGACGTTAGCACCCGGTGCTCTGTCTCCCAAGCTGTACTCGTCGGTATTCGGAGTTTGCATAGGTTTGGTAAGTCGCCATGACCCCCTAGCCTAAACAGTGCTCTACCCCCGACGGTAATACTTGAGGCACTACCTAAATAGTTTTCGGAGAGAACCAGCTATTTCCAAGTTTGTTTAGCCTTTCACCCCTATCCACAGCTCATCCCCTGGTTTTGCAACACCAGTGGGTTCGGACCTCCAGTACCTGTTACGGCACCTTCATCCTGGCCATGGATAGATCACTTGGTTTCGGGTCTACACCCAGCGACTAACACTGAAAGTCGCCTTCCAGTTACGCCCTATTCGGACTCGGTTTCCCTACGCCTTCCCTATTCGGTTAAGCTTGCCACTGAATGTAAGTCGCTGACCCATTATACAAAAGGTACGCAGTCACCCCTTTCAGGGCTCCTACTTTTTGTAAGCATGTGGTTTCAGGATCTATTTCACTCCCCTCCCGGGGTTCTTTTCGCCTTTCCCTCACGGTACTTGTTCACTATCGGTCGATGATGAGTATTTAGCCTTGGAGGATGGTCCCCCCATATTCAGACAGGGTTTCTCGTGCCCCGCCCTACTTGTCGCTAGCTTAGTACCACACGTCTCTTTTCACATACGGGGCTTTCACCCACTATGGCCAGCCTTTCCAGACTGTTCTGTTAAGTGTCGTGCTATCACTAGCAGGCTTCTCCGATTTCGCTCGCCACTACTCTCGGAATCTCGGTTGATGTCTTTTCCTCGAGCTACTTAGATGTTTCAGTTCACTCGGTTCGCTTCGCTGTCCTATGTATTCAGACAGCGATACCCTTGCGGGTGGGTTCCCCCATTCGGAAATCTCCGGATCAAAGCTAATTTGCCAGCTCCCCGAAGCTTATCGCAGGCTATCACGTCCTTCGTCGCCTATCATCGCCAAGGCATCCACCACATGCTCTTATTCACTTGACCCTATAACTTTGAACTCTGTCACACCTCACTTAAACCACCGAAGCAGCCTAGATGACGCATGAACAAATTCAAGTCTCTTGATCAAGGAATGTCTGTCAGGTCTTACACCTGACGCGTTATGCCGTATTCAATTCGCTTGAAACTCTCATTTCAAAGTTGAATTCGCTTTGACGCAATCAAAATCTTTGCTGACGTGTTTGAGTGTCTTGCGACACTTCACGTCAACATTTTTGATTCGACTCTATGAATTTTTAAAGAACAGCCGTTGCCGCAGTTTGCACTGGCGGCGTTTTGTCGATGAAACATCAACATCCAAATGCTCGCCCGTGGCAAACGCTTGGATGTTGGGTCCAATTTGCTGCGCTTGTGTGCGCAGAGGTTGTTTGGTGGAGGATGACGGGATCGAACCGACGACCCCCTGCTTGCAAAGCAGGTGCTCTCCCAGCTGAGCTAATCCCCCTCTGAGGGCGTGATGCTGCGTTGAGGCGACGCTTGCATAGCGCTGCTATGCGGCGCGCTGTCACGCCTTGCCTGACGCCCTCATCTGCCTCGTTGCTAACTGCCTGCTGCACGCCACATGGGCGTTTGCAACAGACACTGCTTAAACTTGGTGGGTCTGGTTGGGCTCGAACCAACGACCCCCGCCTTATCAAGACGGTGCTCTAACCAGCTGAGCTACAGACCCCAAGTCGGCCAACTGGATTGCTCCTGCAGGCTCTCTTTTGACAGCCCGCAGCGCTGGCGACTAACTCAAACAACCGATAAGTGTGGGCGCCTAAATGGGATTGCGCTTGGATTTTCCAGAAAGGAGGTGATCCAGCCGCACCTTCCGATACGGCTACCTTGTTACGACTTCACCCCAGTCACGAACCCCGCCGTGGTAATCGCCCTCCTTGCGGTTAGGCTAACTACTTCTGGCGAGACCCGCTCCCATGGTGTGACGGGCGGTGTGTACAAGACCCGGGAACGTATTCACCGTGACATGCTGATCCACGATTACTAGCGATTCCGACTTCACGCAGTCGAGTTGCAGACTGCGATCCGGACTACGACCGGCTTTATGGGATTGGCTCCCCCTCGCGGGTTGGCTACCCTTTGTACCGGCCATTGTATGACGTGTGTAGCCCCACCTATAAGGGCCATGAGGACTTGACGTCATCCCCACCTTCCTCCGGCTTGTCACCGGCAGTCCCATTAGAGTGCCCTTTCGTAGCAACTAATGGCAAGGGTTGCGCTCGTTGCGGGACTTAACCCAACATCTCACGACACGAGCTGACGACAGCCATGCAGCACCTGTGTGCAGGTTCTCTTTCGAGCACAGCCCCATCTCTGGAGCCTTCCTGCCATGTCAAAGGTGGGTAAGGTTTTTCGCGTTGCATCGAATTAAACCACATCATCCACCGCTTGTGCGGGTCCCCGTCAATTCCTTTGAGTTTCAACCTTGCGGCCGTACTCCCCAGGCGGTCAACTTCACGCGTTAGCTTCGTTACTGATCCAGCTAAGGACCAACAACCAGTTGACATCGTTTAGGGCGTGGACTACCAGGGTATCTAATCCTGTTTGCTCCCCACGCTTTCGTGCATGAGCGTCAGTGCAGGCCCAGGGGATTGCCTTCGCCATCGGTGTTCCTCCGCATATCTACGCATTTCACTGCTACACGCGGAATTCCATCCCCCTCTGCCGCACTCTAGCTTTGCAGTCACAAGCGCCATTCCCAGGTTGAGCCCGGGGATTTCACGCCTGTCTTACAAAACCGCCTGCGCACGCTTTACGCCCAGTAATTCCGATTAACGCTCGCACCCTACGTATTACCGCGGCTGCTGGCACGTAGTTAGCCGGTGCTTATTCTTACGGTACCGTCATTAGCCTAGGGTATTAACCCAGACCGTTTCGCTCCGTACAAAAGCAGTTTACAACCCGAAGGCCTTCGTCCTGCACGCGGCATTGCTGGATCAGGCTTGCGCCCATTGTCCAAAATTCCCCACTGCTGCCTCCCGTAGGAGTCTGGGCCGTGTCTCAGTCCC
The DNA here is from genome assembly GCF_000828895.1 of Serpentinimonas raichei. Taxonomy (NCBI): domain Bacteria; kingdom Pseudomonadati; phylum Pseudomonadota; class Betaproteobacteria; order Burkholderiales; family Comamonadaceae; genus Serpentinimonas; species Serpentinimonas raichei. Next base: position 2,553,192 of record NZ_AP014568.1, on the reverse strand, counting down.
AGTGTGGCTGGTCGTCCTCTCAGACCAGCTACAGATCGTCGCCTTGGTAGGCTTTTACCCTACCAACTAGCTAATCTGACATCGGCCGCTCCAATCGCACAAGGCCCAGTATTGCTACCAAGTCCCCTGCTTTCATCCACAGATCACATGCGGTATTAGCACAGCTTTCGCTGCGTTATCCCCCACGACTGGGCACGTTCCGATGCATTACTCACCCGTTCGCCACTCTCAAGGGTTGCCCCTCTACCGTTCGACTTGCATGTGTAAGGCATGCCGCCAGCGTTCAATCTGAGCCAGGATCAAACTCTATAGTTCGATCTTGATTTACTCAATTCAACGGAATTGAAGTGTTTCCACTCCAAACTGTCTCATGAGCGTTTTTTGTCGTTCCGAAGAACTTGTTCCGAAGAACTTGTTCCGAAGAACTTGTTCCGAAGAACTGTCCTCGCGTAACCACATCCAAACGCCCACGCTTATCGGCTGTAACTTGTTAACGATCAACAGCAAACTCAAAATAACGTCAGCGCCTCAGCACCAACCTCTCTCTCATCTACCTCAGACTCGCTGCGATCAGCGAAGCCTTGAATTATGACACAGTTTAAGGTGTCTTGTCAAACTTCTTGAAGTTTTTTCCAAGAAGTTTGAGAAGACCTGCCCTAGGCAGGCCCTTGGCAACCCCTTGCGGAGCAAGCCAAGGCTTCTCGGTTTATCTTGATCAAGCAGCCGGGCTGCAAGACAAGTAAACCACATAACAGCCTGACGATGACCTACTTTCACACGGGAATCCGCACTATCATTGGCGCGCAGTCGTTTCACGGTCCTGTTCGGGATGGGAAGGGGTGGGACCGACTGGCTATGGTCGTCAGGCATAACTGGTTGCTGGGCTGCTGTTTGAGTGGGCAGCGCAGCGGGATTCATAGAGTCGAACAGATTTTGACTGCTAGCAGGTGTCGCGGTTGAGCGAGTTTTGCTTGGCGAATTCTTGGTGATTTGAGAGTTGTGCTGCGGATGATTACGGCAGACATTCCTTATACAAGGCTTGTTGCATTCAAAATTATAGGGTCAAGCCGCACGGGCAATTAGTACAGGTTAGCTCAACGCATTGCTGCGCTTACACACCCTGCCTATCAACGTCGTAGTCTTCGACGACCCTTCAGGGGGCTCAAGGCCCCGGCAGATCTCATCTTGGAACGAGTTTCCCGCTTAGATGCTTTCAGCGGTTATCTCTTCCGCACATAGCTACCCGGCGATGCCACTGGCGTGACAACCGGTACACCAGAGGTGCGTCCACTCCGGTCCTCTCGTACTAGGAGCAGGCTTCCTCAAATCTGCAGCGCCCACGGAAGATAGGGACCAAACTGTCTCACGACGTTTTAAACCCAGCTCACGTACCTCTTTAAATGGCGAACAGCCATACCCTTGGGACCGGCTACAGCCCCAGGATGAGATGAGCCGACATCGAGGTGCCAAACACCGCCGTCGATATGAACTCTTGGGCGGTATCAGCCTGTTATCCCCAGAGTACCTTTTATCCGTTGAGCGATGGCCCTTCCATACAGAACCACCGGATCACTATGTCCTGCTTTCGCATCTGCTCGACTTGTCAGTCTCGCAGTTAAGCACGCTTATGCCATTGCACTATTAGCACGATGTCCGACCGTGCCTAGCGTACCTTCGAACTCCTCCGTTACGCTTTGGGAGGAGACCGCCCCAGTCAAACTGCCTACCATGCACTGTCCCCAGTCCCGATTCAGGGACCAAGGTTAGAACCTCAAACGCACCAGGGTGGTATTTCAACGTTGGCTCCAGGCGAACTAGCATCCGCCCTTCAAAGCCTCCCACCTATCCTACACAGATCCGTTCAAAATCCAATACAAAGCTACAGTAAAGGTTCATGGGGTCTTTCCGTCTTTCCGCGGGGAGATTGCATCATCACAAACATTTCAACTTCGCTGAGTCTCGGGAGGAGACAGCGTGGCCATCGTTACGCCATTCGTGCAGGTCGGAACTTACCCGACAAGGAATTTCGCTACCTTAGGACCGTTATAGTTACGGCCGCCGTTTACCGGGACTTCGATCAAGAGCTTGCACCCCATCAATTAATCTTCCGGCACCGGGCAGGCGTCACACCCTATACGTCCACTTTCGTGTTTGCAGAGTGCTGTGTTTTTAGTAAACAGTCGCAGCCACCAATTTTTTGCAACCCCTTCGTGCTTCGATGTTCTCTACACACTACAAGGGCACACCTTCTTCCGAAGTTACGGTGTCAATTTGCCGAGTTCCTTCTCCCGAGTTCTCTCAAGCGCCTGAGAATACTCATCTCGCGCACCAGTGTCGGTTTGCGGTACGGTCAACTGCAAGCTGAAGCTTAGTGGCTTTTCCTGGGACCCCGTTTGGTTACTTCACGAACAAGTTCGCTCGATCGACAGCCTCGGTATATGACACGCGGATTTGCCTACGTATCGCCTACATCTGTCTAAACCGGGACTTCCAACACCCGGATAACCTATTAAGATCCGTCCCCACATCGCACTTGCAGTCGGTACAGGAATATTGACCTGTTTCCCATCAGCTACGCATCTCTGCCTCGCCTTAGGGGCCGACTCACCCTACGCCGATGAACGTTGCGTAGGAAACCTTGCGCTTACGGCGAGCGGGCTTTTCACCCGCTTTAACGCTACTCATGTCAGCATTCGCACTTCTGATACCTCCAGCAGGCTTCACAACCCACCTTCAACGGCTTACAGAACGCTCTCCTACCACGCACAGTAAACTGTGCATCCGCAGCTTCGGTAACTGGCTTGAGCCCCGTTACATCTTCCGCGCAGGACGACTCGATCAGTGAGCTATTACGCTTTCTTTAAATGATGGCTGCTTCTAAGCCAACATCCTGACTGTTATAGCCTTCCCACTTCGTTTCCCACTTAGCCAATTTTAGGGACCTTAGCTGGCGGTCTGGGTTGTTTCCCTCTTGAGTCCGGACGTTAGCACCCGGTGCTCTGTCTCCCAAGCTGTACTCGTCGGTATTCGGAGTTTGCATAGGTTTGGTAAGTCGCCATGACCCCCTAGCCTAAACAGTGCTCTACCCCCGACGGTAATACTTGAGGCACTACCTAAATAGTTTTCGGAGAGAACCAGCTATTTCCAAGTTTGTTTAGCCTTTCACCCCTATCCACAGCTCATCCCCTGGTTTTGCAACACCAGTGGGTTCGGACCTCCAGTACCTGTTACGGCACCTTCATCCTGGCCATGGATAGATCACTTGGTTTCGGGTCTACACCCAGCGACTAACACTGAAAGTCGCCTTCCAGTTACGCCCTATTCGGACTCGGTTTCCCTACGCCTTCCCTATTCGGTTAAGCTTGCCACTGAATGTAAGTCGCTGACCCATTATACAAAAGGTACGCAGTCACCCCTTTCAGGGCTCCTACTTTTTGTAAGCATGTGGTTTCAGGATCTATTTCACTCCCCTCCCGGGGTTCTTTTCGCCTTTCCCTCACGGTACTTGTTCACTATCGGTCGATGATGAGTATTTAGCCTTGGAGGATGGTCCCCCCATATTCAGACAGGGTTTCTCGTGCCCCGCCCTACTTGTCGCTAGCTTAGTACCACACGTCTCTTTTCACATACGGGGCTTTCACCCACTATGGCCAGCCTTTCCAGACTGTTCTGTTAAGTGTCGTGCTATCACTAGCAGGCTTCTCCGATTTCGCTCGCCACTACTCTCGGAATCTCGGTTGATGTCTTTTCCTCGAGCTACTTAGATGTTTCAGTTCACTCGGTTCGCTTCGCTGTCCTATGTATTCAGACAGCGATACCCTTGCGGGTGGGTTCCCCCATTCGGAAATCTCCGGATCAAAGCTAATTTGCCAGCTCCCCGAAGCTTATCGCAGGCTATCACGTCCTTCGTCGCCTATCATCGCCAAGGCATCCACCACATGCTCTTATTCACTTGACCCTATAACTTTGAACTCTGTCACACCTCACTTAAACCACCGAAGCAGCCTAGATGACGCATGAACAAATTCAAGTCTCTTGATCAAGGAATGTCTGTCAGGTCTTACACCTGACGCGTTATGCCGTATTCAATTCGCTTGAAACTCTCATTTCAAAGTTGAATTCGCTTTGACGCAATCAAAATCTTTGCTGACGTGTTTGAGTGTCTTGCGACACTTCACGTCAACATTTTTGATTCGACTCTATGAATTTTTAAAGAACAGCCGTTGCCGCAGTTTGCACTGGCGGCGTTTTGTCGATGAAACATCAACATCCAAATGCTCGCCCGTGGCAAACGCTTGGATGTTGGGTCCAATTTGCTGCGCTTGTGTGCGCAGAGGTTGTTTGGTGGAGGATGACGGGATCGAACCGACGACCCCCTGCTTGCAAAGCAGGTGCTCTCCCAGCTGAGCTAATCCCCCTCTGAGGGCGTAATGCTGCGTTGCCGCAGCGTTTGCATAGCGCTGCTATGCGGCGCGCTGTCACGCCTTGCCTGACGACCTCATCTGCCTCGTTGCCTATTGCACTCCTCAAGGAGGTTTGCAGCAGTCAATACGTAAACTTGGTGGGTCTGGTTGGGCTCGAACCAACGACCCCCGCCTTATCAAGACGGTGCTCTAACCAGCTGAGCTACAGACCCCAAGTCGGCCAACTGGATTGCTCCTGCAGGCTCTCTTTTGACAGCCCGCAGCGCTGGCGACTAACTCAAACAACCGATAAGTGTGGGCGCCTAAATGGGATTGCGCTTGGATTTTCCAGAAAGGAGGTGATCCAGCCGCACCTTCCGATACGGCTACCTTGTTACGACTTCACCCCAGTCACGAACCCCGCCGTGGTAATCGCCCTCCTTGCGGTTAGGCTAACTACTTCTGGCGAGACCCGCTCCCATGGTGTGACGGGCGGTGTGTACAAGACCCGGGAACGTATTCACCGTGACATGCTGATCCACGATTACTAGCGATTCCGACTTCACGCAGTCGAGTTGCAGACTGCGATCCGGACTACGACCGGCTTTATGGGATTGGCTCCCCCTCGCGGGTTGGCTACCCTTTGTACCGGCCATTGTATGACGTGTGTAGCCCCACCTATAAGGGCCATGAGGACTTGACGTCATCCCCACCTTCCTCCGGCTTGTCACCGGCAGTCCCATTAGAGTGCCCTTTCGTAGCAACTAATGGCAAGGGTTGCGCTCGTTGCGGGACTTAACCCAACATCTCACGACACGAGCTGACGACAGCCATGCAGCACCTGTGTGCAGGTTCTCTTTCGAGCACAGCCCCATCTCTGGAGCCTTCCTGCCATGTCAAAGGTGGGTAAGGTTTTTCGCGTTGCATCGAATTAAACCACATCATCCACCGCTTGTGCGGGTCCCCGTCAATTCCTTTGAGTTTCAACCTTGCGGCCGTACTCCCCAGGCGGTCAACTTCACGCGTTAGCTTCGTTACTGATCCAGCTAAGGACCAACAACCAGTTGACATCGTTTAGGGCGTGGACTACCAGGGTATCTAATCCTGTTTGCTCCCCACGCTTTCGTGCATGAGCGTCAGTGCAGGCCCAGGGGATTGCCTTCGCCATCGGTGTTCCTCCGCATATCTACGCATTTCACTGCTACACGCGGAATTCCATCCCCCTCTGCCGCACTCTAGCTTTGCAGTCACAAGCGCCATTCCCAGGTTGAGCCCGGGGATTTCACGCCTGTCTTACAAAACCGCCTGCGCACGCTTTACGCCCAGTAATTCCGATTAACGCTCGCACCCTACGTATTACCGCGGCTGCTGGCACGTAGTTAGCCGGTGCTTATTCTTACGGTACCGTCATTAGCCTAGGGTATTAACCCAGACCGTTTCGCTCCGTACAAAAGCAGTTTACAACCCGAAGGCCTTCGTCCTGCACGCGGCATTGCTGGATCAGGCTTGCGCCCATTGTCCAAAATTCCCCACTGCTGCCTCCCGTAGGAGTCTGGGCCGTGTCTCAGTCCCAGTGTGGCTGGTCGTCCTCTCAGACCAGCTACAGATCGTCGCCTTGGTAGGCTTTTACCCTACCAACTAGCTAATCTGACATCGGCCGCTCCAATCGCACAAGGCCCAGTATTGCTACCAAGTCCCCTGCTTTCATCCACAGATCACATGCGGTATTAGCACAGCTTTCGCTGCGTTATCCCCCACGACTGGGCACGTTCCGATGCATTACTCACCCGTTCGCCACTCTCAAGGGTTGCCCCTCTACCGTTCGACTTGCATGTGTAAGGCATGCCGCCAGCGTTCAATCTGAGCCAGGATCAAACTCTATAGTTCGATCTTGATTTACTCAATTCAACGGAATTGAAGTGTTTCCACTCCAAACTGTCTCATGAGCGTTTTTTGTCGTTCCGAAGAACTTGTTCCGAAGAACTGTCCTCGCGTAACCACATCCAAACGCCCACGCTTATCGGCTGTAACTTGTTAACGATCAACAGCAAACTCAAAATAACGTCAGCGCCTCAGCACCAACCTCTCTCTCATCTACCTCAGACTCGCTGCGATCAGCGAAGCCTTGAATTATGACACAGTTTTGGGTGTCTGGCGAAAATTTTTGCAAATTTTTTGCCACTTCTCTGTAACGACCTTGTCACGCTAGCGGACTAGAGTGTCAGTAGGCTTGCGCCTGCATTGCTCTGTATCGGCCCGCCTTGCTACTCTGTGCGTCCAGCGAAGCCTTGAATTATGGCACGTTCGGCGTGATCGTCAAGACTTTTTCTGGATTTTCTCGAAAAATTTTTGCACACCCTGCCTCACTGCTGGCTCCGTGAGGATGGGGGCTTGGTCGGTTGCTGGGGGCTTTGCACATGCTGCACCGTTCGCGCCGTGTGGCAGTGCACGGGTGCTGCCGTCGGAGCTTGGCACAATCGCAGCCTTGTCCACTTGGAACGGGTCTGTCCGACCCTCAAGCCACCCATGAACCACACCACTCACCCGGCCACACCGGCCACCCATCGCTCCTACACCTTGAGCGACTTTGATTATGCACTCCCACCCGAACTGATTGCCCAACATCCGTGCCCTGAGCGCAGCTCGGCGCGCTTGCTCGATGGCACTGGCCTCGACCCAGCGGACCGGGTGTTCCGCGATTTGCCCGGCCTGCTGCGCGCGGGTGATTTGCTGGTGTTTAACGACACCCTCGTCGTGAAGGCTCGCCTGTATGGGGAGAAGCCCAGCGGTGGTCGCTTCGAGTTGCTGCTCGAGCGCGTGCTCGGTGGCCCGCGCCATGAGGTGATCGCGCACATGAAGGTGAGCAAGAAGCCGGCGCTGGGTACCGAGTTGCTGCTTTGGAACCGCACTGGAGATGCCCTCGTGGCGCGGGCAACCCTGCTTGGCCGCTGGCCCGACGCGAACGGTGCGCTGTTTCGCCTGAGCTTGAGTGAAGAGCCGTACGCGCTGATGGCGGCCCATGGGCATGTTCCGCTGCCGCCTTATATTGAGCACACCGACAGCGAGGAGGACGAAGCGCGCTACCAGACGGTGTTTGCCAAGAATCCGGGGGCGGTGGCGGCCCCGACGGCGGCGCTGCATTTTGATCAGGCGGTGCTGGATGCGCTGCAAGCGCATGGGGTTCAATGCGCCAGCGTGACGCTGCACATCGGGGCCGGTACGTTTCAGCCCTGCAAGAGCGAGAACATTGCCGAGCACGTGATGCACAGCGAGTGGTACCAGATTCCGCAAGCGACGCAAGATGCCATCCAAGAAACGCGCGCACGCGGGGGGCAGATCGTCGCGGTGGGCACCACCTCGGTGCGCTCACTGGAGAGCTGGGCGCGCACGGGGGAGGCCACGGGCGACACCGCGCTCTATATTACGCCGGGCTTTGAGTTTGCCTTGGTTGATCGGCTGATCACCAACTTCCACTTGCCCAAGAGCACCCTGATGATGCTGGTGACGGCCTTTGCCGGTTACGATCATGTGATGGCGCTGTACCGACATGCGGTGGCACAGCGTTACCGTTTTTTTAGCTACGGCGACTCGATGCTGCTGCAGCGCGCGCGCCTGAGCGGCCTTTCCACTACCCCATCGCCCCCCCCATGAACGCCATCCAACGCACCGAAGTCGTATTCAACACCGAAGACCTGTTGACCAGCCTGTGCAACTCGGTCACCAAGGTGCTGGGCGTGGCCACCAACAGCCCGGTCAGCTACTCGGGCATGGTGCAGCGCATCCACAAGACCTGCCTCAAGCCCGATATTGGCTGCTTCGTGCTGTTTGATGGCGGTTTTTCAGGGCTGGTGATCCTCAACTTCAGTGCTCCGGCGGCGCTGGAGATTTACCACAGCTACCTGCTGAGCATGGGCATGGCGCGGGCGGACTTGGCCAATTCGCACACCTCGGACGAAGTCGGCAACGTGATGGGCGAGCTGATGAACCAGGTGCTGGGCGATTTCACCAGCAAGGTGCAGCGCGAACTGCACACCTACATCTCCCAGAGCCAACCCAAGATGCTGGTGTTGAGCAAGCAGGTGGTGCTGAGTGTGGATGCGCACTTGGACCAGCCGGAGGCGCGGCGCGTGACGTTTTACACCAGCAAGAACCACATTTTTTACTTGGAGCTGGCCACCGACCGCACCGAGTTTGTGCGGCTGTACGATTTTGAGCCGCAAGAAGCCCCGAACCCGGATGAACTGATGGAGCAGGCCGCTGCCAAGCATGCCACTGCCAGCGCACCGCAGCCGAACAAGGGCGGCGGTGATAACGCCACCGACGAACTGCTGCGCTCGCTCGGGATGTAAGCGCTGCTCAGCGGCGCCAGTCTGTGCGCGGCTGGTGGCGGCGCGCGTTGTTGGCCACTAGCAAGCCCAGCAGCGCCGAGGCCACGCGCGCCTGCGGCCCGTCGGCGCGGCTGGTGAGCGCAATGGGAATGCGCGCCCCGAGCACGATGCCGGAACCGCTGGCCCCGGCCAGGTATTCGAGCTGCTTGGCCAGCATGTTGCCGCTCTCCAAGTCGGGCACCAGCAAAATATCGGCCTGCCCCGAGACCGGCGATTCGATGTGCTTGATGGCCGCGGCCTGGGCCGAAATGGCGTTGTCGAAGGCCAGCGGGCCGTCGAGCACGCCACCCTTGATCTGGCCCCGGTCGGCCATTTTGCACAAGGCGGCGGCGTCGATGGTGGAGGGGATGTTGGGGTTGACGGTCTCGACCGCCGACAAAATCGCTACCCGCGGCTGCTCCACACCCATGATGCGCGCAAAGTCGATCGCGTTTTGCACGATATCGACCTTCTCGCCCAGGCTGGGGCGGATGTTGAGCGCGGCGTCGGTGATGAGCAGCGGCTTGCTGTAGAGCGGCACGTCGAAGCGAAACACGTGCGACATGCGCCGCCCGGTGCGCAGCTCTTTGCGCTGCAACACGGCGGCGATCAGCTCGTCGGTGTGCAGGCTGCCTTTCATGAGCATTTCGACTTCGCCCTTGGCTGCCAAGTCGGCCGCGATTTCGGCCGCTTCGTGGCTGTGCGCCGCAGGCATGATCTGGTAGGGCGACAAATCCAGCTCGGCTTCGGCGGCCAGGCGCCGCAGCCGCGGCTCGGGCCCGATCAGCACCGGGGTAATCAAGCCAGCGCGCGCGGCATCCACGGCCCCTTGCAAGGAGCCGGCATCGCAGGGGTGCACCACCGCGCAGCGCGCCGGCTCCAGCCCACGGCCCAGCGCCAGCAGCTCGCGCAAGCGGGCCTCGGGGTCGGACAACTGCAGGCGCGGCAGATCGGGCCGGCGCAGGCGCAACTTTAGCGTTGGGGCCAGCACCCGGGCCACGCCTTGCAACACGCGCACCCCGTTTTGGTTGGTGGCGGCGCAGTCGAGTTCGACGCGCTTTTTGGCCTCGTCTTTGGAGGCGACGGTGAGCAGCACCTCCAGCGAGTCGCCAATGTGCACGGGGTGCAGGAAGCTGAGTTGCTGCTCCAGGTAGATCGTTCCCGGCCCCGGAAACTGGGTCCCCAGCAGCGCCGAGATCAGCGCGCCGCCCCACATGCCGTGCCCGACCACCCCGTGCAAGCGGGTATCGGCCGAGTATTGCGGGTCGAGGTGCGTGGGATTGGTGTCGCCCGAAACGGCGGCAAAGGCCTGAATGTCTTGCAGCATCAGGGTGCGCAGCAGGCGCGCGCTCTGGCCGATTTGCAGTTCATCGAAGGTGTGGTTTTCGAGCCAGTCGGCGGCCAATGGGTGCAAATCGTTCATAAGACCAGCGGGGTTGGATGAGCGGGATGACAGCATAGCTTGCCGATCGCTCAATTCGATGACCGGGTGCAAACCCCATGCGCTCGGCTGGGCGACAATCGCGCCCATGCTGCAATTTGAACGCCTTGCCACCGACCCCGCCAGCCACGCCCGCCGTGGCCGCCTGACTTTGCGCCACGGCGTGGTGCAAACCCCGATATTCATGCCGGTGGGCACCTACGGCACCGTCAAGGGGGTGCTGCCCCAGAGCCTGCAGCAGATGGGGGCAGAGATCATTCTGGGCAACACCTTTCACCTCTGGCTGCGCCCAGGGCTGGAGGTGGTACAGACCTTTGGCGGCTTGCACCGCTTCGAGAACTGGCACGCACCCATTCTGACCGATTCCGGCGGCTTCCAGGTCTGGAGCCTGGGGGCGATGCGCAAGATCAGCGAGCAGGGGGTGCAGTTTGCCAGCCCGGTCAATGGCGACAAGCTGTTTCTCTCGCCCGAGGTGAGCATGCAGATCCAGACCGTGCTCGACAGCGACATTGCGATGCAGTTCGACGAATGCACGCCCTACTGGCAGGGTGAGGGCGCGACCCAAGGCGGCAGCGGCCATGTGACGTCCGAGGCCGAGGCGCGCGCCAGCATGGCGCTGAGCCTGCGCTGGGCGCGGCGCTCAAAGGCCGAGTTCGAGCGGCTGCAAAACCCGAACGCCCTGTTTGGCATCGTGCAAGGCGGAATGTTCGAGCACCTGCGGCTGGAATCTTTGCAGGCGCTGGTGGAGCTGGATTTGCCCGGCTACGCCATCGGCGGTGTGAGCGTGGGCGAGCCCAAGGAGCTGATGCGCCAGATCATGGCCCACACCCCGCACCGGCTGCCAGCGCACAAACCGCGCTACCTGATGGGGGTGGGCACGCCCGAAGATTTGGTGCAGGGCGTGGCCGACGGGGTCGATATGTTCGACTGCGTGATGCCGACCCGCAACGCGCGCAACGGCACCCTGTTCACGCGCTATGGCGACCTGAAAATCCGCAACGCCCGGCACCGCCACGACCCGCAACCGATCGACCCTTCCTGCAGCTGCAGCGCCTGCGCCGGGCCCGATGGCCTGAGCTGGGAGCAAGGCGGGCGGGGCGGCTTTTCACGCGCTTATTTGCACCACCTGGAGCGCTGCGGCGAAATGCTGGCCCCGATGCTGGCCAGCATCCACAACCTGCACTATTACCTCAACTTGATGCGCGAGGTGCGCGCGGCGCTGGAGGGCGGCGTTTTTGCGGCTTGGCGCTTGCGCTTTGCGGCGGATCGCTCGCGCGGGGTGTAGCGTCGGCAGCGGCCTCGGCTTTGGCCGCCGCCGCTTGCGCGCTGGCCATGGCTTCGGTGCCGGCTTGCACGCTGTGCGCCATCTGCTCGGCGGCGCGGCTGGCGTGCTCGGACATGTCGCGCAGCGCCCCGTTGGCGATGGTCTGAAACTGCTCGGTCAGGGCGCTCCACCACTGCATGGGATCGACGGCGGGGGGCGCGGCATCGCTCGACCCCGGCGCTTGGGCTGCGGCGGCAGGGGCTTCGGGTGCAGACGGCTTGACCGTGAACGCATCGGCCATTTCCTGCATGCTCACATTCATGCTTTTGAGCGTGAGCAGCGTCATTTTTTGCAACTCCAGCGCCTGGATGGTGGCCGCCAGCGCCTTGGTGTTCTGGTCGAGCCAGAAATGCACCGTGCGCAAGTCTTGGATGCGCTTATCCAACTCCTCGGGGTCGAACACCGGGGCAATCCAGTGGCTCATGGGGGGCAGGCCCGGCACGGCGCTGGCTGCGCTGCCCAAACCAGCGGCACTGGCGGCACTTTGGCGGCCCAGATTGCTCAAAAACTCAAAGCCCGGTAAGGTGCGGGCAAATTCAAAGGCTTCGGGTTGTGTCATGCGGTGCTCCTCGTGGTGGCCAGCCTGCAGCATGCCACAGCTTGGCGCCTTCGTGTGCATCCTGGCCCATCTGGCGCCAGAGATTGACCGGGATCAAAGCCGTTGTGCTGCGTTTTGCCTCACAATGAAATCCATCAAGCAGGAGACCGAACCATGAGCCAGAACATTTCCGACACCTTCGCGCTTCAGTTGCAACACATGCGCACCGAGTTGATTGCGCAACTGCGCGTCCAGCGTGGCGGCAAGATCGGCCGTGCCGAAGCGGCGCCAGACCGGCACGACGTGCAAAGCGGCGACCGGGCGCAAAACGAGGCCGAACGCGATCTGGCCATGTCGATCGACGCGCGCGAGACCGATGCCCTCACCGCCATCGACGCAGCCCTCAAGCGCATCGCGGCCGGTAGCTACGGCCTGTGCACGGCCTGCGGGGTCGATATTCCGACGGCTCGCCTGCACGCCAACCCGACCGCAGAGCGCTGCGTGGTTTGCCAAGGCCAGTTTGAGCAGGCCCGTGGCGAGACCCACCCTTCGATGTAAGCGCCGTGCACACCGACCCCACCCAACGCCCGACTGGCCAGCCCACCCGGCGCCAGTGCCTGCTGGCGGCGTTGGCTTTGGGCGCTGCGTGGAGCGGCATGGCGCACGGCAACCCAACCGCCCCTTCAGGCCATCGCGGGGCCTACGCTTGGCCTGAACGTTTGGCGCTCGACTACGAAGTGGGTGCGCGCATCAGTGGCATGCCGGTGCGCGCCAGTGGCCAACTGCAGTGGCTCATGCGCAGCGGCCAGTACGAGGCCAGCTTGCAGATGCGCTTGCCCTTGGTGGGAGGGCGCACCCAGCGTTCGCGCGGTCGGCTGCTGCCCGATGGCTTGCAGCCGACCGAGTTCAGCGACCAAACCCGGCGCACACGCCGTTTCGATCTCGATTGGGCGGCGCTGCGCTATCGGCACCAGCGCGACTCCGAGGCCGAGCGCGTCGGCCCCTTGCAAACCGGCACCCAAGACCGGGTCAGTTTGTTTTTCGAGCTCGCGCGCCGGCTGCAACGCCAGACACCGGTACTGGACACGGTGTGGAGCGTGCCCGTGCTGGGCCCCTCCGGGGTGCAGCCTTGGACGCTGCGCCTGCGCGCGCTGGAACAAATCGAAACCCCTGCCGGCCCCCTGTCGGCTTGGCGGCTGGAACGTCACGACACGCAGCCCGACGACACCCGCCTGAGCCTGTGGCTGGCCGAAGCGGTGCATTACCTGCCGGTGCGCATCTTGTTGCAAGAGCCGGACGGCGATTGGGCCGACCAGCGCCTGCTTCGACTGCCCACGGCTTGAACCAACGCGCTGAGGCCCCATCTAATTTGCAAGGAGGCTTCTGACACGGCCGCAACCCGCGGACTTGCAGGGTTTCCCGATTCGGCGCACAGTACATCTATGCAAACCCTCTACGACTCCGACACCTTTGTGGTGGTCCACATTTTGGCGCATGCCGATGCGGTGCGGCCGCAGGTGCTCGCGCCAGCGGATCCGGATGGGCAAACAGCAGGGGCTGTCCATGCCCCCACCGCGCACCAGATGCCGCGCCACGGCTTTGAGATCGTCGACAAGCGCTCCGGCAAGGAAGTCTACCTTGACGGCTCATGGGCCGAGTTGTTCCAGCAGCAGATTCACACGTGGCAGCGCGACGCCCCCACGCAAGAGGAAGTGGAAGACACCTTGGAAGGGTACGCCACCTTGGCCCAAACACCCGTCGCGGTGCACTGAGGCTTGGCCTTAGCGCCGCCGACCACCCCCGAGCAAGCCGCCCAGCACCCCGCGCACCAGTTGCCGCCCCACCGAACTGGCTGCGGCGCGCAACGCCGTTTGCGCCACGGTTTGCAGCAGCCCGGGGCTTTGGCGGGCTGCAGCGCCCGGAGCGGCTCGGTTGGCTGCCCCCACCACAGCACCGGTTGCCGCCGTCTGCGCGTGCTGGCGCAGCAGCTCGTAGGCGCTCTCGCGGTCCAGCACCTTTTCATAAACCCCTGCCACCAGGGAGTTTTGCCGCAAGGCCAGGCGCTGCGCCGGCGTGATCGGGCCGAGCTGGCTGCCCGGCGGCAGCACGTAGGCGCGCTCGGTTTCGCAGGGGCGCCCCTTGGCGTCGAGCAGGCTCACCAGCGCCTCGCCCACCGCCAGCTCGGTGATGGCGGCTTCGATGTCCAGCCCCGCCTTGGGGCGCATGGTCTGGGCGGTGGCGCGCACCGCTTTTTGGTCGCGTGGGGTGAAGGCGCGCAGCGCATGCTGGATGCGGTTGCCCAACTGGCCCAGCACCGCATCCGGGATGTCGAGCGGATTTTGGGTCACGAAGTACACCCCCACGCCCTTGGAGCGCACCAGCCGCACCACCAGCTCGATGCGCTCGACCAGCACCTTGGGCGCGTCTTTGAAGAGCAGGTGCGCCTCGTCGAAAAAGAACACCAGCTTGGGTTTTTCGGGGTCGCCGATCTCGGGCAGTTGCTCGAACAGCTCCGACAGCATCCAGAGCAAAAAAGTGGCGTACAGGCGCGGTGCCTGCAGCAAGCGGTCGGCCGCCAGCAGGTTGATCACGCCTTGGCCGCCCACCGTCTGCATGAAGTCGGACAAATCGAGCATGGGCTCGCCAAAGAAGGCCTCGCCGCCTTGCTCCCCGATTTGCAGCAGCCCGCGCTGGATCGCTCCGATGCTGGCTGCACTCACGTTGCCGTACTCGGTGGTGAACTGGCGCGCGTTCTCGCCCACGTGTTGCAGCATGGCGCGCAGGTCTTTGAGGTCGAGCAGCAGCAGACCTTGGTCGTCGGCGACCTTGAACACCAGGTTGAGCACCCCGGCTTGGGTGTCGTTGAGGTCGAGCATGCGCGCCAGCAGCAGCGGCCCCATGTCGCTCACGGTGGCGCGCACCGGGTGCCCCTGCTCACCGAACACATCCCAGAGCGTGGTCGGGCAAGCCAGCGGTTCGGGCAGCGCCAAGCCGCGCTCGGCCAGCACCTTGGCCAATTTTTCGCCCACCTGCCCCGGCTGGCTGATGCCGCCCAGGTCGCCCTTGACGTCGGCCATGAACACCGGCACCCCGATGCGCGAAAACTGCTCGGCCAGGCTTTGCAGCGTCACCGTTTTGCCGGTGCCGGTGGCCCCGGTGATGAGGCCGTGGCGGTTCGCCAAGCCCGGCAGCAGGTGGCAGGCAGTGGCCCGGTTTTGGGCGATGGGCAGGGGTTCAGGCATCAAGGGGCTCCCGTTTGAAGGTGTCAAATTCTAGGGGATTGCTGCCGCACTGCGGCAGCCGAAAGCCGCGCTGTGATCGGCGCGGGACCAGGGAGGCTCTGCACCCCCCGGAAACCGCCGCCATACCCAGACACAGCCCCTAAACTGATCATTCTGCTTGACGCCCGGGAACCGCTGGCGTAAAGTGCGCGGCGGGCGGCTCCTTTTTTCTAAGCCGCCCCTTTAGGAGTCCCCACTATGAAAGCCCACCTCAAACTGTTCTTGTTGGCACTCGCTGCCCTTTGGCTGGCCGGCCCCGCGCTGGCGCAAAGCTACTACGTGGACATCACGAACCGCACCGGCTTTGTGATCACCCACATCTACGTCAGCCCGGCCAATTCTTCGAGCTGGGAAGAAGACGTGCTGGGCAACAAGGTGCTGGCCAAGGGGGCCACCCACCGCGTCACCCTGACGGGCTACCGCAGCCCGATTTTCGACATCAAGCTGGTCGATGAAGACGGCGACAGCTACACCTACTGGAAGGTCGATGTGTCCAAGCGCGACATCGTGGCGCGCCCGGAACACCTAGACTGAAGCAACGGCCCACAAGGCCCAAGCGCTGCGCCCGTGCTGCGCAGAAGGCTCATGCTGCACCCGCCATCGAGCCTGCCCTTTTGGGGCAAGCTCAATTGACCGGTTGCAGGGTTTTCACCCATAGATAGCGCCCACGCAGGCCTTGGTCAACCTCGCCGTGCAGGCGCACCTGGGTTTCGGGGCCGATGCGGCGGCCCTGCCACACGGCGGGCTCGATTTCGACCCGCAGCTCGCCGCTGGCGTCACGAAACAGGTAGTAGTGCTCGCGCTGGTGCGCCACGATGTGGCCCGTGAGCGTGAGGTAGCTGCCTAGGCGCGCCTGCTGCGCCTGCTGCACCGTGCTGGCGCTGCCCGCCACGCTGGGGCCGGTGAACTGGGCGCTGGCGTGGGCCACGAAGGCACCCAAGAGCGCGGCGAGCAGGAGCTTGCGTTTATTCATTTGACTTACTCCACGGCCTTGACCATCTCTTCGACCACCTTCTTGGCGTCGCCAAAGACCATCAGGGTTTTGTCCATGTAGAACAGCTCGTTGTCCAGCCCGGCGTAACCGGCGGCCATGCTGCGCTTGTTGACGATGATGGTCTTGGCCTTGTAGGCTTCCAAAATGGGCATGCCGTAGATCGCACTGCCCTTTTGCAGCGCCGCCGGGTTGACCACGTCGTTGGCACCGAGGATGATGGCCACGTCGGCCTGGCCGAACTCGCCGTTGATCTCCTCCATCTCGAACACCTGGTCGTAGGGCACTTCGGCCTCGGCCAGCAGCACGTTCATGTGGCCCGGCATGCGCCCGGCCACCGGGTGGATGGCGTACTTGACCTTGATGCCCTTGTCGGCCAGCTTGTGCGCCAGCTCTTTGACGGCGTGCTGCGCCCGCGCCACCGCCAGCCCGTAGCCGGGGACGATGATCACGGTTTCGGCGTTGCCCAGAATGAAGGCGGCGTCGTCGGCGCTGCCGCTCTTGACCGGACGCTGCGCCGCACTGGCGGCCACCACGCCCTCTTCGCCACCAAAACCGCCCAAAATCACGCTAAAGAAGCTACGGTTCATGGCCTTGCACATGATGTAGCTCAGGATCGCGCCCGAGGAGCCCACCAGCGAACCGGCGATGATCAACATGCTGTTGTTGAGCCCAAAGCCGATGCCGGCTGCGGCCCAACCCGAGTAGCTGTTGAGCATCGAGACCACCACCGGCATGTCGGCACCGCCAATGGGGATGATGATCAACACCCCGATCACGAAGGCCAGCGCGGTGAGCACGATGAAGGCGGTCCAGTTGCCGGTGAAGGCAAAGTACAGGCCCAGCGCCACAATCGCGATCCCCAGCACCAGGTTGATCTTGTGCTGCCCGGCAAACGTGACTGGCGCGCCTTGGAACAGGCGGAACTTGTACTTGCCGCTGAGCTTGCCGTAGGCGATCACGGAGCCGCTGAAGGTGATGGCCCCGATGGCCGAACCCAAGAACAGCTCCAGCTTGTTGGCAAAGGGAATGTCGCCGCCGCGCTCGGCGATGCCAAAGGCCCAGGGCTCGGCCACCGCCGCGATGGCAATGAACACCGCCGCCAAGCCGACCATGCTGTGCATGAAGGCCACCAGCTCGGGCATTTTGGTCATCTCGACGCGCTTGGCCAAATAGACACCGAAACTGCCCCCAACCAACATACCCAGCAAAATCCAGCCCGCGCCCTGGGTGGCACTGACGCCCAGTTGCTGCGCCATGGTAAAAATCAAGGCCAGGGTGGTGAGGATGGCAATGCCCATCCCGGTCATGCCAAACACGCTGCCGCGCAAGGCCGAGGTGGGGTGGCTCAAGCCTTTGAGGGCCTGGATCAAACAGACCGAGGCCACCAAGTACAACAGTACGACCAGATCCATGCTCATTTGGCGTCCCCTTGCGCAACCGCGCCGGCTTTGCGTTCTTTCTTCTTGAACATCTCGAGCATGCGGCGCGTGACCATGAAGCCGCCAAACACATTCACCGCCGCCAGCGCCACCGCCAGCACACCCATGGTCTTGCCGAGGGTGGTTTCGGTCAGCGCTGCGGCCAGCATGGCCCCGACGATGATGATGGCCGAAATCGCGTTGGTGAGGGCGATCAGCGGCGTGTGCAGCGCCGGTGTGACGTTCCAGATCACGTGGTAGCCGACGTAAATCGCCAGCACAAAGATGATGAGGTTAAAGACCAGCGGTGAGACGGCTTCCATGATGGGGTTCCTTGGATTCTGTGGGAGGTGGGGCCAACGGCGGCGCAGCAAAGGGAGTGGGTTCAGGCCTTGCGCCGCACTTCGCCGCCTTGGGTCATCAGGCAGGCGGCAACGATGTCGTCGTCCAGCGGCACCTGCACGGTGGTGGCGTCTTTGGGCAGCACCAGCTTGAGGAAGTCGAGCACGTTGCGCGCGTACAGCGCAGAACTGTCGGCCGCCACCAGCGCAGGCAGATTGGTTTCACCTATGATGAAAACGCCGTGCTTTTGCACCGTTCGCCCGGCTTCGGTGAGCGGGCAGTTGCCGCCCACGCCGCCTTCGCCCTTGCCAGCGGCCAGATCGACGATCACCGAACCCGGCTTCATGCTCTGCACCATGGCCGCGCTGATGAGCTGCGGCGCCGGGCGGCCCGGAATCAGGGCGGTGGAGATCACCACATCGGCCTGCGCCACGCGCTTGGCGACCTCGACCTGCTGGCGCGCCAGCCACGAGGGCGGCATCGGCCGTGCATAACCGCCCACGCCTTCGGCGGCTTCTTTTTCTTCGGCGGTTTCGTAAGGCACCTCGATGAACTTGGCCCCCAGCGACTCGACCTGCTCCTTCACGCTCGGGCGCACGTCGGAGGCTTCGATCACCGCGCCCAGGCGCTTGGCGGTGGCAATGGCCTGCAAACCGGCCACGCCGACGCCCAGTATGACCACCCGCGCCGCTTTCACGGTGCCGGCTGCGGTCATGAGCATGGGGAACAGGCGCTGGTACTGGTTGGCGGCCAGCAGCACCGCCTTGTAGCCGGCGAGGTTGGCCTGCGAGGACAGCACATCGAGGCTCTGAGCGCGCGTGGTGCGCGGTGCCGCCTCCAGCGCAAAGGCGGTTAAGCCGGCCTGCGCCAGCGCTTGCAGACCGGCGGCGTCGAAGGGGTTGAGCATCCCGACCAGGGTGCTGCCAGGCTGCATCAGCGCCAGTTCGGCGGCCGAGGGGCTGCGCACTTTGAGCACCAGCGCGCAGGCCAAGGCCGCGGCGGCATCGACCACTTCGGCCCCGGCCGCTTGGTAGGCGGCGTCGGTGGCGCTGGCGGCCAAGCCGGCACCGGCTTGCACCCGCAGTGTGTGGCCCTGCGCCACCAGTTTTTTGACCGTCTCGGGCGTGGCAGCGACCCGGGTTTCGCCTGCCGCGCTTTCGGCGGGTACACCTATCAACATCTGTGACTCCTGCGGTTGGATGTAAAAATTTGCTCTTGCCCGTAGCTTACCGCCATTTTGCTGCCTTGCCGGAACCGCAGCAGACTGAAAAGGGGCTGGACGGGGCGGTGGCGTCGATAATGCGAGCCCAAGAAGCATCGCAAGGCCCTCCAGGGGGTGCAACCCACCCGAATCGAGCGCTGCCGCCGCCAACCTTTGAGCCTCTAATATACACCAATGGGTATAAACCCAGTTCCATGGCCATCAAGTCCACCATCTTCAAAGCCAGCCTGCAAATCGCCGACATCGACCACGGCTACTACGCCGACCACGCCCTGACGCTGGCGCGGCACCCGAGCGAGACCGATGCGCGCCTGATGGCGCGGCTGGCGGCGCTGGTGCTCAATGCGCACCTGATCAAGGACTGGTGTGGCGGCGACGCCACGCTCAGCTTTGGGGCGGGCTTGTCGGACCCGCAGGACCCGGACGTGCACCTGAGCGACTTCACCGGCCGCAAGCGGCTGTGGGTGGAAGTGGGTCAACCCGAGCCCAAACCGCTGTCCAAGGCTTGCAGCCAGGCCGACGCGGTGCGCGTCTATGCCTACGGGCCAGCGGCCGAAGTCTGGTGGCAGGGCGCGCAAGGGGCGCTGGCGCGGCTGGACAGGTTGCAGGTCTGGCGCCTGCCCAGTGCCGAGATGCAGGCGCTGACGGCCTTGGCCGAGCGCAGCATGACGCTGCAAGCCACCGTGCTCGACGGCCTGCTCACACTCTCGAGCCCCAACGCCACGGTGGCACTGGAGCCGCAGCGCTGGCAGTGAGGGCGGCGCTTGCGCCGGAGGGCTAGCCCGCTAGCCCGCCAGCGCCAAAGCCAGCGCCGCCAGCGCCGCCGTCTCGCTGCGCAGCACCCGTGGCCCCAAGCTGACCGGGGCAAAACCGTTGTCCCGCAGCGCTCGCTCCTCTGCCGCCGCCAGCCCCCCTTCGGGCCCCAGCACCAGACACAGCGGCCGCGTGCCCGGCTGCACCTGCGCCAGCGCAGCCGGCCAAGGCTGGCTGCCCGGGGCCAGCGACAGCACGGCGCGCCAAGGCTCATCCAGCCCCGGCGCGGCACCCAAGGCCTGCAACCACCCCAGCAGGGATTGCACCGGGTGCACCAGCGGCACCCGGTTGCCGCCGCACTGCTCGCAAGCGCTCACCGCCACCGCCTGCCAGTGCGCCACTTTTTTGCTGGCGCGCTCGGCTTGCAGGCGCAGTACGCTGCGCTCGGTGTGCAGCGGCTGGATGCTGGCCACGCCGAGTTCGGTGGCCTTCTCGACCAGCCAGTCCATGCGTTCGTTGGCCGGCATGCCCACTGCCAGATGCACCGACCGCTGCGGCTCGCGCCCACCCGCACGCAGCGTCTGCACCTGCACCTGGACCCGGTTGCGCCCCATTTGCAGCACCTCGGCTAGGCACTCGCCGCCGTGCTCGAAGCCGCCGAAAAGGGTCAGCGTGTCGCCCGGCTGCAGGCGCAACACCTGCACATGGCGCACCGCCGCCGCGCCCAGATCCAGCGTCTGGCCGACGTGCAGCGGCTCGGGGTGGTGAATGCGCGGCATGGTGGGGGCAAAGGTGCAGATCAGACGCGGCCGTAGGCGAAGCCGCTGGCCCCTTGCCAGCCTTCGACTTCGTCGATCAGGCGCAGCAGCGGCGTGAGTTCGCGGTAGCGCAAGGCGGTGCTGCGGATGTAGTGGATAAAGCGCGGCGCATCGGCGAGGTATTTGGGCTTGCCGTCGCGCAAGGTCAGGCGCGCAAAAATGCCCGCCACTTTCAGGTGCCGCTGCAGCGCCATCCAGTCCACTGCGCGGTAAAAGCTGCCAAAGTCGCGGCCCCAGTCTTCGAAATCGAGCAAGCCGGTGCGGCGCGCCTGCTCCCAGTAGCGCACCGTCACGTCCAGCACCACGTCTTCGTCCCAGCTCAGGAAGGCGTCGCGCATCAGGCTGGCGATGTCGTAGCTGAGCGGGCCATAGACGGCGTCTTGGAAATCGAGCACGCCCAGGCGGCGCTGCGGGTCGCGGGGGTCGAAGCCGGCGTGCGGCAGCATCAGGTTGCGCGGCATGTAGTCGCGGTGCACGAAGCCCTGCGGGGCCGCCAGGTTGCGCTGCACGATCAGATCAAAGCTCTGCGCCAGCGTCTGCGTCTGCGCCGCCGAGAGCGTGAACCCCTTGTGCCGCCCCAGGTACCAGTCGGGGAACAGTTGCAGCTCGCGCCGCAGCAGCGTGGCGTCGTAAGCGGGCAGCAGGCCGGACCGGCTGGCTTGTTGCCAGGACAGCAGGGCGGCGAGGGCGTCTTTGAAGTAGGGCAGCGCGGCTTCGGGCTGCTGCGCATCGAGCGCGTCGAGCAGGGTCTGCTGGCCCAGGTCGCTCAGCAGCATGAAGCCGAGCTCGGGCTGCCAGGCCAGCACCTCGGGCACGCGCACCCCAGCCTCGCGCAACAGCGCCGCCACTTGCACGAAGGGGCGGCAGTCTTCCTGCGCCGGTGGGGCGTCCATCACGATACAACTGCCGCCGCCGTGGCGATCGAGGCGCAGATAGCGCCTGAAGCTGGCGTCGGCCGAAGCCAGGCGCAGGCTGGCGGGCACGAGGCCGTGTGCGCTGGCCTGCTCGGCCAGCCAGAGGCCAAAGGCGGCGGCACGCGCCGGGTCGCTCCAAGAAATGGGTTCGCCAACGGACTGGGGGGCAGGAGTCATGGTCGCTTGAGGCACTCTGGGTGGGTGATAATCGCCGCTGATTCTACGCAGCCCTAGCGACTGCCTGATTCGGCCGCGTGGCCCCGAACCTGCTCCACATGCCCACTATGCTGCGCCCCATGGGCCGAACCGTTAGCAACCAGCCCGCCTTGGATGGGCTGCACCCGGTGGGTGTGCGTCTGCGCGCTTGGGCGCAGGCTTGCCTGCTGGCTTGCATGGCGGCACCGGCTTGGGCGCAGCCAGCCCACCCAGACGCGCTGGTGCTGCAATCGAGCGAGCGCTTGCAAGAGACGCTGCCTGCGTCGGCCTTGGCCGAATCGGCGCTGCTGCTGTCGGCCGAGCGCATGACGGGGCAAGCCGGGCAGGCGGTGCAGCTCGAGGGCCAGGCCGAACTGCGCCGCCACGACCTCGTGCTGCGCGCCGACACCCTGCGCTACGACCCCGCCAGTGAAACCGCCCATGCCCGTGGCAACGTGCGCATCAACCGCATGGGTGACATCTTCGAGGGCCCAGCGCTGAGCTTGCAACTCGACACCCGCCAAGGGTCTTTCGATTCGCCCCGGTTTTCTTTGTTGCGCCACGGCGGCTACGGCGAGGCGAGCCGGATCGATTTCGAAGGGCCGGGCCGCACCGTGGCGCATCGGGTGCGCTACAGCACCTGCCCGCGCCCACGCGACGCCAACTGGGAGCCCGACTGGTACTTAAGCGCAAACCGGATCGTGTTCGACCAAGAAACCGACACCGGCACCGCCACCGGCGCCGTGCTCAATTTTCAGGGTCTGCCTATCTTGGCCGCTCCGTGGATCAGCTTTCCGCTATCGGACCAGCGCAAATCGGGCTTGCTGGCGCCGACCTTCAACCTCGACAACGTCAGCGGGGTCGAGCTCACCCTGCCCTACTACTTCAACCTGGCCCCGAACCGCGACGCCACCTTGTTCCCGACCCTGATGAGCGAGCGCGGGATCGACCTGGCGGGCGAGTTTCGCTACCTCGAGCCGCGTTACGCCGGCCAGGTGCGCGCCGCCTTCATGCCCGACGACCGCTTGCGCGACGCCGACCGCTGGGGCCTGTCGCTGCAACACCAGCACCTGCTGCCCGACTTGGCTGGCCTGAGCGGGCCCAGCTTGAGGCTGGACCTCAACCGCGTCAGCGACGACAACTACTGGCGCGACTTCCCGCGCACCAGCACCTCGCTCACCTCGCGCCTGCTGCGCAACGACATCGAAGTCAGCGCGCGCCGCGGCAACTGGGCCTTCAGCGCCGGCGCCTACACCTGGCAAACCCTGCAAGACCTCGACGCCCCCATCGTGGCCCCGTACGACCGCCTGCCCTCGCTTTCGGCCAGCTACCGCAGCGGCCCCTTTGGCTGGGCTGCAAGCGAGGGCTGGAGCGTGTCGCTGTTGGCCGACGTGACGCAGTTTCGCACCGACCGGCAACCGCTGATCGGCGCCTTCAACCAGCGCACCGACGTCAATGGCACGCGCTGGCTGGGTGTGCTCAACGTGGACAAAACCTGGCAGACCCCCAGCGCCTTCTTGCGCCCGGGCTTGCAGTTGCACGCGCGCCAGTACCAACTCGAGCAGGCCGTGGGCCCAGTCGGGGCGCGTGACCGCAATCCGAGTGTGCTGGTGCCCACCCTGAGCCTGGATTCGGGCTTGGTGCTGGAGCGCGAGTCAACCTATTTTGGCCGTGCGGTGCTGCAAACGCTGGAGCCGCGCCTGTTTGTGGCGCACACCCCGTACCGCCGCCAAGGCTATCTGCCGGTCTATGACAGCTCGGCCTTTGACTTTAACTTGAGTTCGATCTTTTCGGCCAACCCCTTTGGCGGCCACGACCGCATCGCCGACCTGAGCGCGCTCACGCTGGGCGCCACCACGCGGTTGCTCGACCCGGCCACGGGCGCCGAGTGGGCCAACCTGAGCGTGGCGCAGCGGCTGCGGCTGCGCGACCAAGAGGTGGTGCTGCCCGGGCAGCAGCCCATACGCGAGCAACTCAGCGATGTGCTGTTGAGCGGCTCCATCAACTGGAGCCCGCAGTGGGCCTTCAACGGCACCTTGCAGTACAACCCCGAGCTCGGGCAGACCGAGCGCACCACGCTGGCCGCCCGCTACAGCCCGGGCGATTTCCGGGTCTTCAACGTGGCCTACCGCTTGCAGCGCGACACCAGCGAGCAGATCGACTTTGGCTGGCAGTGGCCGCTGAGCGATTTGCTGCGCGGGCCAGCCATCCCGGCTCTGGGGCCGGGGCGTGGCCTCGGGCCTGGGCACTGGTTCAGCGTGGGCCGGATCAACTACAGCTTCAGCGAGCGCCGCATCGTCGACCTGATCGCCGGTTTCGAGTACGATGCCGGCTGCTGGATCGGCCGCATCGTGGTCGAGCGGCTGCAACAAAGCCGCACCGAAGCCAACCAGCGCATCCTGTTCCAGCTCGAGTTCGCTGGCTTTTCGCGCATCGGCTCCAACCCCTTGCAGGTGCTGCGCGACAACATCCCGCGCTACCAGTTCCTGCGTGAAGAAATCAACCCACCGAGCCGCTTCCAGCGCCATGAATAAGTTCCCCTCACGCCACCGGGCCCGCCCTGCGCCCTTGCCCCTGCTGCTCTGGGCCTTGGCCGGCTGCCTGTGGGTGCCCGCCCACGCGCAACTGCAAAGACCGGCCCCAGCTACCACCACCACCCCGCAGACCGCGCCCGCAGTGGCCCGCCCGGCAGCGCCGCCCAGCGCCGTGCCGGTGCGCGACATCAACCGCATCGTGGCCTTGGTCAACTCGGAGCCGATCACCGAGCGCGAGCTGCGCACCCGCATCGAACGGGTGCAGGCCACCCCAGGGGCCAACCTGCCGCCTGCGGCCGAACTGGAGCGCCAGCTGCTGGAGCTGCTGATCGTCGAGCGCACCCAAATCCAGTGGGCGCGCGCCTCCGGCATCGTCATCGACGCCGCCGCGCTGGCTGAGGCCGAGGCCACGGTGGCGCGGCAAAACGGCGTCACGGTGGCGCAACTGCACCAGCGCCTGCAAGCCGACGGCCTGAGCCTGAGCGGCTTTCGCGCCAATCTGGAAAACGAGCTGTTGCTGCTGCGCGTGCGCGAGCGCGAAGTGGCGGCGCGGGTGCGCATCAGCGAATTGGAAATCGACGCCCACTTGCGCCAGCACAGTGGCGCAGCGGCGCTGGCCCAGACGGCGCTGCACCTGGCCCACATTCTGATCGCGCTGCCCGAGGATGCCGACGCCGCCACGGTGGCCGAGCGCCAGGCCCGGGCGGCTGACTTGGTGCGCCGCGCCCGCGCTGGCGAGGACTTCGCGGCCTTGGCGCGCCAGCACTCCGACGGCCCGGAGCGCGCCGCCGGCGGCCAAATGGGCTTGCGCAGCGCCGACCGCTACCCGACGCTGTTCGTTGAGGCGGTGCGGGGCCAGCCGCGCGGGGCGCTGGTGGGACCGCTGCGCAGCGGGGCCGGTTTTCACGTGCTGCAGGTGCTGGAGCAGCGCAACCTCAATCTGCCCCCCACGCACCAGACGCAGACGCGGGCGCGCCACATCCTGCTGCGCCCAGCCAACGCCACCGAAGAGGCCGCCGCGCTGCAGCGCATGAGCGAGTGGCGCACCCGCCTGCTGGCCGGCACGGCGCGCTTCGAGGATTTGGCGCGTGAGCACAGCCAAGACGGCTCCGCCCCCGAGGGCGGTGACTTGGGCTGGGCCAGCCCGGGCCAGTTCGTTTCCGAGTTTGAGCAAACCATGAACCGGCTCGCGCCCGGAGAGGTGGCGCCACCGCTGCGCTCGCGCTTTGGCCTGCACCTGATCGAGGTGGTGCAGCGGCGCGAGGTGGAAACCAGCGCGCTGGAGCGGCGCAACTGGGTGCGCGCGCACCTGCGCGAGCAACGCACCGACCAGGCCTACGAGGAATGGGCGCGTGAGCTGCGCGGGCGTGCTTACGTCGAGCTGCGGCTGAGCGAGCGCTGAAGGCCAAAGTGTCGGCGCGCCGCCCCCCGCACAGCGCCCCGACGCTGCACGAAGGCCACCGGGCGCGCAAGCGCTTCGGTCAGCATTTTCTGTCTGACCAAACCATTGTCGAGGCCTTGGTGAGCGCCATTGCGCCGCGCCCGGGCCAATTCGTGGTTGAAATCGGACCTGGCCTGGCGGCCCTGACGCAACCGCTGGTCGAGCGCTTGGGCCACCTGACGGTGATCGAACTGGACCGCGACCTGGCGCAACGCCTGCGTGCCCATCCGCAGTTGCGGGTGATCGAGTCCGATGTGCTGCGGGTGGATTTCGCCTCGCTGCTCCCCGGCGCAGACCCGGCAGCCGACCCCATGGGTGCCGACGGTACCGGATCAGCGCGCCTGCGCATCGTGGGCAACCTGCCTTACAACCTCTCAAGCCCGATCTTGTTTCACCTGCTGCCTTGGGCCCACGTGGTGCAAGACCAGCACTTCATGCTGCAAAAAGAAGTCATCGAGCGCATGGTGGCCGCCCCCTGCAGCGCCGCATATGGCCGCCTGAGCGTGGTGCTGCAGTGGCGCTACGCCATGGAAAACGTGCTGCTCGTGCCGCCGCAAAGCTTCACACCACCGCCGCGCGTCGACAGCGCGGTGGTGCGCATGGTGCCGCACGCACAACCCGCCGCGCTGCATTGGCCGACGCTAGAAGACACGGTGCGGGTGGCGTTTTCGCAGCGGCGCAAGCTGCTGCGCCACAGCCTAGGGCACTGGCTGACCGAGCAGGGCTACGGCGGGCGCTTCGACCTGCAGCGCCGGGCCGAAGAAGTGCCGGTGGCCGAGTACGTGGCGCTGGCGCAGGCGCTAGCAGGCACCGCGCCAGCCACTCAGCCGCCGACTCAGGCCGCCGAGAGCCAGTAACCGGCGTTGAAGGGGCTGCTCATGCGCAGCGCCTGCGGGCTGACATCGACCAGCTTGTCGGTGAGCTGCGGCTCTTGGCCCAGCTGCAAATCGGCCGCCTTGGGTGCGCGCGCCACCGAGAAGGAGTAGAAGCAGCGAAAAGGCACCTTGCGCTCGCTCCAGTAGTCGGCCACGTCGCGGAAAATGTCGAGCAACTGCTCGCGCGCTTCTTTGTCGAACTTCGGCCCAGTCGGGATGTGTTCGAGCACCACGATGAAGCCGGTTTGCGGGCCCGACTTGTGCAGCGCATCGGTGAGCTTGTCGTGCAAGGCGTCGAAGTTTTTGGTTGCTTGCACCGGCAGGTTGGGGTGCTGAGCCACGAGGTCGATCACGTCTTGCTTGGTTAGGGCGGCGGCGAGATCGGCGTACAGGAAGCGGTGCCCGAGTTGCTCGGCCGCTGCCTGCAAATCTTTGACCGTGTGGGCACGGATCGATTGCACGATGTTGGTTCGCACGTGACGAAGGGGGTTATCCATCTCGGCGCTGGTCCAGAAAATAGAAAAAAGAAATCAAGACAAACCAAACGCTATGCGGCACAGCCACTAAAAAGCCCGTCCGGCTATTTCGTCGAGCGTGGTAACAAGCGGTTGGCTGCGTGGAAAAAACACAAGACCCAAATCGAGGCGTAGGGGGCGAGCCACGGACGCAACACGCCGCCTTTGCCTCGAAACGATCTTCTGATTTTGCCTCAAGCACACCGAAATTGCAAGCAAAATCCTCTTGCGGCAGCGGGTATCAACCGCCTGCGTCACCCGCCGCGACCGCGCGCGGCCCCACATTGGCCTCGGCCACACACAGCGCCGTCATGTTGACGATGCGGCGCACGGTGGCGCTGGCGGTGAGCACGTGCACCGGCTTGGCCACCCCGAGCAGCATCGGCCCGACAGCGATGCCGCCACCGGCAGCGGTCTTGAGCAGGTTGTAAGAAATATTGGCCGCGTCCACATTGGGCAGCACCAACAGATTGGCTTCGCCCTCGAGCGCGTTGCGCGGCATCAGGCGCGCGCGTGCGGCGGCATCGAGCGCCACGTCGCCGTGCATCTCGCCCTCCACCTCCAGCCAGGGCGCGTGCTCGCGCAACAGCTCCAGCACGCGGCGCATCTTGAGCGCCGAGGGCTGGTCGGAGGAACCAAAGTTGGAATGCGACAGCAGCGCCACCTTGGGCGTGATGCCAAAGCGCAACATCTTGCGCGCCGCCATCTGGGTGATTTCGGCCAGTTGCTCGGCGCTGGGGTCGTAGTTGATGTGGGTGTCGACCATGAACACCTGGCGCCCGGGCAGCATGAGCGCGTTCATGGCGGCGTAGCAACTGGCGTGTGGGCGCTTGCCGATCACCTGGTCGATGTAGTGCAGGTGGATTTGCGGCGTGCCCCAGGTGCCGCAGATCAGGCCGTCGACGTCGCCCCGGCGCAGCAGCATGGCGCCGATCAGGGTCAGGCGGCGGCGCATCTCGATTTTGGCGATCTGCTCGGTCACGCCACGGCGCTCTTGCAAACGGTGGTAGTCCTGCCACAGCTCGCGGTAGCGCTCGTCGCGCTCGATGTTGACCACGTCGAGATCGCGGCCGGCTTGCAGGCGCAGGCCAAAGCGCTGGATGCGCTGGTCGATCACCGCCGGGCGCCCGATCAGCGTGGGGCGCGCCAAGCCCTCATCGACCACGATCTGGCAGGCGCGCAACACGCGCTCTTCTTCGCCCTCGGCAAAGGCGATGCGCTTGTGCTGCGCCTGTTTGGCAATCGCATAAACCGGCTTCATGATGGTGCCGGAGGCAAAGACGAAGCTCTGCAACTTTTCGCGGTAGGCCTCGAGGTCGGCGATCGGGCGCAGCGCCACGCCGGAGCGCGCCGCCGCCTCGGCCACCGCCGGCGCGATCTTGATCATCAGGCGCGGATCGAAGGGCTTGGGGATCAGGTACTGCGGCCCAAAGGACAACTGCTCGCCCACGTAGGCCGCCGCCACCACCTCGTTTTGCTCGGCCTGCGCCAGTTCGGCGATGGCGTGCACGGCGGCGATCTCCATCTCGTCGCTGATGGTGCGCGCGCCGGCGTCGAGCGCACCGCGAAAGATGTAGGGAAAGCACAGGACGTTGTTGACCTGGTTCGGGTAGTCGCTGCGCCCGGTGGCCATGATGGCGTCGGGGCGCACCGCCAGCACCTCATGGGGCTGGATTTCGGGTGTGGGGTTGGCCAGCGCAAAAATCAGCGGCCGCGCCGCCATGGCACGCACCATCTCGGGTTTGAGCACGCCACCGGCTGAGAGGCCCAAAAACACGTCGGCACCCGCTATCACTTCGGCCAGCTTGCGCTGCGCAGTGGGCTGGGCAAATTGGGCTTTGTCGGGGTCCATCAGCTCAGCCCGGCCCTCGTAGACGACGCCGGCGAGGTCGGTGACCCAGATGTTTTGACGCGGCAGCCCGAGCTTGAGCAACAGCCCCAAGCAGGCCAGCGCCGCCGCCCCGGCACCGGAAGTGACGAGCTTGATCTCGTCGATGCGCTTGCCCACCACCTTGAGGCCATTGAGCAGCGCCGCCCCGACCACGATCGCGGTGCCGTGCTGGTCGTCGTGGAAGACCGGGATTTGCATGCGCTCGCGCAAGCGCCGCTCGATATAAAAACAGTCCGGGGCCTTGATGTCTTCGAGGTTGATGCCGCCAAAGGTGGGCTCGAGCGCGGCGATGATTTCGACCAAGCGCTCCGGGTCTTTCTCGTTGATTTCGAGGTCGAAGACGTCGATATCGGCGAACTTTTTGAACAGCACGCCCTTGCCTTCCATCACCGGCTTGGCTGCCAGCGGCCCGATATCGCCCAAGCCCAGCACCGCGGTGCCGTTGGTGATGACGGCCACCAGGTTGCCGCGGCTGGTGTATTTGTAGGCATTCACCGGATCGGCCACGATCTCCTCGCACGGCGCCGCCACCCCGGGCGAGTAGGCCAGCGCCAGGTCGTGCTGGTTCGTGAGCTGCTTGGTGGCGCGAATGGCCACCTTGCCAGGGGTCGGGAATTCGTGATACTTAAGGGCCGCGCGGCGCAATTCGGCGCGCTGGTCTTCGGGTGGGCTGAGCATGGTTGCGGTCTCCGGCTGGTGCAGGGGCAATGACACGGTGGCGCCGCTGGCGCTGCGGCTGACTGGCATTGTAGGGCGCACAGACCGCCCCAGTCACCGCCCGGCTTTTCCAGCCCCGCAGCAGGACCCGCTTGCGCGGCGACCCTGCGTGGTCATCGCTGGCGCAAGGTCAGGGCCTTGGGTGAGTGGTCGCGCAAGGCCGCTGGCCGCTGCCTAGGCGGCTCGGATCGCCCCGCAACCGCTTTGGCCGCTTCGCCGAGCAAAAACACCGACACCGCCTGCTCCAGTCGCTGGGCTTGCTGGCTCAGGCTCTCGGTGGCTGCGGTGCTTTGCTCGACCAAGGCCGCGTTTTGCTGCGTCACCGCGTCCAGGTGCGAAACGGCGACGTTGACTTGCCCAATGCCCGCGCTTTGCTCCTGCGCCGCCGCAGCGATTTCGGCCATGATGCCGTTGACGCGCTGCACGCTGTCCACCAAGGACTGCATGGTGAGGGCCGCGCGTCCGGCCAGCTCGTTGCCCGTGTGCACCCGCTCCACGCTGACGTTGATGAGGTCTTTGATTTCGCGCGCCGCTTGGGCACTGCGTTGCGCCAGCGTGCGCACTTCGGCGGCCACCACTGCAAAGCCGCGCCCCTGTTCGCCAGCACGCGCCGCCTCGACCGAGGCATTGAGGGCCAAGATATTGGTTTGGAACGCAATGCCGTCGATCACCCCGATGATCTCGCGGATGCGCTCGCTGCTTTGGTGGATTTGAGCCATCGAGCCGCTCAACTGCCCCACCTCCTGCCCCCCGCGCTGCGCCTGGCTGGCGGCTTGCGCCACCATTTCGCGCGCTTGGGCCGCCGCATCGGCAGAGTGCTGCACCCCCGCCGTGAGCTGCTCTAGGCTGGCCGCCGTCTGCTGCAAACTGCTGGCGGCTTGCTCGGTGCGCTGGCTCAGATCGCGGTTGCCACCGGCAATTTCTTGACTGGCCGACAGCACACTGTCGACGGCGTTGCGCACTGTCGCCACCGCCTGCGCCATCCGATCGAGGTTGTCGCGCAACTGCAGCGCCAGCGGTGCCCGCACCTGCGCCTGACGGGTATCGAGCGAAATCTGCTCGCCTTGGCGGATGCCACTGGCCAGCACCGCCACCTCGGCGTTGTCGCGCACGCTAGCGGCCAAGCGCAGCACCAGAAAAACCTGCAACGCCGTTTGCACCACCACGTACAGCGCGTGCAGCAAGATGATGCCAAAGTTGGGCTCGCTTAAACAATAGACCCCCACCCCCATGGCCTGCAAGCGGTCGAACCCCATATGGTGCACGGCAAACAGGGCCGCCGCAAAGACGATCGGGCGCCAATCAAGGTAGACCAACAGCAAGGCCAGCGTGACGAACACACCAAAGTGAAATTCGAGCATGCCCATGGCGGTGTGGATGTGCAAGGCCACCAGCGCCACCAGCGAAAAGGTGATGAGCAGGCGCGCCGCCAAATGGCCGCGCAAGGCCACGAAACCCAGCACACCGGGCAGCGCCAGCCCCACGGCCAGCAGCACGGTGGTGGTGGTTGACAACTCGGGCCGGTTGAACCACCAGCCCAACACCACCGCACCCAGCACGTACAGGCCCAGCGCCACCAGCAAAATGGCGTCGCCTAAACGGTGCTGGGCCGGCAAACCGGACACTTGCTGCGAAGGATTATTCATGGCGGCTGAGGGCTTGTGTGGATGCGGAATGCAGGACAGATCAAGAATGCGCTTACCCCTTATGGTACCAAACCCAACCGCAAGCAAAGCCGCATTGATGCGATGGGTGGCAAGCCATCGGCGCAGGCAGGCGCATCAGCCCGCGGGCAAGGTGTGCAAGGGCAGATCGTGCGCCGCGGCCAGTTGCTCCAATTGCTCGCAGCTGCGTGCCGCCATGAAAGCCGCCACGGCTTGGTGCGCCTCTGTGCTGCCCCAGTCGGGCATGGGCTGCGCACCCAGCCCCACCAACTGCGCCAGCGCGGCGGCAAAGTGCAGCTCCAGCGCCGCCAGCGCCACCCGCCCATCGAGGCAGGGGTAGATCCGGTAACCGGCGTGGCCGCCTCCCAGCAAGGCACCCTCAGAGGTCAAGCCCCACTGGCGCGGCAAGGCCAACCAGTGCGCGGCCTCGGTCAGCGCCACCTCGCGGTGCGCGCCGCTTCCGCTGCGCTGGCGCTGTGCCAGCACCTGCAGCACCGCCTCGCTGGCCAACAGGGCCCCGGCCATGTCGGCCAGCAGGCTCACCGGCATCTGCAAACCGGGCACCAAGCCGGCCTCGGCCTGATAGCTCAAATCGTGGCCGGGTTCGTCGGCCCGCGGACCCGGCGCCCCCACGATGGCCACGCTGCACAAGGTCGGGTAGCGTGTGCGCAAGGACTCGGCATCGAGCCCGAGCCGACGCAGGGCGGCGGGCCTAAAGGATGTCAGCAACACGTCGACGCGCCCCAGCAAGGCGTGCAGGCGCCGCTGCCCGGTCGCGCTTTTCAAATCCAGTGTGGTCTGCCAGATGCCTAGGCCAAGCTGCTGCTGCGCCTGCGGGCTGTACTGCGCCATCGGGTCGCCGCTGGGTGGCAGCACCTGGATGCAGCGCGCGCCCATGGCGTGCAGGCGCTGCACGGCCGCTGGCCCGGGCAGATTCAGCGCCAGACTGAGCAGGCGCGAGCCCCGCAACGGTTTAAATTTTGGACGGCCAGGCACGGCGGGGCGTCAAAGCGGCTCGTGGCCCGGCTTCCACTTGATGTTGCAACCCAGGCTGGGGCGTTGCTCGGCCGCCGGGGCGCGTCCGGCCAGCACGGCCTCGATGGCGGGGCGTAGGTCTGCGCCTGTGACCGGCACCCCATTGCCGGGGCGGGCGTCGTCGAACTGGCCGCGATAGACCAGACGGTGCGCTGCGTCATAGAGGAAGAAATCGGGCGTGCAAGCTGCTTGGTAGGCCTGCGCCACCGCCTGGCTTTCATCGAACAGATAGGGAAAGGCAAAGCCTCGCTGCTGCGCCAGTTGCGCCATTTGGTCGGGCGCGTCGTCGGGGTAGCGCACCACGTCGTTGGCGTTGATCGCCACCACCGCCAAACCTTGGGCTTGGGCGTGGTTCAGCACCCGCACCAGTTCGTCGAGGATGTGCAGCACGAACGGGCAGTGGTTGCAAGTAAACAGCACCAGCAACGGTTGACCGCTGAAATCGGCCAAACCCACCTGGCGCCCGCTGAGCGGCTCGGGCAAGGTGAAGTCGGGGGCAGCGCTGCCGAGCGTGCGCATGGTCGAGGGGGTGCGGGCCATGGTGTGGGGCTTCCTAAGTTGCTCCTAGCCA
The DNA here is from genome assembly GCF_000828895.1 of Serpentinimonas raichei. Lineage (NCBI taxonomy): Bacteria > Pseudomonadati > Pseudomonadota > Betaproteobacteria > Burkholderiales > Comamonadaceae > Serpentinimonas > Serpentinimonas raichei. Next base: position 2,519,939 of record NZ_AP014568.1, on the reverse strand, counting down.
TTCTAAGCCCGCCCGAGGTCAGTGCAGCAAGGTGTGAGCCGGGGCATGGGCCAGCGCAGACACGCAGAAACCCAAGGCGCCAGAGAGGCGCCGACTCAAAACCGGAGCCAAGTTAATAATAACCTTAGTTGACTGTAAATTATTTGTGACTTTACCTGAATGATCATCATCGGTCTAATCCGCCACTGACCCTTAGCAACAAGCGAGAGAGACACCATGCCCGGCTTCGACCTGCTGATCGCCAACCTGATCCAACCCATTATCCTCGCCTTCATTTTGGGGGCGATTGCGGGTTTTTTGCGCAGCGAACTCGAACTGCCGGCGGCGGTGATCAGCCTGCTGGCGATCTACCTGCTGTTCTCCATTGGCCTCGAGGGCGGGCGCGAACTGGCGCAGGCCGACTTGGGCGGGCTGCTGCCGCTGCTGGGCCTGACGCTGTTCATGGTCGTGGCCATTCCGCTGTTGGTCTATTCGGTGACGCGGCTGCTGGGGCGCTTTGACATCAGCAACGCGGCCGCGCTGGCGGCGCACTATGGCTCGGTCTCGACCGCCACCTTTTTCTCATCGCTCACACTGGCCACCGCCATGGGCACCCCGGCCGGTGGCTACATGGTGGCGATGGTGGCGCTGATGGAGTTTGCCGTCATCTTCTCGCTCTTGATTGCGCGGGTGGCGATGGCGCGCGAACTGGCCGCCAGCAACCAGGCCAACCCGAACCAGATTCGCATCGGCGAGCTGCTGCTCGACACCCTGCGCGGGCGCGGCATCGTGTTGCTGGGTGGCGGCATGATGATCGGCTTTCTCACCACCGACGCCCAGTGGCAGCAGATTTCGCCCTTTTACGACGACCTGTTCCGCGGCATGTTGATGCTGTTCCTGCTTGAGATGGGCATGACGGCGGCGCGCCACATCCGCGCCTTTCGCGACGTGGGCTGGTTCATGCTCGGCTTTGGCACGCTGATGCCGGTTTTTAATGGCATCGTCGGGGTATCGCTGGGGCAGGCCATCGGCCTCGGTGTGGGCGGCTCCTTTGTGTTTGGGGCCTTGTGCGCCAGCGCCTCTTTCATCGACGCCCCGGCGGCTTGCCGCGCTTCGCTGCCACAGGCCAACCCTGGCATTTACCTGACTTCGGCGCTGGGCATCACCTTGCCTTTCAATCTGCTGCTCGGGCTGCCGCTGTACTACAGCTACGCGGTGTGGCTATACAAGGTGATTTGAGGCCCGGTGATGGGCTCGGAGCGCATCTTTATTTGAGCCCAAGCCCGCCTCACGGCCCCGCGCCAGGCCCATTGCAGTTCAAATGCAAGACGCCCGATCCTTGTGTCCAAGCAGCCTTTCTTAAGTCCACTGCCCCCATTGCCCACCCTAGAGAACTGCCATGAAACGCGAACTCGAACAGAAAAAGATGCTCATCTTGATCACCGCCAAGCCCTTGCAGCGCATGGTGATCGAAACCCTTGCCCCGCGCGGCATCGGCGGCTACACCGTGGCTGCCGTCACCGGGGCCGGCACTTCCGGGCTCAACACCGGCACCCTGCCCAGCGACAGCAATGTGATGATCCACATCATCTTGTCGGAGCGGCGGCTGATGGGAGTGCTGGAAGACATCGACGCCCTGATGGAGCGCGGCTACCGCATCAAGGCAATCGTGCAAGACATCCAGATTTTGCCGCGCAAGACCCCGGACGCCGCCGCCGCCAAGGTGTAAAAAAACCCCGCTGCGCAGGCGGGGTTTTGGCTTAGCCGATGTTTTGGCTTAGCCGATCAGCGGCTTGAGCTCGCCCTTGTCGTAGCGCTTTTGCATCGCTTCCAGCGAGTAGATGGCGCCGATTTTGGACGCCATGCCGGCCGAGCCAAAGGCGCGGTAGCGGTCTTCGCAGATCGCTTGCATGGCTTTGGTGGCTTCTTTGAGGAATTTGCGCGGGTCGAAGTTTTTGCGATCGGCGGCCAAGTGGCGGCGGATGGCGCCGGTGCTGGCCATGCGCAAATCGGTGTCGATATTGACCTTGCGCACGCCGTTTTTGATGCCTTCGACGATTTCTTCCACCGGCACGCCGTAGGTCTGGCCCATGTCGCCGCCGTGCTGGTTGATGACCGCCAGCCAGTCTTCGGGCACGCTGGAGGAGCCGTGCATGACTAGGTGCACATTGGGGATGCGCTGGTGGATTTCCTTCACGCGGTCGATGCGCAGCACCTTGCCGGTGGGCTTGCTGCTGAACTTGTAGGCACCGTGGCTGGTGCCAATGGCGATGGCCAGCGCATCGACTTGGGTTTTTTGCACGAAGTCGGCGGCTTCGTCGGGGTCGGTGAGCAGCATCGAGTGGTCGAGCTCGCCTTCGGCGCCGTGGCCGTCTTCCTCGCCGGCTTTGCCGGTTTCGAGCGAGCCCAAGCAGCCCAGCTCGCCCTCGACCGAGACGCCGCAGGCGTGCGCGAGCTCGACCACTTTGCGCGTGACCTCGACGTTGTACTCGTAGCTGGCCGGGGTTTTGCCGTCTTCGCGCAGGCTGCCGTCCATCATCACCGAGCTAAAGCCCGACTGGATGGAGCGAAAGCAAATCCCCGGCGTGGCGCCATGATCTTGGTGCATACAGACCGGGATGTGCGGGTACATCTCGATGGCGGCAGCGATCAGATGGCGCAAAAAGGGCTCGCCGGCGTAGGAGCGCGCCCCGGCCGAGCCTTGCAAAATCACCGGGCTGTTGACCGCCGCGGCGGCCTGCATGATGGCTTGCACCTGCTCCAGGTTGTTGACGTTGAATGCGGGCAGACCGTAGCCGTGTTCGGCGGCGTGGTCCAGCAGTTGACGCAGGGAAATGAGGGCCATGAAAGTCTCCGTTGCTGTAAAAAGAATCAGGCTGCGGCGCGCCGCGCCAGCACCTCGAAGGCGGGCAGGGTGCGGCCTTCGAGCACTTCGAGGAAGGCCCCGCCGCCGGTCGAGATGTAGCCCACCTGCGGTTCGATGCCGTATTTGGCAATCGCCGCCAGCGTGTCGCCGCCACCGGCGATGCTGAAGGCCGGGCTGGCCGCGATGGCGCGCGCGATGGCCTCGGTGCCACCAGCGAAAGCGTCGAACTCGAACACCCCCACGGGGCCGTTCCAGACGATGGTGCCTGCGCTTTCGAGCAGGGCCGCCAAGCGGGCGGCGGTCTCGGGGCCAATGTCCAGGATCAGGTCGTCGGCGGCCACGTCGGCCACCGCTTTCACGCTGGCCTCGGCGTCGGCGGCAAAGCGCTTGGCCACCACTACGTCGGTGGGGATCGGCACCTCGGCCCCGCGCGCTTTCATCGCAGCCATGACGCTGCGCGCCTGCTCGAGCAGATCCGGCTCGGCAAGGCTGTTGCCAATCGGCAGCCCGGCGGCGAGCATGAAGGTGTTGGCGATGCCGCCACCCACGATCAGCCCATCGACCTTGTCGGCCAGGCTTTGCAAAATGGTGAGCTTGGTGGACACCTTGGAGCCGGCCACGATCGCCAGCAGCGGGCGCTTCGGTAACGTGCCCCCAACCCTGGCTTCGCCAGGCCCCCCTAGGGGGTGCTGCCCTTCTTGGGGCGGCCCGGCGAAGGGCAGGCCAAGCGCATTGCTGATGGCGTCCATTTCGGCCGCCAGCAGGGGGCCGGCGCAGGCCAGCGGCGCCGTTTCGGCGATGCCGTAGGTGGTGCCCTCGGCGCGGTGCGCGGTGCCAAAGGCGTCGTGTACAAAAATGTCACACAGCCGCCCGAGTTTGGCCGCCAGTTCGGGGCTGTTTTTCTTTTCACCCTTGTTCAGGCGGCAGTTTTCCAGCAGCACCAGTTGGCCGGGTTGCACCTCGAAACCCCCATCGACCCAGTCGGCGATCAAGGGCACCGGGCGGCCCAGCAGCTCGCTCAGGCGCGCCGCCACCGGGGCCAGCGAGTCTTCGGCGCGCCACAGGCCTTCAGTCGGGCGCCCGAGGTGCGAAGTCACCATCACGGCGGCCCCGGCGGCCAGCGCCATGCGGATGGCAGGCAGGCTGGCGCGGATGCGCGTGTCTTCGGTGATTTGCAAGGTTGCGACTCCGGCGCCGGGCCGCCCCAAGCCGGAGTCAGCCCCCTCGGGGGGCAGCGCAGCGTGAGGGCTCGCCTCCAGGGGAACATTGAGGTCGGCGCGGATGAACACCCGCTTGCCCGTGGCTTGGCCACTGGCGCAGAGATCGGAAAAACGCAGGAAGTTCATCGCGCGCGCCCTTCTTATTTCGCAGCCGTGGCGACCACGCGCGCCATGTCCAGGCACTTGCAGGAGTAGCCCCACTCGTTGTCGTACCAAGCCACGACCTTGACGAAGGTGCTGTCTAGAGCGATGCCGGCATCGGCGTCGAACACGCTGGTGCAGCGCTCGCCGCGGAAGTCGCTCGCCACCACCTTGTCTTCGGTGTAGCCGAGCACACCCTTGAGCGCGCCCTGGCTTTGGGCCTTCATTTCGGCGCAGATCTCGGCGTAGCTGGCGGGCCGCTCGAGTTCGACCGTGAGGTCCACCACCGACACGTCGGAGGTCGGCACCCGAAACGCCATGCCGGTGAGCTTGCCCTTGATGGCCGGGATCACCACGCCCACCGCCTTGGCGGCGCCGGTGCTGCTGGGGATGATGTTTTCGAGGATGCCACGGCCGCCGCGCCAGTCTTTGTTGGAGGGGGAATCCACGGTTTTCTGGGTCGCGGTGGCGGCGTGGACGGTGGTCATGAGGCCGCGCTTGATGCCCCATTTGTCGTTCAACACCTTGGCCACCGGGGCCAGGCAGTTGGTGGTGCAGCTGGCGTTGCTGATGATGGCCTGGCCGGCGTAGGAAGCGTGGTTGACGCCATAGACGAACATCGGCGTGTCGTCTTTGGAGGGCGCCGACATGATGACTTTTTTGGCCCCGGCGTCGAGGTGTTTTTGCGCGCCTTCTTTGGTCAGGAAGATGCCGGTGGATTCGATCACCACATCGGCCCCGACTTCGCCCCATTTCAGGTTGGACGGGTCTTTTTCGGCCGTCAGGCGGATGCGCTGGCCGTTGACGATCAGGTCCTTGCCCTCGACCGCCACCTCACCCTTGAAACGGCCGTGCACGCTGTCGTATTGCAGCATGTAGGCCAGGTACTCGGGCTCGAGCAAGTCGTTGATGGCGACGATTTGTATGTCTTTGAACTCGGCGATGGCGGCGCGAAACACCATGCGCCCAATGCGCCCGAAACCGTTGATGCCGACCTTGATGCTCATGATGGAAAGTCTCCGGGGTTAAAACTTAAAATTGTAAGGCTGGGGCGGGTGCCAGCAAGGCCCCGATGTGGTCGATCACCCGATCGGGCGCGCTGGCCTCGATCGGCTGGCCCATGTTGTAGCCGTAGGGCAGCACCCAGACCGCGAGGCCGGCGTTGCGCGCGGTGGCCACGTCGATGGAGGAATCGCCCACGAACAGGGCGCGCTCGGGCGCCACGCCAAACTGCTCTAGGCAGCTTTGGATGCCGGCCGGGTTGGGCTTTTTCACCGCCAGCGTGTCGCCGCAGACCACGCGGTCGAAAGCCGCGTGCAACTGGTGCGCCTGCAGCACGGCCTCGGTGTAGCGGGTTTCTTTGTTGGTCATCAGCACCAGCCGCACCCCAGCGGCGCGCAGCGCATCCAGCGTCTGGCGCACCTGCGGGTAGAGCTGGCTGCGGCTGCCGCAGCGCTGCAGGTAGTGCTGGCCAAAGCGGGCCTCGATGGCGGCAAAGCCGCTGCTCTGGCGCTCCGCTTCCACTGCGCTCTGCTTGGCTTGCGCCAGCGCCTGCAACAGCAGCTCGCGCGTGCCGTGCCCGATCCAGTCGGTGATCTGCTGCTCGCTGGCGGGCGCGTGCCCGAGCTCGCGCAAGGTGTCGTTGACGGCGTCGGCGATCTCGGGCGCGGTCTCGATCAGGGTGCCGTCGAGGTCGAACAGAATCAGGTCGTAGGGGTGGGCAGGGTTCACGGGGCGGGGGCTGGTCTGAATGGATGGGGTGGGGTCGAGGGCCGCAAGGGACTCAATGGCTGGCCGGGGCGCGGCTCAACAAAGCGCGCACGGCCTCGGCGGCGCGCTCGGCGGTGAGGCCAAAATGGCGGTACAGGTCTTTGGCCGGGGCCGATTCGCCATAGGTTGCCATGCCCAGCACGGTGCCGCTGCGCCCCACGTATTTGTGCCAAAAATCCGGTTGGGCGGCCTCGATTGCCACAGCAGGCAGGTTGGGCGGCAGCACCTTGTCTTGGTAGGCCTGCGGCTGGCGGTCAAACACGTTGGTGCAAGGCATGGAGACCACGCGCACGCGCACGCCCTCGGCCGCCAGTGCGGCCTGCGCCTGCAGCGCGATTTCGACCTCAGACCCGGTGGCGACGATCAGCGCTTGGGGGTCGGCCACTTCAGCCAGCACGTAGCCGCCTTGGCGGATGGCCTCGGCTTGCGCCAGGCTGCTGACACGGGGCAGGTTCTGGCGCGACAGGCACAGCGCGGCCGGGCCGTCGCGGCGCTCGATGGCGCTGGCCCAGGCCACGGCGGTTTCCAGCCCGTCGGCCGGGCGCCAAACGTCCAGACCCGGAATCAGGCGCAGAGAGGGAACGTGCTCGATCGACTGGTGCGTGGGGCCGTCTTCGCCTAGGCCGATGCTGTCGTGGGTGAATACGTGGATCACGCGCTGCTTCATCAGCGCCGCCATGCGGATGGCATTGCGCGAGTAGTCGCTGAAGGTGAGGAAGGTGCCGCCGTAGGGCAGGTAGCCGCCGTGCAGGGCGATGCCGTTCATGATCGCGGCCATGCCGAACTCGCGCACGCCGTAGCTCAGGTGGTTGCCCCAGGTGTCGCGGCCGGCTTTGACGCAGCCCTTGAAGTTGGTCAGATTGGAGCCGGTGAGGTCGGCGCTGCCGCCAAAGAACTCGGGCAACAGCGGGGCCAGCGCGTCGAGCGCGTTCTGGCTGGCTTTGCGGGTGGCTATAGCCTCGGGCTTGGCGGCGATGGCTTCGAGCAGCGGCGTCAGCTTGGCGGCGAAATCGGCGGGCAACTGGCCCGCCATGCGGCGCTCGAACTCGGCCGCCAGTTGCGGGTACTCGCTGCGGTAGGCCAGCCAGCGCCGGTGCCAGTCGCCCTCGGCCACGGCCCCGCTGGCGCGTGCGTCCCAGGCGCTGGTGAGGTCGGCCGGAATCTCGAACGGCGGGTGCTCCCAGCCCAGCGCGGCGCGCGTGGCCGCGACTTCGGCGGCCCCAAGCGCGGCGCCGTGCACGTCGTGCGTGCCGGCCTTGTTGGGTGAACCCTGGCCGATCACGGTCTGGCAGCAGATCAGGGTTGGCTTGCCGTCGGCGGCCGTGACCTGCTGTTTGGCCTGCAGCAGCGCCGCCTGCACCGCCGCCGGGTCGTGCCCATTCACGCGGGCGATCACGTTCCAGCCATAAGCCTCGAAGCGCTTGGGCGTGTCGTCGGTGAACCAGCCCTCGACGTGGCCGTCGATGGAGATGCCGTTGTCGTCGTAAAAGGCGATCAGCTTGGGCAGGCGCAGGGTGCCGGCGAGCGAGCAGACTTCGTGGCTGATGCCCTCCATCAGGCAGCCGTCGCCCAGAAAGACGTAGGTGTGGTGGTCCACCACGGCGTGGCCGGGGCGGTTGAACTCGGTCGCCAGCAGTTTTTCGGCCAGCGCCATGCCGACCGCGTTGGCCAGCCCCTGCCCGAGCGGACCGGTGGTGGTCTCGATGCCGGGGGTGATGCCGACTTCGGGGTGCCCAGCGGTTTTGCTGTGCAACTGGCGAAAGTTTTGCAGCTCGCGCAGCGGCAGGTCGTAGCCGGTGAGGTGCAGCAGGGAGTAGACCAGCATCGAGCCGTGGCCGTTGGAGAGCACGAAGCGGTCTCGGTCGGGCCAGTGCGGGTTGAGCGGGTTGTGCTTGAGGTGCCGGTTCCAGAGCACTTCGGCGATTTCGGCCATGCCCATCGGCGCGCCGGGGTGGCCGCTCTTGGCTTTTTCCACGGCATCGACCGACAACATGCGGATCGCGTTGGCCATGCGGCGGGCCAGTTCGGGGCTAGGGTTTTTCATGCGAGGTGTTCCAGATCGGGGGCGGGTTCAGGCCAAGCCGAGCGCACGCTTTTTGCGCTCCATCATGCGCCAGATGAAGGGGGTGAAGATGAGCTGCATGGTCAATTCCATCTTGCCCCCAGGCACCACGATGGTGTTGGCGCGGCTCATCCACGACCCGCTGATCATACTCAGCAAGTACTGGAAATCGATGCCCTTGGGCTGGGCAAAACGCACCACGCACACGCTTTCGTCGGCGGTGGGGATGTCGCGCGTGATGAAGGGGTTGGAGGTGTCCACCACCGGCACGCGCTGGAAGTTGACGTGCGTGAGGCCAAACTGCGGCACGATGTAGTTCACGTAGTCGGGCATGCGGCGCAAGATGGTGTCCACCACCGCGTCTTGGCTGTAGCCGCGCTGGGTTTTGTCGCGGATGAGTTTTTGTATCCACTCCAAGTTGATGGTGGGCACCACGCCGATCAGCAGATCCGGGTAGCGCGCCACATCGACGCTTTCGGTTTTCACCGCCCCATGCAGGCCTTCGTAGAACAGCAGGTCGGTGCCAAGGGGCAAATCCTCCCAGGGCGTGAAGGTGCCGGGCTCTTGCCCGTAGGGGGCGGCTTCGAGCTCGTTGTGCAGGTATTTGCGGCTTTTGCCGGTGCCGCTGGCGGCGTAGTCGCGAAACAGGGCTTCGAGTTCCTCGAAACGGTTGCCCTCGGCCCCGAAGTGGCTGAAGTGGCGGTTGCCTGTGGCCTCTTCTTCGGCCATGCGCTGCTTCATGGCTTTGCGCTCGAAGCGGTGAAAGCTGTCGCCTTCGATCACGGCGGCGCTCACGCCCTCACGGCGAAAGATGTTCTGAAAGGTGCGCGTAACGGTGGAGGTGCCGGCACCGGAGGAGCCGGTGATGGCGATGATGGGGTGGCGTTCGGACATGGTGGTGGGTCTCCTAAATTTTGTACGCTGGGGCCGGGTGCTGCGTCTGCTTAGTCACGAAACAGCGAGCGCGTGGCAAACAGCGGCTCGCCTTCCTTGGCTTGCGCCGGCTCGCGGTGGTAGCGCTCGATGCGCTCGACTTCGTTTTTGCTGCCAAACACCAGCCCGATGCGCTGGTGCAGCGAGGTGGGCACCACGCCCATCATCGGCTCGCGGCCGGTGCTGGCGCGGCCCCCGGCCTGCTCCATGATCATGCCGACCGGGTTGGCTTCGTAGAGCAGGCGCAGGCGGCCCGGTTTAAGCGGGTCTTTGGTGTCGCGCGGATACAGAAATACGCCGCCGCGCATCAGGATGCGATGCGCCTCGGCCACCATGGAGGCGATCCAGCGCATGTTGAAGTCTTTGCCGCGTGGGCCGGTCTTGCCGGCTAGGCACTCGTCCACGTAGCGCTTGACCGGCGCTTCCCAGAAGCGCGCGTTGGAGGCGTTGATGGCAAATTCTTGCGTGTCGGGCGGGATTTTCATGTCGGGGTGGGTGAGCATGAATTCGCCCAGATTCGGGTCCAGCGTAAAGCCGTTGACGCCACGGCCCACGGTGAGGATCAGCATGGTGGTGGGGCCGTAGAGCGCGTAGCCAGCGGCCATTTGGGTGGCGCCGGGCTGCAGGAAGTCGGCCTCGACCACATCGCGACCGCTGTCGATCACCGCTTGCGGGGCGCGCAGCACCGAGAAGATGCTGCCCACCGAGACGTTGACGTCGATGTTGCTGGAGCCATCCAGTGGGTCGAACACCAGCAGATAGTGGCCGCGCGGGTACTGCGCCGGAATCTGGTGCGGCAAGTCCATCTCTTCCGATGCCATGCCGGCCAAGTGGCCCGACCACTCGGTGCGCTGCATGAAAACCTCGTTGCTGAGCACGTCGAGTTTTTTCTGCGTTTCGCCCTGCACATTCACCGAGCCGCCGGCCTCGGGCGCGTGGTTGCCCATGGCACCCCCGAGCTCGCCGTAGGCCACGGCACTGGCGATGGCCTTGCAGGCCAACGTCACATCGAGGATGAGGGCGTTGAAGTCGCCGGTGGCCCCGGGGAAGCGGCGCCGCTCTTCAATCAGGAATTGGGTCAGCGTGGAGCGGTTGGTTTGGAGCATGGGCTTGTCTCGGTGGTTGTTTTGGTTAATGATTGCTGCGAAAAGCAGCGTGTGGCCAGCTAGGCGGCAGTCTTAGCGCCCGGCTGCGCCACGCGGCCTGGTGCGCGCGGCCTGCTGTTCGCTCAGCCACTGGCGCAACTGCGCCAAGTTGAGGTGGCTCAGGTCGGGCAGCACGCGCAGCGCGGCGCCAAAGTCGTGCTGCGCGGTGTAGCTGGTGGGGGTGATCACGGTGGCCAAACCGGCGGCGGTGGCGGCCTGCAGGCCATTGGCCGAGTCTTCGAAGGCCACGCAGTGCGCCGGGTCGAGGCGCATGTCGGCCAGCACCTTCAGGTACACCTGCGGATGCGGTTTTTTGATCGGGGCGTTGCTGGCGTCGCCGATGGCCAGAAAAAAGCTGCGCCAATCCGGCCCGATGGCGCTGCGCAGCAAAGCGGCGATGTTGACCGGGGACGTGGTGGTGGCAATCGCCAACTGCACCCCCTCGTCGTAGGCCGCCTGCATCAGCGCCAGCACCCCGGGCCGCAAAGACAGGGCACCGGCACCCACCACCTGCTCGTAGTAGGCGGTCTTGATCTCGTGCAGCCGGGCCACGGTGTCGCGCACGGCGCCGCCATCGACCTCTTTCAGATTCGGTTGCACCATGCGCCAGTGGTGCAGCAGGCGCTCCTTGCCACCCGAGATTTCGAGCAGCCGGGTGTAGAGCGGCACGTCCCAGTGCCAATCCAGCCCCTCTTGTGCGAAGGCGTGGTTGAACGCCTCCAGGTGCACGCTCTCGGTGTCGGCCAGAGTGCCGTCGACGTCGAAGATCAGGGCAGTGAGCATGGGTGCGGCGGCCAAAAATATAAGTGGAAACCGCAATATAGTTTCTAAGCTGAGTAAGGTAAATTTACGATTAATTCACAATCACTTCAGGAGAAACTTATTGAAGAACACCACCTTTCGCCAGCTTAGGGTTTTCACTGAGGTCGCGCGCCACCTGAGTTTTGCCCGCGCGGCCGAGTCGCTGCACCTCACACCGCCCGCAGTCACCATGCAGATCAAAGAGTTGGAAGACAATGTGGGGCTGCCCTTGTTTGAACGCAGCGGGCGCAAGGTGTCGTTGACCACCGCGGGCGAGTACATGTTGGTCTATGCGCGCAAAATTTTGGCGACGCTGAAAGACGCCCAAGATGCCGCGGCGCGCCTCAAGCGCGTCGAGGTCGGGCAGCTGACGATCGGCATGGTGGGCACGGCGCAGTATTTTTTGCCGCACCTGATCGGCCAGTTTCGACAGGAATACGCGGGTGTGGAAACGCGCCTGGTGCTGGGCAACCACGACCAGTTGCTGCGCATGCTGCAAGGCGGTGAGGTCGATATCGCCGTCATGGGCATGCCGCCCAAGGAGCTGGCCACGCGCACCGAACCCTTTGCCGCCAACCCGCTGGTGTTCGTGGCCGCGACCGATCACCCCTTGCTCAACATTGGCCATCCCACGCCGTCGGCGCTGGAGCCCTATGGCTTCATCGTGCGCGAGCGCGGCTCCGGCACCCGGGCCGCGATGGAGAAGTTTTTGCAAAACACCCGCTTGCAGCCCCGGGTGGTGATGGAGATGTCGAGCAACGAGGCCATCAAGCAGGCCGTGATGGCCGGCATGGGCCTGAGTTTTTTGTCGCTGCACACGATTGGGCTGGAACTGCAACACGGCCTGATTGCGCGGCTCGACGTGGAGGGCACCCCGGTGGTGCGGGCATGGAACCTGGTCCACACCCTCTCCAAAGTGCTCTCACCGGCGGCGGAGGCTTTTCGCTACTTCATCCTGGAGCGCGGCGAAGGCTTTTTGGCTGAGCGCTTCGGGCAATTGATGCCCTTTGCTACTCCACCCGCGAAATCCTGAGCATGTTGGTGCCGCCCGGGGTGCCCATGGGCTCGCCGCAGGTGATGGCATAGACATCGCCGGACTGCACGATGCCGCGCCCGATGAGGTGTTGCTCGGCCTGGGCCAGCGCGGTGTCGCGGTCGGTGCTGGAGTCCACCAGCAGCGGGTGCACGTTGCGATAGACCGCCATGCGCCGCTGCGCACGCAGGCGCGGCGTCAGGGCGTAGATGGGAATGCGCACCTTGTGGCGGCTCATCCACAGTGCGGTCGAGCCCGATTCGGTCAGGGCCACGATGGCTTTGGCGCCCAGGTGCGAGGCGGTAAAGAGCGCACCCATGGCGATGGATTGGTCGATGCGGGTGAAGGCTTTGCCGCTGAAGTCGGACTCCAGGTCGTGCTGGTCGGCGCGTTCGGCGGCCTCGCAGATCAGCGCCATTTCGCGCACGGTTTCGAGCGGGAACTTGCCGGCGGCGGTTTCGGCGCTGAGCATCACGGCATCGCTGCCGTCGAGCACCGCGTTGGCCACGTCGCTCACTTCGGCGCGCGTGGGCATGGGGGCGTGGATCATGCTCTCCATCATCTGGGTGGCGGTGATGACGAAGCGGTCGTGCGTGTGCGCCAGCCGGATCATGCGCTTTTGCAGCGCCGGCACGGCCGCGTTGCCCACCTCGACCGCCAGATCGCCGCGCGCCACCATGATGCCGTCGCTGGCCAGCACGATGCTCTCCAGCACCGGAATGGCCTCGGCGCGCTCGATCTTGGCGATCAGGGCCGGCTGCGCGCCGTAGGGGTTGGCCAGCAGGCACAGTTGGCGCGCCAGCTCCATGTCGGCGGCGTCTTTGGGAAAGCTCACTGCCACAAAGTCCACCTCCAGCGCGATCGCCACCTTGAGGTCTTCCATATCTTTGGCGGTCAGGGCCGGGGCGGTGAGGCCGCCACCGCGCTTGTTGATGCCCTTGTGGTTGGACAACTCGCCGCCTTGCACCACCTGGGTGTGCACCGCCGCGCCTTCGAGGCGCAGCACCTGCAGCACGATCAGGCCGTCGTTGAGCAGCAGCACGTCGCCCGCTTGCACCTCGTCGGGCAGGTTTTTGTAGTCCAGCCCCACGGCTGCTTCGTCGCCCGGCTGGGTGCGCGCGGCGTCGAGCACGAACGCTTGGCCCGCTTGCAGCAGCACGCGTCCTTGGGCAAACTTGCCGACGCGGATTTTGGGCCCCTGCAGGTCGGCCATGATCGCCACTTCGCGCCCGGCGCGCTGCGCGGCGGCACGCACCATGGCGGCGCGCTGGCGGTGCTCGTCGGCCGTGCCGTGCGAGAAATTGAGCCGCACCACGTTCACGCCGGCCTCGATCATGGCGTACAAAATCTCGGGCGTGTTGGAAGCCGGCCCGAGGGTGGCGACGATCTTGGTGGCGCGTGGGTTCATGGAGTGCCTTGCAACGGTGTGGGGGAGGGTTGCAACATTATTTCAGATCGCCCCGACCGGGCCAAGACAAATCGCGGCACGGGCACCCTGGTTGCGCACGCAGCGCTTCAGATCTTTTGCAGCGGCGCTTCAGCCATCGCTGATGCCGCCTGCCCCAACCAGGCTTTGAAGGCCAGCGCCGCTGGCGAGAGACGCTTGCCCAAGGGGTAAACCAGGTGCCAATGCCGCATCAGGGGAAAGCCCTGCACGTCGAGCTGCACCAGTTCGCCCAGTGCCAGTTCGGCCGCCACGGCGTGCGCCGACAGCACCGCCAGCCCGAGCCCGCCGGCCACAGTCTGCTTGATGGCCTCGTTGCTGCCCACTTCGAGCCGGTTTTTGATGCGTATGCCTTGCTGGGCAAAAAACTTTTCGCTCGTCAAGCGGGTGCCGGAGCCAGGCTCGCGCAGCACGAACGGCTGGTCTTGCAAGCGCTGCGGATCGATGGCGCGCTGGCCCACCAGCGGGTGCCCCGGCGGGGCCAGCAGCACCAGCGGGTTCTCGGCAAAGACCTCGCTCACCAGCGCCAGTTGCTCAGGCGGCTGGCCCATGATGGTGAGGTCGTCTAGGTTGTGCGCCAACCTGTGCAGCAGCATCTCGCGGTTGCCCACCTGCATGCTCACTTCGATGCCGGGGTGCGCGCTGCAAAAGCGGCCCAGCAGCTTGGGCACGGTGTATTGCACCGTGGTCAGGATTGCCAGCTTGAGGCTGCCGCGCTCGACCCCTTGCAGCGCGGCCAAGTCCTGCGTCAGCCGCTCCATGCGGGTTTCGAGGTCTTGGCAGGCCTCGGCCAGCGTTTGGCCGGTGGCCGTGAGGTAAATCTTTTTGCCCAATTGCTCGAACAAAGGCTGCCCGATGGTTTCGGCCAGTTGCTTGACTTGCAGCGACAGCGTCGGCGGTGACAGGTGCAGCGCCTCGGCGGCGCGGGTGAAGCTGGCGTGGCGCGCCACGGCCAAAAAAATGCGCAACTGGTGCAAGGTGAGGTGACGCAGGTTCATAGGTTTACTTTGGTAAAAGATTACAGTCTAAACATTTTACTTGCGTCAAATAGGTTTTTGCCAAAGAATTCACCCCATCGCCACGCATCTGGGGTTTGCCCGGATGCCGGTGCCCCGGTTCAACCCGTTACCAATCAGGAGCAAGCATGGCCGTCAAGTCTTACAGCGCCGGTGTCAAAGAATACCGCCAAACCTACTGGATGCCGGATTACATCCCGCTCGACACCGACCTGTTGGCGGTGTTCAAGATCACCCCACAAGCCGGGGTGGACCGTGAGGAGGCGGCGGCAGCGGTGGCGGCCGAATCTTCTACCGGCACCTGGACCACGGTCTGGACCGACTTGCTCACCGACATGGACTACTACAAGGGCCGCGCCTACCGCATCGAAGACGTGCCCGGCGACGACACCTGCTACTACGCCTTCATCGCCTACCCGATCGACCTGTTCGAAGAGGGTTCGGTGGTCAACGTCTTCACCTCGCTGGTGGGCAACGTGTTTGGCTTCAAAGCGGTGCGTGCGCTGCGGCTCGAAGACGTGCGCTTCCCGATCGCCTACGTGAAAACCTGCGGCGGGCCACCGCACGGCATTCAGGTCGAGCGCGACATCTTGAACAAGTACGGGCGCCCGATGCTGGGTTGCACCATCAAGCCCAAACTCGGCTTGAGCGCCAAGAACTACGGCCGCGCCGTCTATGAGTGCCTGCGCGGCGGGCTCGATTTCACCAAGGACGACGAAAACGTCAACAGCCAACCGTTCATGCGCTGGCGCCAGCGCTTTGACTTTGTGCAAGAAGCCACGCTCAAAGCCGAGGCCGAGACCGGCGAGCGCAAGGGCCACTACCTCAACGTCACGGCACCGACGCCCGAGGAAATGTACAAGCGCGCCGAGTACGCCAAAGAGATCGGTGCGCCGATCATCATGCACGACTACATCACGGCCGGTTTCTGCGCCAACACGGGCTTGGCCAACTGGTGCCGCGACAACGGCATGCTGCTGCACATCCACCGCGCCATGCACGCCGTGATCGACCGCAACCCGCACCACGGCATCCACTTTCGCGTGCTCACCAAAATCCTGCGCCTCTCGGGCGGCGACCACCTGCACACCGGCACCGTGGTGGGCAAGCTCGAAGGCGACCGCGAGTCCACCCTGGGCTGGATCGACCTGCTGCGCGAATCCTACGTGCCAGAAAACCGCTCGCGCGGCATCTTCTTCGACCAAGACTGGGGTTCGATGCCGGGCGTGTTCGCCGTGGCTTCGGGCGGCATCCACGTTTGGCACATGCCAGCGCTGGTGAACATTTTTGGCGACGACTCGGTGCTGCAGTTCGGCGGCGGCACGCTCGGCCACCCATGGGGCAACGCGGCCGGCGCGCACGCCAACCGGGTTGCGCTGGAGGCCTGTGTGCAAGCGCGCAACGAAGGGCGCCCACTGGAAAAAGAGGGCAAGGAAATCCTCACCGCAGCAGCCGCGCACAGCCCAGAGCTCAAGATCGCGATGGAAACTTGGAAAGAGATCAAGTTCGAGTTCGACACGGTTGACAAGCTCGACGTGGCGCACAAGTAAGCCGCTGCCTTAGAGCCCCATCCTTCACCTGAACCCTCTTTTTTGCATTCCAAGGAGCCCCATCATGGCCGTGCAAGCTTACGAGCAGTCGCTCAAGTACGAGACCTTTTCCTACCTGCCACCCATGAAGCCCGAGCAGGTGCGCCGCCAGATCGGCTACGCCATTTCGCAGGGCTGGAACCCGGCGGTCGAGCACACCGAACGCGGCACCACCGCCAAAACCAGCTTTTGGTACATGTGGAAGCTGCCGCTGTTTGGCGAGCAAAACATCGACGCCGTGCTGGCCGAAATCGAAGCCTGCCACCGCGAGTTCCCCGAGCACATGGTGCGCTTCGTGGCCTACGACAACTACTCGCAAAGCCAAGGCCAGTGCTTCGT
This sequence comes from Serpentinimonas raichei, assembly GCF_000828895.1. Classification (NCBI taxonomy): domain Bacteria; kingdom Pseudomonadati; phylum Pseudomonadota; class Betaproteobacteria; order Burkholderiales; family Comamonadaceae; genus Serpentinimonas; species Serpentinimonas raichei. Next base: position 2,503,601 of record NZ_AP014568.1, on the reverse strand, counting down.
GGTCTATCGCTGAGTTTTCAGCCACCACGAACTGCCCTGCCCCCAGCTTAGCCCGCGCGCACCCACCGGGTGCGCCACCCGACGACCGAGGAGACCGCCATGGAACCCGCACTGAACCACGCAAACCTAACCCTTTCCGGGCGCGAGCTGGCGCGCATGCGCCGACTCGCCATGGCCACCGAGGGCAAGGTCGGGGCAGCCAACCGCGTCGCAGCGGCCGTGCGTGCCAGCCAAGCTGCGGCGCAGGCGGTGCAAGCAGCGGCACGGCGCGATGAGGCGCAGTGCGGTTGCTCGGGTGCCGCCGATGCGGCGTGTCAGTGCGACGTGGCCGCTGCGGTGTCTGCGCCAGCCAGCCAGACCAAGGCCGCCTGCGCTTTGCCCAACGGCCGCACCTTGGCCCGGGCCCGGCGCCAGACCTTGGCCCAAGAAGGCAAGGTGGGCATCCAAAAAGTCGCCAACGCCAGCCGCATCGCCGCCACCATGCCGGATCGCGCCGATTGGCAAACCGCCTTGGTGCAGGGCGTGACGGGGCGCCAGTTGGCGATGCAAAAACGCATCGTGCAGTCGCTCGCTGGGCGCACCGAAGCCCAGCACAGCAGCGGCAACCGCAGCGTGGCGCGCAGCCGCAGCCGCCCTGTGGCCGAGCGCACCGAGGTCGGGCACACGCTGTCTGGGCAAGAAGTGAGCGGCATTCAGGTCGAGCGCAGCAGCAAGGTCACCGGCCAAGAGCCGGGCACCTGCCGCAACGTCACCGGAACCGAATACATCGGCATGGAGCAGTACCAGGCTTGGTGCGAGTCCAAGCCGCAGCCGCGCCCACCCAAGGTTGGGCTGTCGCAAACCACCGGCCAGCAGCAAAGCATCAGCGGCACCGAAGTGGACCCGCAGCCGCGCGTGACCGGCAACCAAACCGGGGTGTGCCTGGGCATCACCGGCACCCAATACCTGTCGGACCTGACCACCCGCCTGTGCCAAGAACAGCCGCTGCAAGGGCCGCACAAGGTGAGCGTGATGTCGAGCCGGGGCCAGCAAACCGTGACCGGGGTCGTGGTCAACGGCGGCAGCAAGGTGACAGGCAACGAAGCCGGCATGCAGCGCCCGATCACAGGCACGCAATACGCCCGTGCGTTGCAAGCCGCACCCAGCAGAATGCCCGCATCTGAAGCCAGGCACGCGCTGCCAGAGCCGGTGCAGGTGCAACGCCAGAGCGCCAGTTGGCGCACCCAGTCGCTCACCGGCGACCGCCCCGGCATCGGCGGCGGCGGCGTTACCGGCGACGAGCGCGGCGCGTGTGAGCCGATCACTGGAACTCCCTTCATCGGGCCGGACAATCAGTACGCCGCCTGCACCATCGACAGCGCTTGGTTGACGCGCCACCCCGAACTGGCCGTGGAAACACCGCCCGCCGCGCCCAAGGGCTTTAGCATCGCTCGCCCGCAGCGCGGCCAACCGGCCGGACGCGCCACGACGCCCCAGTCGGCAGCGCCGCGCAACCAAGTCACCGGGGTGGCTTATGGCAACAGCGAGCGCATTACCGGGCCGGGTTTCAAGGCCCAAGGGGTGATCACCGGCACACCCGAATTCCGCCACGGCGGCCAGAGCCTCGATTCGCGGCGCAGCTCGGCCAGACCAGCGACCCCGGCCAGCCCGCCCGCTGTGCAGCCGCCAGCCAGCGAGCGCCTCTCGGGTGAGGGGCGCCAGCAAGGCTCGCGCCTAACCGGCGACTCCTGGAGCAGCAGCCGCCACATCAGCGGCACCGACGGGGTTTCGGCGCAATCGCGCAACCCGACCCAGCGCGGGCAGCCGCGTGCCATGGGCATGGGCATGGATGCGCGCAGCGTGCGCGAGCAGGCACGCGCCGAGGTGCCACCCAGCCCGGTCACCGGGTCGTCGGGCAACACCGGGCGTGGCGCCATGGTCACCATTTCTGGCGGTGCGCGCGGCTAAGCGCAGCCCCACGCCAGCCTACGCAGCCACCGCAAGCGCTCGACCATGAACACGCTCAAACGCCGACAAGCCCAAGCCACGCCAGTGCGCGCTGGGCTGGCCGCTGCGCCTGATGCGCGCGTCGTTGAGGCCGCTGTGGCCCCGCGCAGCCCAGCCTTGGCGTTGCAGCGCGCGGCCCGTTACCGTGCCGCTGCAGCCCAGAAGGCCACGGCCAAGTCCCCAGCTCGGGCTGCCCCGGCCACAAGGGCGGTGCAGGCAGCACCCGCGGCCCGCACGCACTCCACGCCTCAGCCCGGCCACGCCCTGGTCGATGCCGACCTCAACGACTGCCTGCACACCTACGAGCAGCGCGTGCGCGGCCGCTTTGCCGCCGTGCTCGATGTGCTGCGCACCCTCTCGAGCTGCCAGCACGAGCGCGACTTTGCGGCGCAGGCGCAGACGCTGGCGCTGCAAAAGCTGGGCTTCGAACTGCCCACCGACTGGCTCGCCAACGCCTGGGTGGCCGGGGTCGATATGGCGGCCTTGCACGCGCACTGCCTGTTCCAGACCGTGGCGCAATCGGTGCAGCAGGCCGGTTTCGACCAAAGCTGCTGGCGCGCGCGCATGCCGATCGGGCCGCAGCAGTGGCGCGACTGGGGCTACCACACGCTGGACTTCAGCCCTTGCGCCGACGGCCGCCTGCAGGCGCTGCTGCCCTTCATTCTGCGCACCACGCCCGCCCCCCATGTGTGGGTCAAAGCCTACGCCGGGGCGCTGTTCGACGTCGAGCACGACGTGGCCGACTGGACGCAGCGCGAACTCGAGCGCCTCACCGGGGCCATCGAAGGCGGGGCGCAGCTCGACTACCTGAAAGTGGCGGTCTACCACTACAGCTCGTCGGCCCCGTGCGAGCAGGGCTGCGCCGCCCACGGCAGCCTAGACGAGCAAGCGGTGCAAGCCGCCATCGAGCGCCTTGTCGCATTGCAAATGGCAGTGGACAACACCTTTGGGCTGGGTGCCGCGCCGCAGGTGCTGCTGATCGGCGTCGATACCGACTGCGACGCCATCCGCATCCACCTGCCCGACGCCAGCGGACAAATCCACCGCACGCGCTTCCTCGACAGCGCCACGCTGTATCGCAGCAGCTTCGGTATGCCCGCAGCGGCGGCGCAGCAGGCCGTGCAGCAGGCGCTGCAACGCCACGTCACCGAACTCGGCGGCCTGGCAGCCAAGGGCAATGAGGCCGGCCTGCTGGCGCTGGTGCAAGCGTGGCTGATCGCCAATTTTTCGCAGATCGAGTACGTGAATCGGCACCACGCCGGGCGCTACGCCGTGATCGGCCACGACGAGGCCTTCGTCTGCGCCGGCGAGGCGGTGCCGCTGCTGCACCTGCGCAACCAGTTTTACTTTGCCCACCTCGATACGGTGGAAGAAGGGGCGGCCGACCTCGACGTGGGCGCGCGCATCTTCCAGGGCCTGAATGTGCAGCGCGGTCTGGCGCTGCCGGTGCTGGTGCATTTCACTTACAACGCACGCGTGCCTGGGGCACGCGAGCGCGCCGTGCAGCGCGGTCTGCGCGTGGCGCAAGCCATCCGTGCGCGCTTTTCCGATCTGGCCGAGCGCGGCCTGCTGCACTGCCGGGTGGCGGTGAGCGAGCGCCAGGCCGGTTCGGTGCTGGAATGGGCCGAGCACGCCGTGAGCGCGGCAGCGCACTGAACAGGCAAGGACCGGCACCATGAAGATCATGCGCGTAGAAAAAACCTTGGTTTCGACCAACCGGATCGAGGCCTTTGGCCACCGGCCCTTGTTGGTGGTGCAAGAGCGCGCCGGCGGCATCCGCAGTGTGGCCGTGGATGCGGTGGGTTGCATACCGGGCGACTGGGTGATTTGTGTGGGTTCATCGGCCGCGCGCGAAGCCGCCGGCAGCCGGGATTTCCCGTCCGACTTGACCATCGTCGGCATCATCGACCGCTGGACGGCGGAAGGCAGTGCCTGATGGAAGTGCTGCAAGTGATCGACGATCTGGTCTGCACCCGGCGCGTACCCGGGCTCGGCGCGGTGTCGCTGCGCGTGCTGCAAAGCGAGCAGGGGGTGGTTTCGGTGGCCAGCGACCCGGTCGGGGCGCCAGTGGGCAAGTGGGTGCTGGTCGCCACCGGCACGGCGGCGCGGCTGGCGATGCCGGACCCGCTGACGATGACCGATCTGGCGATCTGCGGCATCGTCGATCACTGGGAGCCGGCACCATGAAGGTGGCGGCCAAGGATGCCTTAAAGATGCAAGTAGGGCCGGCATGGTGCCAGCCCGGTGTGGCATGGGTGGGTTGGGTTCAAGCGCGAACGGCCCGGTTTTTGTTTCTAACTGAAGGAGAAGTGAAATGTCTGCAGCAACGGGTATTGCCCTGGGAATGATCGAAACACGCGGTCTGGTGCCGGCCATCGAGGCCGCCGACGCCATGACCAAAGCCGCCGAAGTGCGCCTGATCGGGCGCCAGTTCGTGGGCGGAGGCTACGTCACGGTGCTGGTGCGCGGTGAAACCGGCGCCGTCAACGCGGCGGTGCGCGCCGGGGCCGATGCCTGCGAGCGCGTCGGTGACGGACTGGTGGCGGCGCACATCATCGCGCGCGTGCACAGCGAAGTCGAGGGCATCCTGCCCACGACCCCATCGGCCTGATTTGAAATTTTTTTGCAAAGGGGTACGCGATGAGCCAAGCAACAGGGATCGCCCTCGGGATGATCGAAACACGCGGTCTGGTGCCGGCCATCGAAGCCGCCGACGCCATGACCAAAGCCGCTGAAGTGCGCCTGATCGGGCGCCAGTTCGTCGGTGGCGGCTACGTCACGGTGCTGGTGCGCGGTGAAACCGGCGCCGTCAACGCCGCCGTGCGCGCCGGGGCCGATGCCTGCGAGCGCGTGGGCGACGGTCTGGTGGCGGCGCACATCATCGCCCGCGTACACAGCGAGGTGGAGGGGATTTTGCCCCTGCGCCCGCAAGCCGACAGCGGCGGCCGCGATCTGGAAATCACCTCCACCCGCAGTTGAGGCGTGCTGAGTCTAGCGCGCTCGCCCCTGCAGCCACCCGTCTGAGGAGACGCAGATGATGGAACCCACCGCCTTGGAATCCAGCAAGGAATCCGCCAGAGACGCGGCCTTGAGCGCCGCCCCGGGCTGGCAGTGGAGCGAGCGCCCGCCCAGCTTGTTTCGGCGCTTCCAGTTTGGCAGCTATGGCCAAACGCGCCAGTTTCTGGACCGGCTGGCCGAGCAGTCGGACGCGCTCGGGGTGCAGCCGCAGAACATCAACTTCGGCACCACCTACGTGAACGTGACCATCAGCGCCAGCGGGCCAAACTTGAGCGAGAGCGAATGCCGCTTGGCGGCCGAACTGGGTCGGCTGGCAACGGCCTGAGCGGGTATGCCCGACCGCCCTGCTCCGTTCCAGCTCGCCTTGCTCAACCACAAGGGTGGCACTGGCAAGACCACGCTGGCCTTCAACTTGGCGGCCGCCTTGGCGCAGCGGGATTCGACCTTGTTGGTCGATCTGGACGCCCAAGGTTCGGCGCTGCAGTGGGCGGCCCAAGGCGGGGAGCCCTTGCCGATGCGGGTGCAGGCGGCCCATCCGCTGCCACCTGCGGCCGACGCCGCCGAGCCAACGGCTTTCGTGGTCTGGGACTGCCCGCCGGCGATTGATTCGCCCCAGGTGCTGGCGCTGCTGGCGCGTCTGGATTGGGTGCTGGTGCCGGTGTTGCCGTCCCCGGTCGATCTGTGGGCCAGTTGGCACCTGGTGCGCTTGCTGCAGCAGGCCAGCAGCGGCAACCCGGGTTTGCGCGCGGCTTTCGTGATCAACCAGGCCGAGCCCGACAGCGCCCTGACCGCCGCCATGCACCAGGCGCTGCGCGAGTTTGGCCTGCCGGTGTTGACTACCGTGGTGCGGCGCCGCGCCATCTACCGCAGCGCGGCCTTGGGCGGGCAAGCGGTGCAGATGCTGGGCCGCCGCGGTGCCGCCGCCACAGCGGAATTGGAAGCCTTGATCGAGGAGATACTGAAATGAGCAGCCTAAAAGAACAACTCAGCGCCAGCGTGCGGCGCAGCCGGGCTGAAACCGCCACCGAGCTCCAGCCTGCCGATTCCGCCCCTGAAGCATCGGTCGCACCCAAGGCCAGCCCTGCGCGCCGTGCGGCGGCCCCATCTCGGGCTGCCCGCACCCAACCGGCCCCGGCCCCGGCCCCGGCCGTGGAGCCGGTGGAGCTTGCGGCACCCACCCCGCCCCCCCGCCCAGCCAGCGAACCAAGCCCCAGCGCGCGCGAACTGTTTCCGCGCCGGGTCTGGCCCGACTGAACCGCGTCACCCAGGAGCAACACCCCATGAGCACCCCCGCGCGCCACTACCCCGCCCGCCACCTCGATTTGGCCGGCATGGGCCATCATCCGGCACCCTATGCCATGCCCCCAAACGGCGAGCGCCCTGCGGCCGGGCTGCGCCCCACGCTGCACAGCGCCCCACCCGGTTCTTCCCCCAGCGCACCAGCCCCGGCCGGCGACGCCTTGGCCGACTACCGCATCGCACGCGAACCCTACTACCGCCAAGTGTCCGACGAGCTCGAGCTGTTCGAGGCCGCCTACGCGGTGCGCATGCCGGTGATGATCAAAGGCCCCACCGGCTGCGGCAAAACCCGCTTCATCGAACACATGGCGTGGCGCTTGGGCAAGCCGCTCGTCACCGTGGCCTGCCACGAAGACCTGACCGCCTCCGACCTCGTCGGGCGCTTCCTGCTCGACGCCCAGGGCACGCGCTGGCACGACGGCCCGCTGGCGCTGGCGGCGCGGCTGGGCGCCATTTGCTACCTCGACGAAGTGGTGGAAGCGCGCCAGGACACCACCGTCGTCATCCACCCCTTGAGCGACGCCCGGCGCATGCTGATGCTGGAAAAAAAGGGTGAGGTGCTGCACGCGCACCCGGATTTCCAGCTCGTGATCTCCTACAACCCGGGCTACCAGTCGCTGCTCAAAGACTTGAAGCAGTCCACCAAACAGCGCTTTGCCGCGCTCGACTTCGACTACCCCGAGCACGAGGTCGAGGTCGAGATCGTGGCGCACGAATCCGGCGTCGATCGCGACACCGCAGCCAAGCTGGTGCACATCGGCGCGCGCGCCCGCAACCTCAAAGGCCACGGCCTGGTCGAGGGCATGTCCACGCGCATGCTGATCCACGCCGGCAGCCTGATCGCGCGCTCGGTGGCGCCGTTGACCGCGTGCCGCATGGCCTTGGTGCGCCCGCTCACCGACGACGCCGACATGCGCGACGTGCTCGACGCCGCCGTGAGCACCTATTTCTGACCCCTGCTGCGCCCCGCCATGACCGTCCACCTGCACCAACACCACGAGCTGCTGGCCGAGCTGCCCAGCGCCGCGCACGAGGTGCTGCAAGGGGCCTGGCAGGAAGCGGCGCGCGCCATGTCGCCGCGCGGCCTCGACAACTACCTCAAAGGCGCGCTGGCGCTGCACCAGTTGGGCCGTGGCGAAGAACTGGTGCTCAATTTCTTGCAGCAGATGCCGCAACTGGCACGCGCCGTGGGCGAAGACGAAGTGCCGGGGGTGGTCAACTTCCTGCTGGCCATGGCCTCCAAGACCTCCGGCCAGGTGCTGGCGCTGATCGCCGCCAGCGCCGCCACGGTGGCGCAGCGCTTGGGCGACGCCACGCTGTTTCGACTATACCTGAACGTGCTCGAACTGCTGCTGGCGCAGGCCCCGCACGGCTTGCGGCCGCTGTTGGGCCAGATCGAACGCCTGCTGGCGCAGCTCACGCTGGGCGGCTTGCGGCGCTGGGTGCAGTGGGGGGCCAAGGCGCACCGCGGCGACATCGAAGCGCAGGTGCGCTATTTCGGGCTCGACAGCCCGGATGCGCTGGCGCTGCTGCAACAAGAGCGCAAAGGCACGCTGCTGGTGGATGTGCAGCGGCGCCTGAACCGCTACCTGCGCGCGCTCTGGGGCCGTGACTTCGTGCTGCGCCCCACCGCCGGCGACTACGAGCAGCGCATCGGCCAGCGCCCCTTCATCGACCAGATGGTGATCCACCTCGCCGACGCCTACGACGACCTGCCCGCCAGCGGCACCGACCCGGCTGCAAGCGCCATGGAACTGTACCGGGCCGGTGCCGCGCACTGCGCCGCACACCTGGTGCTGGGCGGGGCCGCCTTCGATGAGCAGGGGCTGACTGCGCTCGAGCGCGCCCTGATCGAAGCGGTAGAAGACGCACGCATCGAGGCGCTGGCGATGCAGCGCTTTCCCCGGCTGCGCCAGCTCTGGCTGAGCCTGCACCCGAGCACGCCCGAGCCCCCCCAGAGCGCCGGCGACCTGATCAACCGGCTGGCGCGCGCCTGGCTGCAAGCCGAACCCGGCGCGCCCACGGTGGCCGCCGACCTCCACCCCTGGGTGCAGCAGGGCGTGGCGCTGCTGGCGCAATGGCCCGATCTGCACGATGCGCAACACAGCCGCGCCAGCGGCATTGCGCTGGCTGCCAGCTTGGCCGAATGGATGGCCATGGCCGGCTGGGCCCCCTTTACCGCCCGCCTCGACGGCCAACGCGCGCCCTACCGCGACGACAACCGCTACCTCTGGCAAGCCGCGCGCTACGATGAAACGCAGGCCTTGCAGGCGGCTTGGGACGCGCGCCAGCAGGTGCGGCGCAAAGTCAGCGTGATGGAGATGGTCAACGAAGTCAACAACGAATACGCGGGCGACGACGCGCAGGAAATCTGGACCCTGCCGACCGAATTCATGCTCGACCAAGAAGGCGTGAGCATCAACTCCCTGATCGGGCAAACCGCGCTGCCCGACCCGGTGCACTACCCCGAGTGGGACTACACCATCCAGCTCAGCCGCCCGGCCTGGGTCACCTTGCAGGAGCGGCCCGTGAGTGGCTCCGACCCGGCTCCGGTCGATGCCGTGCTGGAGCAGCACCGGCCCTTGCTGGGGCGGCTCAAGTACCTGATCGAGGCCATGTCGCCGCAGGGCCTGCAGCGCATCCGGCGCCTGCAAGACGGCGACGAGATCGACCTCGACCCCGCCATCCAGGCCCTGATCGATCTGCGCCTGGGCCAGCAGCCCGACCCGCGCATCATGATGCGGCGCCAGGTACACCAGCGCGATCTGGCGCTGCTGGTGCTGCTCGATCTGTCGGAATCGGCCAACGAAAAGGTGCACGGCCAGGAGCAGACCGTGCTCGAACTCATGCGCGCCGCCAGCGCCATTTTGGCCGAGACGCTGACGCGCATCGGCGACCCCTTTGCCCTGCACGGGTTTTGCTCCGACGGCCGCCACGACGTGCACTACCTGCGCTGCAAAGACTTCGACCAGCCCTTCGACGCCGGGGTGCGCGCGCGTCTGGGGGGCCTGCAGGCGCGCTTCTCGACCCGCATGGGCGCGGCGCTGCGCCACGCCGGCGCGCAGTTGAGCCAGCGGCCGCAGAAAAAACGCCTGCTGCTGGTGATCACCGACGGCGAGCCGGCCGACCGCGACGTGCGCGACCCCCAGTACCTGCGCCACGACGCGCGCCGCGCCGTCGAAGAGCTGCAGCGCGAAGGCATCCAGACCTTTGGGCTCTCGCTCGACCCGCGCGCCGACACCTACGTCGAGCGCATCTTTGGTGCCCGCCACTACGCCGTGATCGACCGCATCGAGCACCTGCCCGAGCGCCTGCCGCAGCTCTACCTGGGCCTGACCCGATGAGCCGCGTCGCCCCTGCGGTGTCGCTGCGCACCTACGTCATGATCGACTCCTTGCAGCCGCAACTGGCCTCCTACCTGGCCACTTCTTCGCAAGGTTTTTTGCCGGTGCCGGGCGACGCCTGCCTGTGGGTCGAAGTGGCGCCCGGCATGGCGGTGCACCGCTTGTCCGACATCGCGCTCAAGGGCAGCAACGTGCACATGGGCGAGCAGGTGGTGGAGCGCGCCTTTGGCTCCATGGAAATCCACTACCGCAACCAGAGCGAGGTGGCGCAGGCCGGCCAGCTCATCTTGAACCGGCTGGACACGCGCGAGGCCGATCGGCTGCCGTGCCGCATCGCCTGGAGCGAGGTGATACGCGCCGTCACGCCCGACCACGCCACCCTGATCAACCGCCAGTTCCGCAAAGGCTCGATGCTGCTGCCGGGCAAGAGCATGTTCATTTTTGAGGTCGAACCGGCAGGCTACGTGGTCTATGCCGCCAACCAGGCCGAAAAAGCCGCCAACATCACGCTCATCGACGTGCGCCCCTTTGGCTCCTTTGGCCGCCTGACCATGATGGGCAGCGAAGCCGAGGCGCAGCAGGCGCTGGAGGCGGCCGAGCGCGCGGTCGAGGCCCTCAACCAACGCTGCGCCGCCACCGGGGAGGCCTAAAGCCATGCAAGTCGATACCGCCGCCAAGCGGCTCTTGTTTCACACCGTGCGCGTCGATACCGTGCTGGCCGATGGCAGCTTGGGTTCGGGCACCGCTTTCGTGATCGAGCACCCGCACCCCAAGGGGCGGGCGCGCTTTGTCGTCACCAACCGGCACCTGGTCGAGGGGGTGCAGCGCGGCGCGCTGGTGTTTACGCTGGCGCAGGACGGCCAGCCGGCGATCGGGCAGCGCTTCCAGATCGACATCGAGCAGTTCCCGCAAGCTTGGTTTCTGCACCCCGACGAATCGGTCGATCTGGCGCTGGTGCCGCTGCGCCCGCTGCTGGAAGCGGCCGAGGCGCGCGGGGCGCAGCTCTACGTGCAGGCCATAGACACCCGCCACATCCCAAGTGCTGCTGAATGCACCGCCTTCGATGCGCTCGAAGAGGTGCTGTTCGTCGGCTACCCGAGCGGGGTCTGGGACCAGTTCAACGCGCTGCCGATCCTGCGCCGGGGCAGCACCGCCACCGCCGCCGAGCTCGACTTCGAGGGCCGGCCCGAGTTCCTGATCGACGCCGCGGTCTATCCCGGCTCCAGCGGCTCGCCGGTGTTCGTGCGCCGCGGCAACCTGAGCCAGGAAGCGCCTTGGTTCGTGGGCGTGGTGGCGGCGGTGTTTTTCCGCGAGGAGGCCAGCCGCCTGGTGCCGCTGCCGGTGCCCGCCAGCCAAGGCGGCACGGTGCTGGGCAGCGAGATGATCGACCTCGGGCTGGTGATCAAGGCCAGCGCGGTGCGCGCGCTGATCGATGCCTACCTGCGGCGCTGGCTCGATTGATCGACTGCGGGGCGGGCAGCCAAAACCGGCGATACTTGCGCCATGATCCCGCTCGAACAGGCCGTGCGCGCCTCCACTGTGTTGTCGGCCATCACGCAGCGCGTGGCGCAGTCGCAGCAGTTGCTGCAACTGACGCTGCCCTTGTTGCCGCCGACGCTGCGCGATCAGGTGGCCGCCGGCCCGCTCGACGACGGCGTCTGGTGTGTGCTGGTCAACAACCCGGCCGCAAGCAGCAAGCTGCGCCAGCTCGCCCCCACCTTGCTCCAGGCCTTGCAAAGCAGTGGGCAGCCGGTGGCTTCGCTGCGCATCAAGGTGCGTCAGCACGCGGCAGGCTGAGCTCGAACTCGGCCCCGGCGTCGGCGCTGTTGCGCGCGCTCAAGTGGCCACCGTGTTCTTCGACGATGCCATAACTGATCGACAGCCCCAGCCCGGTCCCCTGCCCGACCGGCTTGGTGGTGAAAAACGGGTCAAAAATGCGCGATAAGTGCTCGGGCGCGATGCCGGCCCCGCCGTCGCACACCCGCACCCGCACCGCCAAGGCGTCCGCATCGGCCTCGATGCGCACCCAACGCCGCGCGCCGATCTGATCCGCCACGGCGTCGCAGGCGTTTTGCAGCAGGTTCGTTAGCACCTGCTGCAAGGGCCCGTCGCTGCCCAGCACCGGCAAGGGCTGGGGCGGGCGCACCCAGTCTATGCGCGGCGCCTGCGCCTGTCCTTTTTGCACCCACAGCAGCGCGCGCTCGAGTACCTCGGCCAGATCGAGGCGCACGCGCTGCTGGCGGTCCATGGCCGAAAAGCGTTTCAGCCCCTGCACGATGTCGGCGGTGCGCTGCGCGCCCTCGAGCGTGCCCGCCATCAACTCGGGCAGGTCGCTCAACAGGTGGTCGATGCGCAAGCGCTGGCGCAAGTCGGCCAGTTCGGCCTCGGACTGGCGCTGGTGCAGCGCGTCCAGGTAGCTTTGCAGGCGCTTGCAGTATTTTTGCAAGGCGTGGGTGTTGCCCAGCACGAAGCTGATCGGGTTGTTGAGTTCGTGCGCCACCCCGGCCACCAATTGCCCCAGCGAAGCCATTTTTTCGGAGTGCAGCAGCTGCTGCTGCGCGCTCTTGAGCGCCGCATGCGCCGCTTGCAGCTCGTGGTAGGCGCGCTTGAGTTCGCCCGTCGGGCGCCCCACCCAGACCGTGCCCAGGCGGCGCCGCGCACCACCCAGGCGCGGGGTGCAACTGGCATCGACCGACAGCGGCTGCCCGTGCCGATCGAGCAGGTTGAGTTCGATCACCAGCCCCTGTCCGGCGCTATCTTGCATCGCCCATTGCGCCCGCTCCTGGCTGGCCGCATCGGCCAGCCACAGCGCCACCGGCTGGCCGATCAACTCGGCTTCGCTGCGCCCCACCAGCTCGCACAAGGCGCGGTTGACTTGCTCGATGCGCCCATTGCGGTCGCACACCAGCAGCACATCCGACATCGAGGACATGACGCTGGCGATGAACTGCTGCTGCAGCTCCAGTTCGGCGTTTTTCTGCTCCAGCTTGACCTCGTCGTCGATCAACTGGGTATAGACCTGCTCCATTTTCTGGATCACGTCCAGCCACGCCGTTTCGTCGATGCCCTCCAGCGGCTCGATGCGATCGAGGCTGCTGCAGGGGTCGGGCAGCGGGCGGGCGGGCAGGGATTGGCGCGATGCCATGAGCGGGCTCGAAAATCAGTGTACCGTGCAGACCATGCACGGGTCGAACGAGCGCACGATGTGCTGCACCGCCACCGGCGTGTCTTCGCCCGGCCGCACCGGTGCGCCGACCAGCGCCTGCTCCAAGGCCCCGGGCACACCGGCGGCGTCGCGCGGGGAGAAGTTCCAGCTCGTGGGGGCCACGATCTGGTAATTGGCGATGCGGCCTTGCTGCAGCACCACCCAGTGCCCCAAGCTGCCACGCGCGGCCTCGGTCAGGCCCATCCCTTGTCCGGACTCGGGCAGCGGGGCCGGGATGCAAAACGGCTCGCCGGGGCGTATGGCGCGCAGCCACTGCTCCATTTGCGGCAACACCTGCGCCAGCTCGAGCGCGCGCGCCAGCACCCGCGTCAGCACCGTGCAGCCGTGTTGCGCCACCGCCTCGGACAGCAGGGGCTGGCCAGCCACCAACTGGCGCGCCAAGGCCCCCGTCTCCACCACCTGCCCGGCCCAGCGTGGCGCCTTGTTCCATGTGTAGGCATCGGCCTTGTCGGGTGCCGGGCGCGTCAGCCCGCTCCAAGGGTGGCGCGCCACCGGTTCGCCGGCCCGGCCAGATTCGAGCCAGCTGCGGCTGGCGTCTTCGCTGATGCAATCGGTTTGCAAGGGCAGCACTTGCGCGCCCCCGGGCTGCATCTGCCAGACCCCAGCCGGCAGCGCCAGCGTGCCATCGGGCTGCGGGTAGGTGCCATAGCTCAGGCAGCGCCCTGGGCCGGCCCCCAAACCAGCCAGCCCGGTGGCGCGCGCCAGCGTGAGGAAAAAGCGCAGGTCGCCCGCCTCGGGTTGCTGGGCGTGCCAGCGCCACAGCGCATCGAGGCGGTCGATGGCGTTGACCCGCTCCAAGGTGTCGGCAAACAGGTGCTGCTCCAAAAAGGCGCGCCACTCGCGCAATTTGGCGCGCAAGCGCACCCGCTCGGCGGCGTCGATGGCGCGCGTGCTGCCACCGGGTTCGATGGCCTGGGTGTGCGGCCATTTGCCGCCCAAAGTGCCCAGCAAGGTGAAGGCGCGCTGGCGCGCCGCCAGCGCCACGCGCGTTTGCTCGCCGTGCCCGGGCAAGAAGCGGCGCTGCGCCTCGCTGTGCCAGGGCTGGTCGGCGTACACCGGCCGGCAGAAGTCGGGCATGAAGAAGGCGTAAAAATGCGTCAGGTGGTCGGCCAGATTTTCGGTCGCCAGCATCAGATTGATGGCGTGCTGGCCGTTGGGCGGCGGCACCACCCGAGCCAGGTCGGCCAAGGCGCGCGCACCCGCCACCGACTGCGACACCGAACAGATGCCACAGATGCGCGGCACCAACACCAGCGCATCGTGCGCCAGCTTGCCCTGCAAAATCTGCTCGAAACCGCGGTACATGGGCGCGTTCACGTGCGCGGCGCGCACCACCCCGTCGGCGCAGTCGAGCGTGACCTCGAGGTCGCCCTCGACGCGGTTGAACGGGCCTACGATCAAGCGGCTCATATGTTACCCAGCGTGGGGGCGTTCTCCAGTGGCGCCCGGCCGCCCGAAGCCACTGGAGCACCCCCCCGGGGGGCAGCGAGCGCAGCGAGCGTGGGGGCATTCATTTTGTGCGCGTGCGCCGCAGCGCCGGCTTTTGCACGAGGTGGTCGGCCACGGCGTTGTCGCGCACGCGCTTGGGCGTGGCGCTCTTGGACAGCGAGGCCAGCGCAATGAACCAGGCCTTGGGCATGTCGGTCGGCAGCCCGATCGGGATGCCGGCGAACTTGGGCGTTTGGTCAAAGGCGTGGCCGGGCTCTTGGAAGCCCGGCTCGGTGCAGGCGATGCAGGCGTAGCCGCCGCGGGTGCAACTGCCCTCGCCGTTCCAGAGCCGGATGTTGCAATCGGCGTGCACCTGGGTGCCTTTGCAGCCCATGTGCTCCATCAGGCAGCCAAGGTCGGAGGGTTTTTCGGCGCTGGCCTTGAACTCGTAGTATTCGTTGCGGGTGCAGCCGTGGTGCACCAGTTGGTCGGCATAAAAGCGCGGCCGCGCCAGCGTGTCGAGGTCGGCGGCGGTGAGTTCGTCGGCCGCCAGCGCCGCCAGCGTGTCGAGCACCCAGCTCGGGTGCGTCGGGCAGCCGGCGATGTTGATCACCGGCAGGCCGCTGGCGCTGCGAAATTCGGCCCCCAGCAGGCCGCCGGGGCGCTCGTCCTCGTATTGCAGCCCGCAGGCATCGGTGGGGTTGTCGCCCGCCGCCGTGACGCCACCCCAGGCCGCGCAACTGCCCACCGCCACCACATGGCGCGCGCGTGCGGCCAAGCGGCGCACCCAATCGATCATCGGCACCCCTGTGCCCGCCAGCACATGAAAACGCCCCGTACCGTTGGGCCCGCGCAGCAGCGAACCTTCGATGCACAGCGCATCGAGCGGCTGGCGGCCGTCGGCGCAGCGCTGCAGCAGCTCCAGCACCTCGGAGCCGCTGGCCAGCGAGAGCGAGGGGTGCCAGAGCAGCTCGATCCCGGCGGCGCGCAGGTGCGCATGAAAGTCGGGGGTGTCGGCGCACAGCAGCGACATGCTGCAGCCGCCACAACCGCCCGCTTGCAGCCAGAGCACGTTCATGGGCTGGGCTCCAGCCCAAAGCGTTGGATTTTGCTGCGCAGGCCCACGCGCGACAGCCCCAGCTCCTGCGCCGCACGGGTTTTGTTCCAGCGCTGGCGCAGCAGCGTTTCGCGCAGCAGCATGGCCTCGATCACTTCGAGCCGCTGCACCAAGGTGCCGCTGCTAGGCATCAGCGCCGCCAGTTGGGCCGCCGCGCTGCCCGCGCGCTGGCCTTGCAGCACGCGCGGCGAGAAGGCCTCGGGCAGCAAGCGCTGGCCGTCGTGCAAGGCCAGCGCCCGCGCAAGCTCGTTGCGCAGCTCGCGGATGTTGCCTGGCCAGGGGTAGGCGAGCAGGCAGGCCAGGGTGGCGTCGGGCAAATCGGGGACCGGGCGGCCCAGTTCGAGCGCCACTTGCTGCAGCAGGTGCTGCGCGATCGGCCCAATGTCGGCCACGCGCTCGCGCAGCGGCGGCACGGTCAGCGTCACGGGCGCCAGGCGGTAGTACAAATCTTGGCGAAACAGACCCTCATGCACGCGCTGCTCGAGCTCGCGGTGGGTGGCGGCGAGCACGCGCACATCGACCGGCAGAGGGCGCGCCGCCCCGACCGGCCGCACCTCGCCCTCTTGCAGCACACGCAGCAGCTTGACCTGGAAGGCGGCCGAGGTCTCGCCGATCTCGTCCAGCAACACGGTGCCGCCGTGGGCGCGCTGAAACAGCCCGACGTGGTCGTCGTAGGCCCCGGTGAAAGCGCCGCGTTTGTGGCCAAACAGCTCCGACTCCAGCAGCGTGTCGGGAATGGCGGCGCAGTTTTCCACCACGAACGGACCACCCGCGCGCGGCGAGGCGTAGTGGATGGCGCGCGCCAGCAGCTCCTTGCCGCTGCCCGATTCGCCCAGCACCAGCACCGACAAACCGTAGCGCGCCACCCGCGCCGCCACGGCGCACACGCCATCGAGGGGGCTGCCGGGCGCGCGCACGATGCGCTCGAAGCCAAACACCTGCTGCACCTGCTGCAAGCGCTGGCTGGCGCGCTGGCGCAGCACCGGGGTGCTGGTGCGCAGCTCCAAGTCGAGGCGTGCGGTCTGGCGCTGCAACTGGTGCGCCTCGGCAGCATTGCGCACCGCCTCCATCAGGTGCTCGGGGGCCCAGGGCTTGAGGATGAACTGGTAGATACCGGCTTCGTTGATGCCGGCCACAATGTCTTCGCTCTCGGTGTAACCCGAAACGATGATGCGCACCGTCTCGGGCCAGCGCTGGCGCACCTGCTTGAGAAAGACCACGCCGGTGGTACCCGGCATGCGCTGGTCGCACAACACCACCGCCACCGGCTCGCGCTCCAGCACAGCCAGCGCCTGCTCGGCGCTGCTGGCGGTGAGTACCCGAAAATCTTCGTCCAAGGTGCGGCGCATCGCCTCTTGCGAACGCAACTCGTCATCGACCACCAGCACGGCGGGCTCAGGATGGCGGGGCAAGGGTATCGAAGTCAAGGAGCTAAGCCTGTTGGAAAAAAATGCATGCGCACAGCCCATTGTAGGCAAGCAGCAAACAAGGGCTGGCCTTAGGGGCAACCGCGATAGTCTGCGCTAGGCTGCGCCGACCTGCAGCCGGCGCCGGTTGCAAGTTGGCTGCGGTCCGCCACTAGAATTGCTGCACAATCTACCGGATCAATTTACTCACCCCAAGAGAGGAACCCACGCGCCATGGCATCCGTCAACAAAGTCATCTTGGTCGGCAACTGCGGCCGCGACGCCGAAATTCGCTACCTGCCCTCGGGCCAGGCAGTGGCCAACGTCACCCTGGCCACCACCAGCCGCCGCAAAGACCGCACCAGCGGCGAGCTGGTCGAAGACACCCAGTGGCACCGCATCACCTTCTACGAGCGTATGGCCGAGATCGCCGGTGAATACGTCAAAAAAGGGCGCCCGATTTACGTTGAAGGGCGCCTCAAATACGGCAAATACACCGACCAATCCGGCGTCGAGCGCAACACGGTCGACATCATCGCCACCGAACTGCAGCTGCTGGGCAGCCGCGAGGGCATGGGCGCACCCTCCTCAGACGACTCCGGCGCCGCGCGCGCCGCACCACCGGCCAGCGGCCGACCCGCCCCGGCCTCTAGCCGCCCGGCCCCCCCCGCCAAGCCGGCCGCCGCCTCGACCGACTTTGACGGCATGGAAGACGATATCCCCTTCTAGAAGCAGAGCAAATTCTTATTCGCAAACAAAACCCCAGCAAGACTTGTTCTGGTTGGGGTTTTTTGTTTACACATGGCAACAGACGGCCCCTGTCAGAACGACCCGGAGACAACCCATGGATGCACAGGTCGCGAACAACTCGACCCTGTACCTGCTTGAGAAATTCGAGGTAGGCGTGATCCACCTAGACGCCCGGCGGACCGTGCTGGCGATGAATGATTTCGCCCGCAAAGTACTTCCCGTGAGCGAAAAGCAGCCGTTCGACAAACTGGTGACCTCGTTCCATCCAGAGCGCTCAAAATCCAAGGTCAGATTCATGCTGGACCAAGCCTCCAGCTGCCCGGCGGTAAACGCCGTACCGATGACCATGATCATCAACATCCCCGAACAGGTGCTGCTGATCAAAGTAACGCGCCTTGGCGACCACCTAGGCCAAACCACTGGATTTGTGCTGGTCTTCTACGACGTCACCCAGGCGCTCAGTCAGGAAGCTCCGGTGACCGGTGTTCCTGCAGTCAACCTGCGCTTGACCCGCATCCCGCTGGTGGCCAACCATAAGGTGGCGTTTGTGGACACAAATGAAGTATTTTCCTTGGAGTCACAGGCCCACCACACCCGGGCGCTTACTCGCAATGGCTTCCATTTTTGTAGCCTGAGCATCGGCGACCTGCAGGCACGGCTCGACCCTGCGCAGTTCATGCGCGTGCACCGATGCTTCATCGTCAATCTGCGTGCCGTGGTCGAGCTCGGACGCGAGGGCAGCAAGACGCATGTGCTGCTACAGGGCAAGCACCGAGAGCCGATCCCGGTGGCGCGTGGCGAGGTGGTGCGCCTGCGCCAAGCCTTGGGGCTTCTGACCAAGCGCTGAGGCCGCGCCGGCTTGGCGCCGGGTACGCACTAAGCAAACCGCACCTTGTGCCGGAGTTGCGCAAAGCAAACCCCAGGATATTCCCCTATTGCCAAGTCACGCGCGCCTGATCTCAGCAGTTCGTGCAGACAAAAATGCGCCTCATGCAGAAAAATCCACATTTGATGCTCGTCCAGACCTAAGACCCGCAAGTTGTATCGGAATCAGTATCTCCTGCAAACTGGGCGGGTGTTAATAAATTTTCAACCGCCCAGAAAAATAGGAGACAAACCATGATTCCACCGCGTTTTGAATACCACGTGCCACGCAGCGTTGGCGAGGCCGTGGATTTGCTGGGCCAACTCGGCTCCGAGGCCAAGCTGCTGGCCGGCGGCCACAGCCTGCTGCCGATGATGAAGCTGCGGTTTGCGCAGCCGACCCACCTGATCGACCTCAACCGCATTCCCGAGCTGCGTGGCATCCGTGAGGAGGGCGGCACGGTGGTGATTGGTGCCATGACTTCCGAAAACGAGCTGATCCGCTCGCCCATCGTGCACGCCAGGTTGCCGTTGCTGGCCGAGGCCGCCCAGCTGATCGCCGACCCGCAGGTACGTAATCGCGGCACCATCGGCGGCGACATCGCCCACGGTGACCCCGGCAACGACCACCCCGCCCTGTCCATCGCCATCGAAGCCTCGTTCGTACTCGAAGGCCCGAACGGCCGCCGCACCGTCGCCGCCGACGGTTTCTTCCTCGGCACCTACATGACGCTGCTGGAAGAGAACGAAGTGATGTGCGAGATCCATGCCCCGGCCTTTGCCCAAGGGACCGGCTGGGCCTACGAAAAACTCAAACGCAAGACCGGTGACTGGGCAACCGCCGGCTGCGCGGTGGTCATGCGCAAGGGCGGCAACTCCGTCAGCCACGTGCGCATTGCCCTGACCAACGTCGCCCCCACTGCGCTGCGGGTCGAAGCCGCCGAAGCGGCATTGCTCGGCCAGCCGCTCAACCCCGCCACGCTGCAGGCCGCCGCCGACGCGGCCATCGCCATCTGCGACCCAGCCGAAGACCTGCGCGGCGACATTGAATACAAGACCGCCATGGCCGGCGAAATGGTCAAACGCGCCTTGACCAAGGCTTGGTCCCGCTGCGTATAAATTCTTGGAGACACCCCCATGGCAAAGAAACTCATCACCGTCCATGTGAACGGCAAGGCTGAAGAAAAAGCAGTCGAGCCGCGCACCCTGCTGATCCATTTCCTGCGGGAGGAACTGAACCTCACTGGTGCCCACATCGGCTGCGAAACCAGCCACTGCGGCGCCTGCACCGTAGACATCGACGGCCAGTCAGTCAAGAGCTGCACCCACTTGGCGGTGCAGTGCGACGGCTCCGAGGTGTTGACCGTCGAAGGGCTGGCCAACAAAGGCGTGCTGCACGCGGTGCAAGAGGGCTTCTACAAGGAACACGGCCTGCAGTGCGGCTTCTGCACGCCCGGCATGCTGATGCGGGCCTACCGCTTTCTGCACGACAACCCCAACCCCAGCGAAGAGGAAATCCGCTCGGGGTTGAGCGGCAATCTGTGCCGCTGCACGGGCTACCAGAACATTGTCAAGGCAGTGCAGTACGCCGCCAAGAAGTTGCAAGAACCCGCCACGGCCTGAGCCCCACCCACGGAGAAAACCCCATGAACGCACCGGTACAAACCGCCGAAGCACGTGAAATCGCCTTGGCTGGCATAGGCGTCTCGCGCCTGCGCAAGGAAGACGCCCGCTTCATCCAGGGCAAGGGCAACTACGTCGATGACATCAAGATGCCCGGCATGCTGCACATGGACATCGTGCGCTCACCGCTGGCCCACGCCCGCATCAAGAAGATCAACAAGGAGGCCGCACTCGCCATCCCTGGCGTGCATGCCGTGCTGACGGCCGACGACCTCAAGCCCCTAAAGCTGCACTGGATGCCCACGCTGGCCGGCGACGTGGCCGCTGTGCTGGCCGACGAAAAAGTGCACTTCCAGATGCAGGAAGTGGCCATCGTGATCGCCGACGACCGCTACATCGCAGCCGACGCGGTGGAGGCCGTCGAGGTCGAATACGAAGAGCTGCCTGTGGTGATCAACCCCTACGAGGCGCTCAAGCCCGACGCGCCCGTGCTGCGCGAAGACTTGGCCGGCAAGACCAGCGGCGCTCACGGCCCGCGCGAGCACCACAACCACATCTTCACCTGGGACGCGGGTGACAAGGCCGCCACCGACGCCGCCTTCGACGCCGCGCCGGTGAAGTTGAGCCAGCACATGTATTACCCGCGCGTGCACCCCTGCCCGCTGGAGACCTGCGGCTGTGTGGCCAGTTTCGACCCCGTCCGCGGTGAACTGACCACCTATATCACCAGCCAGGCGCCGCACGTGGTGCGCACGGTGGTGTCGCTGCTCTCCGGCATCCCCGAGTCCAAGGTGCGCATCGTCAGCCCCGACATCGGCGGCGGCTTTGGCAACAAGGTGCCCATCTACCCCGGCTATGTATGCGCCATCGTTAGCAGCATCGTGCTGGGCAAGCCGGTGAAATGGGTCGAAGACCGGATCGAGAACATCTCGTCCACCGGCTTCGCGCGGGACTACCACATGGACGGAGAAATCGCCGCCACGCCCGATGGCAAGATCACCGCCCTGCGCGTGAACGTGGTGGCTGACCACGGTGCCTTCGACGCCTGCGCCGACCCGACCAAGTTCCCGGCCGGCATGTTCCACATCGTCTCCGGCAGCTACGACATTCCGGCCGCACACTGCTCGGTCAAGGGCGTCTACACCAACAAGGCACCCGGTGGCGTGGCCTACCGCTGCAGCTTCCGCGTGACCGAAGCAGTGTACCTGGTTGAGCGCATGGTGGACGTGCTGGCGCAGAAGCTGGGCATGGACAAGGCCGAGATCCGGGAAAAGAACTTCATCCGCAGGGAGCAGTTTCCCTACACCAGCGCCTTCGGCTTCGAGTACGACTCGGGCGACTACCACACAGCCCTCAAAAAGGTACTGGCCGCAGTGGACTATCCTGCGCTGCGCGCCGAGCAGGCCGCCAAACGCTCCGACCCCAATAGCCCCACGCTGATGGGCATTGGCCTAGTGACCTTCACCGAGGTGGTGGGCGCCGGCCCCAGCAAGATCTGCGACATCCTAGGGGTGGGCATGTTCGACTCGTGCGAAATCCGCATCCACCCCACTGGCAGCGCGATTGCGCGCATGGGCACCATCACGCAGGGGCAGGGCCACCAGACTACCTACGCGCAGATTATCGCCACAGAACTGGGCATCCCGTCCGAGGTGATCCAGGTGGAAGAAGGCGACACCTCCACCGCACCCTACGGCCTAGGCACCTACGGCTCGCGCTCCACGCCGGTAGCCGGCGCCGCCATCGCGCTGGCGGCGCGCAAGATCCACGCCAAAGCGCGCAAGATCGCGGCCCACATGCTTGAAGTCCACGAGAACGATCTCGACTGGGAAGTGGACCGCTTCAAGGTCAAGGGCGACGACAGCAAGTTCAAGACCATGGCCGACGTGGCTTGGCAAGCCTACCATCAGCCACCCGCTGGTCTGGAACCGGGCTTGGAAGCGGTGCATTACTACGATCCACCGAACTTCACTTTCCCGTTCGGCATCTACCTCTGCGTCGTGGATATCGACCGCGCCACCGGCGAGACCAAGATCCGCCGCTTCTACGCCCTCGACGACTGCGGCACCCGCATAAACCCGATGATCATCGAAGGCCAGATCCACGGCGGCCTGACCGAAGGGTATGCCGTCGCGATGGGTCAGCAAATGCCGTTTGACGCTCAAGGCAACCTGCTGGGCAATACGCTGATGGACTACTTCCTGCCTACCGCAGTGGAAACGCCGAGGTGGGAAACCGACCACACCGTCACCCCCAGCCCGCACCACCCACTGGGGGCCAAGGGTGTGGCCGAATCGCCGCACGTGGGTTCCATTCCCACGTTCACCTCAGCCATCGTAGACGCGTTTTCGCATAAGGGCATGACACACATGGACATGCCGCACAACGCGTTCCGCGTCTGGAAAGAACTCAAGGCCCGCGGGCTCAACCTTTGATCGGCACCCCAGATGGAAGTCAAACTCGAAAAACGCTATCCACTAGACGTGGACCCGGCCCGCGCTTGGGCCATCATGTGCGACCTCAAGGCCATGGCAAGCTGCATGCCAGGTGCCGAACTGACCGAACAGCTCTCCGACTCCTCGTACAAGGGCAGCGTCAAAGTCAAGGTTGGCCCAGCTGCAGCAAATTTCGGCGGCCAAGTTGACGTGCTGGAGAAAGACGAAGTGGTGCGCCGTATGGTGTTGCGCGGCAAGGGCGCCGATAAGGGCGGTTCATCTGCCACGATGGATCTGAGCGCGGTGATTGAAGTCGACCCGGCCAACCCGGCGCACAGCGTGCTGCATGGCGACGCCGCCGTGATTGTCAACGGCAAGTTCGCGCAGTTCGGCGGCCGCATGATGGTGCAGGTCTCTGACATGATTTTGGCGCAGTTCGTCGAGAACTTCCGCCAAGCCGCGCTGGCCATCCCTGCCCCCGCCTCGTTGGTGGTGGCGGACGGCGCTGCTGTCGCGTTCGGTGGCAGCGTTGACGCGGCCCCCCGGTCCGCACCCCCCGTGGCCAAGGAGATCAACGGCCTAGCCATCGTCTGGGCGCTGATCAAGAACTGGTGGCTGGGTCTCTTTGGCAAGCGAACCTGAACATGTCACCCACCGTCTCCCCTGCGAACCGCCTGCTGCGCGAGTCGCTGCAGCGGGCGGGCTACCTCGCCGACGCCGACCTAGCCACCACGGTGTGGCTGGCGGGCGAGCTGCAGCGGCCGCTGCTGCTCGAAGGTGACGCTGGCGTGGGCAAGACGGCGCTGGCCACCGCGCTGGCGCAGGCCCAAGGCGCGGTGCTGGTGCGGCTGCAGTGCTTCGAGGGGCTGGACTTGGCACAGGCTGCCTACGAATGGAACTACGGCCGCCAGCTGATGGCGATCCGCCTGCACGATGGGCAACTGGGAACAGTCAAAGAGTCTGACCTATTCAGCCGCGAGTTTTTGCTGGAGCGGCCGCTGCTCAAGGCGATCAGCCAAGACGGCCCCTGCGTGCTGCTGATCGACGAGATCGATCGTGCCGACGAGGCCTTTGAGGCCTTTCTCCTAGAGGTGCTGGCCGACTACCAGATCACCGTGCCCGAGATCGGCACGCTGCGCGCGCGCCACATCCCGCGCGTGGTTCTCACCAGCAACGCCACGCGCGAGCTCTCCGACGCGCTGCGCCGCCGCTGCCTGTACCACCATCTGGACTACCCCACGCTGGCGCGCGAGATCGCCATCGTCAAAACCGCCCTGCCCGATGCAGACACCCGGCTGGTTGAGGAAGCGGTGCAGTTCGTGCAGCGCCTGCGCAGCGAAGACCTCACCAAGATCCCGGGCATCGCCGAGACGCTGGACTGGGTCAACGCGCTGCACCGCATGAGCCACCACACCCTGCCTGACGACATGGCAGTGCTGCTGACCACGCTGGGCTGCCTACTCAAAACGCGCGAAGACCGCTTCGGCCTCGGCGCGGACCGCGCGCGCCAGCTGATCGAAGGCCGGCGCAAGGTCGGCGTGGCCGAAAAAGCGCAGGCCAACGCGGCCACATCATGAACCTCTCGCCCGCGCTCGCCCCCAGCGAGACCCTCGCCGGTTTCGCGGCGCTGCTGCGCGACCACGGGTTGAGCGTGGGCGTGGCCGAGCAGCGGGCCATGCTGCAGGCGGCGCTGATCGTTGGGGGTCTGAACGGGTCGCGCCTGAACGCCGCCTGGCGTGCCATCGCCTGCCACAGTGCGCGCGAATGGCGGCTCTGGCCTGATCTGTTCGACCGCTACTGGCACCCCGAACGCCTGCGCGGCACGGTGCGTGTGAGCGGCCAGACACGACCGCAGCGCGACCTGCGGCAAGCCGTGCAGCAGCTGCACGAGCAGATGGACGCCGCGCAACAGCTACCCACCGCCGCCAAATCCGCGCCCCAGACCGCCGCCGCCGACGCGCCACATGCGGGCGCGGGCAACAGCGATGCCGGCACACCACGTGGCATGAGCGGCGCCAGCCGCAGCGAGCCCCAGCTGGAAGCCCTGCACCGGCGCGACGGCCAGATGTGGCTGCCTCAGGAGCTGGGCGCGCTGCAGCGCTTGGCGCGCCAGATCACTGCGCAACTTCGCCCGCTGCCGACTCGCCGCTGGTGCCACGCGCCCCCCGGCCACCGGCTGGACCTGCGCCAGACCCTGCGCCGCAGCGTGGCTTTGGGCGGCGAGCCACTGGCGCCGGCCTGGCAGGTCCGGCGCCTGGACCCCCCCCCGCTTGTTCATCCTGGCCGATGTGAGCCGCTCGATGGAGTCGCACGCCGCGCTGTTCCTGCGGATCGCGCGCGCCTTCGCGCTGGAGGCGCAGGCCCGCGTGTTCGTGTTTCACACCCGGCTGGCCGAAGTGACGCCGCTGATGCAGCGCGACTCGGCCACGGTGCAGGAAAAGATCAACGCCGTGAGTGCCGGCTTTGGCGCCGGCACCCGCATCGCCAGCAGCCTGCAGGACTTTGCCCGCGTGCATGCCCGCGCCCAGCTGCGGCGCGGCGCGCGCGTGTGGGTCATGTCCGACGGCTTCGACACCGACGCTCCCGAACAGCTGGCCGACGCGCTGCAAGCGTTGCGCGCGCGCGGCGCCCGCATCACCTGGTTCCACCCCACGCGCCGCGTGCCCGCTGCCTTCGCGGTGCAGAATGCCCGCGAACACATCCACCGCTTCGTTCCGCTGGCCAGCCTCGCCGATCTGGCGGCGGCGCGTCTGTTTCTGCATTGATTTTTACTGAAGGAGAGACACCATGGACCGCAATGACTGGATTACCCACGCCGCCCAGCTGCATACAAATGACTGCGCGTTTGCGCTCGTGACGGTGCTGCGCGCCCAAGCGCCCACCTCAGCCAAGGCTGGCGACAAGGCCTTGGTCACCGCCGATGGTCAGATCCACGGCTGGATCGGCGGCGGTTGCGCCCAACCGGCGGTGGTCAAGACCGTGCGACAAGCCCTAATCAGCGGTCAGCTACAAACTATCCGCATCGCGCCAACCGATGAAACCGCGGAACGCACCTTGGGTGATGTACTCGAGTTCGGCATGGCATGCCACTCCGGCGGAACGCTCGAACTCTTGATCGACCCGGTGCTGCCAGCCCCGCAACTGGTGGTGTTCGGCGATTCACCCGTGGCGCGCGCGCTGACCGGACTGGCGCCGCGCATCGGCCTGCAGACGGTGCTGGTGGCCGAGGGCGCGCAGGCGGGCGACTTCCCCGAGGCTGCGCGTGTGATCGGCAGCGACCGCAGCGATGCGGTGGTGCAGGCCCTGCCGCTCGGTGGCCTCGTCGTCGTCGCCACGCAGGGCAGGCGCGACCTGCAGGCGCTGCGTGCCGCGCTGGCGCTGAAGCCGCAGACGCTGTGGTTCGTGGCCAGCGAGCGCAAGGCCACGGTGCTGCGCGAGAGCCTGATCGGGGCCGGTGAAGAACCGGCCCAAGTGGCGGCTATCGTCGCGCCGGCGGGCGAGCCTATCGGGGCGCAGACCCCCGAAGAGATTGCGCTGGCGGTGCTGGCAACCGTGGTCGCGACGCGGCGCGGGCGGCTGACTCGGGCCACCGCCGCCACGGTGACAAAAAAATCGGCACCAAACTCCAAGCTTGATCTCCCGCCGCTGGAGATGGGCAGTTGCTGCGGTGGGGCAGCGACGGCCGCGGCGCAGGTCGAAACGCCGGTGGCCGTGCCCGAAACT
The DNA here is from genome assembly GCF_000828895.1 of Serpentinimonas raichei. Lineage (NCBI taxonomy): Bacteria > Pseudomonadati > Pseudomonadota > Betaproteobacteria > Burkholderiales > Comamonadaceae > Serpentinimonas > Serpentinimonas raichei. The sequence continues at coordinate 2,477,382 of NZ_AP014568.1, read as the reverse complement.
GCGACCGCCGCACCGGTCAAAAAATCCTGCTGCGGAGGCTGAACACCATGGGCTGCATTCTCAAAGGCGGTGGAGGCTTGTACAGCCGGCTGGTGGTGGGTGCGGTGCTGCTGGCCGCCGGCTCTGGTTCGCGCATGGGCCACCGGCCCAAATGTCTGCTGGAGCTCGGCGGCGTGCCGCTGATCCGGCGCCAGCTCATCGCACTTTCGGGTGCAGGCGTGGACGAACTGGTAGTGGTGCTCGGCCACCACGCCACACGCATCGAACCGGTGTTGCGCGATTTCCCGGTCACGCTGGTGCACAACCCCGACCCGGATGCCGGCCAGGTCTCGTCGCTGCGGCTTGGCCTGCAGGCGCTCTCCGGCAAGATCGACGCTGTGCTGGTGGCACTGGCCGACCAGCCGCTCATCAACTCACAGGACATCAACGACCTGATCGGCGCCTACAAGAAGCGCCCCGAAGGCACGCTGGTGGTGCAACCTGAGGTGGATGGCGAACCGGGCAACCCGGTCATGTTTAGCGCCGGGGTGAGCGAGCAGATCCTTGCGGGTGAAGCCAAAATCGGCTGCAGGCAATGGCAGGCCAGCCACCCCGAAGCCGTGCACCGCTGGGCCACGGTTAACCTGCGCTACCGCATCGACGTGGACAGCCCAGAGGACATCGAGGCGCTGGCTGCGCGCACCGGTCACCGGCTGCGCTGGCCGGCCGACATGGCCACTGCCGGAGCCGCCCCGACCACATCCGCTTGAAGCGCCACATGACGCCCTCGGCCCTGCACCGCCTTTGGTCCACGCCGCTGGGCGTGCACTGCTTCGCGCAGGCAGCCGAGATTAACCCGCTGCTGGTGCGCGTGTTCCGCACCTTGCGTGCCACCGACGAACGCGCTACACCCGGCGCTCCCTTCTATGCGAGTGAGGACGACCTGCTGCAGCGCATCCACCTACCCGAGTGGGAGCAGCTGGTGCGCTTCCTCGTTGACAGTCTGCGCCAGACGGTGGTGGCGGCCAACGAGGGGGTCTGGTCTGCGGCAACACCGGGCCTGAAGATCGCGCTGCGCGGCATCTGGTTCCAGATCAGCGCGCAGGGCGCACACCACGACGTGCACACGCACGGCAACTGCTCTTGGTCGGGCGTGTACTGCGTGCAGGTCGATGTGGACGGCCAACGGCGCTCCCACCCGGTGCTGGGCGAGGCCAATGGCGTAACGCGCTTCTACGGCCCCCACTTCAACCACCTAGGCGGCGCGCACATGGACTTCGGCAACGCTTACCTGCAGTCGGCTCACCTAGACATCGCGCCAGCGCCGGGCCGGTTGGTGGTGTTCCCGGCTTGGCTGGCGCACCAAGCCATGCCCTACCACGGTGAGGCTGAGCGCATCATCGTCTCCTTCAACGCCAGCGTGCATGCTGCCGATAGCACCGACCAGCTTCACCGATACAGCCATGTCTGAAACCGGCCCAGTCAACCGGCGCGCCCTACTGCGACAGGCGGATACGCTGGCTGCCCGGATGCTGCCGGCTTGGCTGGACCTAGGCTTTAGCTGCTCGGTGATTTCCGATGCCTCCCTGCCTTTGCCTTAGTTGGCTAGGGTCCTGATTTCACCCACTGCTTAAGTGATGCCTCATGAACAGCCTTGACATCGACGTCATCCGCACCGCCCTCAATTGGCTATCCCGAGGCCACCGGGTGGTCATGGGCACGGTGGTCCGCACTTGGGGCTCGGCCCCGCGCCCACCCGGCTCGCTCATGATCATTCGCGATGACGGCCAAGTCGCCGGCTCTGTCTCGGGCGGCTGCATCGAAGACGACTTGATCCGGCGCGTGGGCGAAGGCGAACTGGCCTTGCACCAGCCTGAAATCACCACGTACGGTCAAAACGCCGAAGAGGCTCACCGTTTCGGCCTGCCCTGTGGCGGCACCGTGCAAATCGTGCTCGAACCCCTGTCGGTGGGTTCCGGCCTGCGCGAACTGCTGTTCGCCATCGAGTCGCACCGCCTCGTGTCCCGCCGCCTAGACATAACCACCGGCCTGGTTCAGTTGGAGGACACCACCGAAGCCGACCGCATCAAGTTTGACGGCCGGTCGCTGTGCACCGTGCACGGACCACGCCTGCGCCTGCTGGTCATCGGCGGCGGGCAACTCGCTCGCTACCTAGCCAGCATGGCTGTGATGCTGGACTACCAGGTCACGGTGTGTGAACCGCGTGAGGAGTACCACGAGGGCTTGGGCAACATGGCCGGCGTTACTCTGTCGACCCTCATGCCCGACGATTTGGTGCTTTCCATGCACCTGGACCACAACAGCGCGGTGGTTGCAGCTACACACGACCCCAAGCTAGATGACTTGGCGCTTATGGAGGCGCTTCGCACACCCGCCTTCTACGTCGGGGCGCTGGGCTCGTTGCACAACAACGCAAAGCGCCGCGAACGCCTTCTTGAATTCGACGTCAGCCCTGAGGAGATCGCCAGACTGCATGGGCCAGTGGGTCTGAACTTGGGCGCGTTGACGCCGCCCGAGATCGCCATGAGCATCGTGGCCGAAATGACCGCACTGCGGCGGGGCATCGACCTGAGTGGCCCGCTCAGCAACTGGGAGGGCTCAAAAACCGTATGCGCAATCGCCTAGAAAGCGCGTCGGCACCGGGTATGCCAGCTTGAAGGTCGTCTAGGTCGTCGAGGTAGTCAGGCACGGATCAAAAGCAGCAGCAGGAGTCAAATAGTTGAAACCGGAAGGCATTGACATCCAGTGGATGTGAACCGTCCTATATTTTTGTGGAGCGCCCTATAGGAACAGGTTATCAGGCGGCGCAACGCAACCGCTGCAGCCTTTTTTACTTCTGTCAGCCGCTGGTCAGGGTTCGGAATTATTGAGCACGTTGATTTCTGCTTGCATAATGGCGGTGCAGCGCAGGCGCGGGTTTGGCCCCTGCACGCTGCGCCTACCTATAACCAGCAGGAGCACACTTTGTCCACCCCCCCCACTGCCGCCGACCGCCCCTGGCTGAGCGCCTACCCCGAAGGCGTGCCCGCCGACATCGACCTTTCGCAGTACCGCTCGCTGGTCGCCTTGCTCGACGAGAGCCTGGCCAAGTACGCCGAGCGCAGCGCCTACCACTACATGGGCCACGACATGGCCTACGCCGAGGTGGACCGGCAAGCGCGCGCCTTGGCGGCTTATTGGCAGAGCAAGGGCTTGGTCAAAGGCGACCGGGTGGCCGTGATGATGCCCAATGTGCTGCAGTACCCGGTGGCGGTGGCGGCAATTTTGCGCGCTGGGCTGGTGGTGGTCAACGTCAACCCGCTCTACACCGCGCGCGAGCTCGAGCACCAGTTGAACGACTCGGGGGCCAAGGCGATCGTGATCATCGAAAACTTTGCCGCCACCTTGGCCGCCTGTCTGAGCAAAACGCCAATCCAGCACATCGTTCTGGCCTCCATGGGCGAACTGCTGCCGTGGCCCAAGCGCTGGTTGGTCAATTACGTGGTGCGCAACGTCAAGAAGCTGGTGCCGCCCTTCGAGCTGCCCAGCGCGGTGCGCTTTGCCGACGCGGTGCACAAGGGCCAGGCGCTGAGCTTGCAGCGGGTCGAGATCGGCCCCGAGGACATGGCGGTGCTGCAATACACCGGCGGCACCACCGGGGTGAGCAAGGGCGCCGTGCTGCTGCACCGCAACGTGCTGGCCAATGTGTTGCAGTCCGAAGCCTGGGACGCACCGGTGATGCACCGCATCCCGGCGGGCGAGCAACCCACCGCCGTCTGCGCGCTGCCGCTCTATCACATCTTTGCCTTCACAGTGAACATGATGCTGAGCCTGCGCAGCGGCGGCAAAAACATCCTGATCCCGAACCCGCGCGACTTGCCAGCGGTGTTCAAGGCGCTCAAGGGCCAGACTTTTCACAGCTTCCCGGCCGTGAATACGCTCTTCAACGGCCTGCTGCACCACCCGGAGTTTGACAGCGTGAACTGGAGCCACCTCAAAGTCTCGATCGGCGGCGGCATGGCGGTGCAGGCCGCCGTGGCCAAGCTGTGGCTGGAGCGCACCGGCTGCCCGATCTGTGAGGGCTACGGCCTGTCCGAGACCAGCCCCTCGGCCAGTTGCAACCCGGTCACGGTCACGGCCTTTAGCGGCAGCATCGGGGTGCCGCTGCCGGGCACGCTGATGCGCTGCCTCGATGACGAAGGCCACGAGGTGCCACTGGGCCAGCCGGGCGAGATCGCCATCAAGGGCCCGCAGGTCATGGCCGGCTACTGGCAGCGCCCCGACGAAACCGCCAAGGTGATCAGCGCCGACGGCTGGTTTCGCAGCGGCGACATCGGCGTGATGGACGAGCGCGGCTACTTTCGCATCGTCGATCGCAAGAAGGACATGATTTTGGTGAGCGGCTTCAACGTCTATCCGAACGAAGTCGAAGACGTGGTCATGGGCATGGGCCGGGTGCTCGAATGTGCCGTGGTGGGCATCCCCGACGAGCACTCGGGCGAAGCGGTCAAGCTGATCGTGGTCAAAAAAGACCCGACTTTGAGCGAGCAGGATCTGCGAGACTACTGCCGTGAGCGCCTGACCGGCTACAAAAACCCGAAGCTGATCGAGTTCCGCAGCGAACTGCCCAAAACCCCGGTCGGCAAAATATTGCGGCGCCAGTTGCGTCAAGCCAGTTAAACCGGAGTTTTTATGGGTCAACGCATCGCCATCCTGAGCGCCGTCCACGAGGAGCTGGCCGAAATTTTGCAGCTCATGCCCGATGAGCAGCCGATCCGCTTGGGCGGCCGCAGCTACTGGCGGGGCCACTTGCAGGGGCACGAGGTGGTGGCGGTGCTCAGCGGCATAGGCAAGGTGGCGGCCGCGACCACCACCGCGCTGCTGATCGAGCGCTTTGCGCCGGAGCAGGTGATTTTCACCGGCGTCGCCGGCGGGCTGCTGCCGGGCGTGGAGGTGGGCGACATCGTGGTGGGCAGCGCCTTGGTGCAACACGACCTCGACGCCTCGCCGCTGTTTGCCCGCTTTGAGGTGCCCGGCTATGGCCGCAGCCGCTTCCAGCCCGACTTGGCCCTCAGCCAGGTGCTGCACGCTGCCGCCAAAGACGCCGTCACTTGGCTGCCCAAGCTGCTCGACCCCGAGGTGCTGCGCGCCATGGGCTTGCATTCGCCCAGCGTGCACCAAGGCGAGATCGCCACCGGCGACCGCTTTGTGGCCTCTGAAGCCGACAGCGCCGCCCTGCGCGCGGCCCTGCCCGAGGCTTTGGCGGTGGACATGGAAAGCGCTGCCGTGGCGCAGGTGTGCCACGATTGCGGCCTGCCGTTTGCGGTGGTGCGCACCATTTCGGACCGCGCCGACAACCAGGCCCACGTGGATTTCCCGCTCTTTTTGCGCGAGGTGGCCCGCCACTACAGCGCGCGCATCGTGCGCAAGGCGCTCAACCTGCTCTGAACCCGGGCTGGCCTACCTGAGCCAGCCGCGCTTGCGGAAATAGACCATCGGGATCACCGCCGCCAGCACCATCATGCCGATCGCCATCGGGTAGCCCCACTCCCATTGCAGCTCGGGCATGTGCTCGAAGTTCATGCCGTAGCTGCTGGCCACCAGCGTGGGTGGCAGCAGCGAGACCGCCGCCACCGAAAAGATCTTGATGATCTTGTTCTGGTTGATGTTGATGAAGCCGATGGTGGCGTCCATCAGAAAGTTGATCTTCTCGAACATGAAGCCGGTGTGGCTGTCAAGCGAATCGAGGTCGCGCAGAATCTGGCGCGCATCCTCGTGCTGGGCGGTGCTGAGCAAGCGCGTGCGCATCATGAAACTCACCGCGCGCCGCGTGTCCATCATGTTGCGCCGAATGCGGCCCGACATGTCCTCGTGGCGCGCAATCGCCGCCAGCACCTCGCCCGCTTTGTGGTCGGTCACGTCGCCGGCCAGCACCTGGCGGCTGACCTTTTCCAGGTCGTCGTAAATGCCCTCGACCGTGTCGGCGCAGTATTCGGCGTCGGTGTCAAACAGGCTGAGCAGCACGTCTTTGGCGTCTTCGATCAGGCCCGGCATGCGGCGCGCGCGCAAGCGCAGCAGGCGAAACACGGGCACGTCTTCGTCGTGGATGGAAAACAGCACCCGGTGGCTTTTCAGCGCGTCGTTTTGTTCGTTCAGGATGAAGGCCACGCGCACCGTGCGCGGGTCGTCGTCGTCGGCGATCAGAAAGTCGCTGCGCACATGCAGCTCGCCGTTGTCTTCCTGAAAAAAACGCGCCGACTCCTCGATGTCCTCGTCCATCGCGTCTTCGGGGATGGACAGGCCAAAGTGCTGGCGCACCCAGCGCCGCTCCTCGGGCGTGGGCGACTCCAGATCGACCCACACCGGCGTGAAGCGGGCCAAGTCTTCGAGGGATTCGATTTCTTCCTGAAACAGGCGGCCATTGGCCAAGGTAAATACGTTGAGCATGGGGCGGGCTCCTTGGGGTAAAGGTGGTTTTCGGGCAGCCATGCAGTTGCCCGAGGCGGCAAGGTGGGAGCGATGCGCCTTCGGCTCCCGTCCACCCTTGCGCCGCAGCCCCGGTGGGGCACGCCGTCAGCGGTGCGCTGAGGAGACCGAAAGCGCGCGACTAGGGCTACTGTCCAATCGTTGCTTTCAGTTGTTGATCCAACCCAATATTATGGCCGCAAAATATGACACTCCAGCGGCTGACTCAGCGTCTCCTTGCGCCTGCTCAAGGATATGGCGCCTGCATTCGTGGCACACTTGCCCAAAGGCGCCGAAAGCGGCATAGTAGACGCACGGCAGCGACGAATTTTCGCTGGCCGGCCCACTTGGGTCGGCTCTTTCAACCCGAGCTTTAGGAGGCTCTCCATGAACCTGTCGATCAGCGGTCACCACCTTGAAGTCACCCCCGCCCTGCGCACCTACGTGACGAGCAAACTCGACCGGATTTCACGGCACTTCGATCAGGTGGTCGATATTCGGGTGCTCTTGACGGTGGACAACCAAACCGAGAAAGACCTGCGCCAGAAGGCCGAGTGCAATATCCACATCAAGGGCAAGAATATTTTTGCCGAGAGCAGCCACGCCGACCTCTACGCTGCGGTCGATGAACTGGCCGACAAACTGGACCGTCAGGTGCTGCGCCACAAGACCAAAGTCAAAGACCACCACCACGAAACGGCCAAGCGCGAACACTCCTGAACCGGCCACGCGCCCAGCCGCAACGGCAGCCTGCGTGCTGCACTGCAACAAGCCGCCCATTTTGTCAAGCGGCTTGTTTTTTTTCTGCACTAGCCAAATTTCCACACAAGCGCATAATCCGCGCTCTGTGAGGTCTCTATGAACCGTCTGTCTGCCATTTTGCCTGCCGAACACGTGTTGGTCGCACTCGATGCCACCAGCAAGAAGCGCGCTTTCGAAGAAGCGGGGTTGCTGTTTGAGGCCCTGCACGGGCTCAACCGCGCCCTCATCACCGACAGCCTGTTTGCGCGCGAGCGCTTGGGCTCGACCGGCCTCGGGCACGGGGTGGCGATCCCGCACGGGCGCATCAAGGGCCTCAAGCAACCGCTGGCCGCGGTGCTCCAGTTGGCGGCGCCGATCGGCTTTGACGCCCCGGACGAGCAGCCCGTGCGGCTGATGTTTTTCTTGCTGGTGCCCGAAGCGGCAACGCAAAAGCACCTTGAAATTTTGTCCGACATCGCCGAACTGCTCAGCGACGCCACGCTGCGCGAGCAGATGAAGGCCAGCACGGCGGCCGCCGACCTGCACCGCTTGATCCACAGCTGGCAGTCGGCGCACGCGCTGGCCTAAGGCGCCTTCAGCCGCTTCGCGCTGCCCATGAAACCCGTTGCGATTAGCGCCGACGCGCTGTTCGAGGAGCACCGCGAAACCCTGAAATGGCAGTGGGTGGCCGGGCTGAGCGCCTCCGAGCGCCGTTTTCTTGAACAAGCCGTCAGTGCGGCACGTTCCGGGGCGGACTTGGTCGGCTACCTGAACTACATCCACCCCTACCGGGTGCAGATACTGGGTCGGCGCGAGATCGACTACCTGCTCAACGCCACCACCGAAGACTGCCGCCGCCGCGTGGCGCGCATCGTGGAACTGGAGCCGCCGGCGCTGGTGCTGGCCGACGCCGCGCCTCCGCCGGCCGAGCTGGTGGCGATGTGCGAGCGCGCCCACATTCCGCTCTTTGCCACCGACTGTTCGGCCGCTTTCGTGATCGACGTGCTGCGCGCGCACCTGTCGCGCCTGTTTGCCGACCGCCACACCCTGCACGGGGTGTTTCTCGACATCTTCGGCCTTGGGGTGCTGATCACCGGCGAATCGGGCCTGGGCAAGAGCGAACTGGGGCTGGAGCTGGTCTCGCGCGGGCACGGGCTGGTGGCCGACGACGCGGTCGATATCGACCGCATCAACCAGACCGTGCTCGAGGGGCGCTGCCCCGAGTTGCTGCAAAACCTGTTGGAAGTGCGCGGCATCGGGCTGCTCGATGTCAAGGCCATTTTTGGCGAAACCGCGGTGCGGCGCAAGATGCGGCTGCGCCTGATCGTGCATCTGGTGCGCAAGGAAACGCTGGAGCGCGACTACGAACGCCTGCCCCACGAGCCGCTGTACCAGCAAGTGCTGGATGTGGCGGTGCGCAAGGTGGTGATCCAGGTGGTGGCCGGGCGCAACATGGCGGTGCTGGTGGAGGCCGCCGTGCGCAACACCATCTTGCAGTTGCGCGGCATCGACACCTACCAAGAATTCGCGCAGCGCCAGCGTGCGGCGATGCAGCGCGGGGATTGAGTCTCAGGCGCCGCGTTTGAGCTTGCTGCGGTGCTCGCACGCGTCTTTGACGCAATTCGCGTACAACGACAAAGCGTGCTCTTGCAGCGTATAGCCGCGCTGCTCGGCCACTGCGTGCTGGCGCTGCTCGATCTCGGCGTCGTAAAACTCCTCTACCCGGCCGCAGTCGAGGCAGACCAGGTGGTCGTGGTGCTGGCCTTCGTTGAGCTCGAACACGGCTTTGCCGGACTCGAAGTTGCTGCGCACCAGCAAGCCGGCCTGCTCGAACTGCGTCAGCACCCGATAGACGGTGGCCAAGCCGATGTCGGCGTGGTCGGCCAGCAGCACCCGGAACACGTCTTCGGCCGTCATGTGGCGCTGGCGGCCGGTTTGAAAGATCTCTAGAATCTTGAGCCGTGGCAGGGTGGCTTTGAGGCCGGTGCTTTTGAGTTCGTCGATGTTGCTCATGCGAATGCTGCGGGTGGGCTGCCTTGGGTGGCTAGGGCTACAATGGCTTGCATCATAGTACGGTGTGCGGTTGTGCGCACCGGTGGTTTCCTTCATCCGCACCGCCCACATGTTCAAACCTTTGTTGTCGTGCGCTCGCCCGGTCGGACTGGGCGCACTCGTGGTTGCTGCCCTGACGCTGTCGGGCTGCGCCAGTTTCCAGAACGCCGGTACCCAAATGAGCACCCTGGGCGGCCTGCTTACCCCGCACCGCATCGACGTCCAGCAGGGCAATGTGGTGGTGCGCGAGCAGGTGCAGGCGCTGCAACCCGGCATGCCGCGCGCGCAGGTGCAAGCCATCCTCGGCACGCCGCTGCTGGCCAGCGCCTTCCACGCCGACCGCTGGGATTACGTTTTCACCTTGGTGCGCCAGAACCAGGAGCCGCAGCAGCGCCGCGTGTCGGTGTTTTTTGCGGGCGATGCCTTGCAGCGCGTCGAAGCCGACGAGCTGCCCACCGAGCAAGAATTCGTGGCCGCGCTGCAAGCCCAGCGCGCCGCCGGCCGCATTCCGGCGCTGCAAGCCAGCGACGAGCAGTTGCGCGCCTTCCGCGAGCGCCACCCCTTGCCCGAAGCCCGGCCAGAACCGGCACCCGTGCCGGCCGGCACCTTCCCGCCGCTCGAAGCGCGCTAAGCCACCCATCAGTTCATCAGCCCATGAATTCTGACTCGCCTTACCGCGTCGGCGTGGCCGGTGCCAGCGGCCGCATGGGCCGCATGTTGATCGAGGCGCTGCAAGCCGCCCCCGACTGCCGCCTGAGTGTGGCGCTGGATCAAGCCAATAGCCCGGCCTTGGGCCATGACGCCGCCGCCTTTCTGGGCCAGACCAGCGGCGTGGCCATCGGCGCCGATCTGGCCGCGCTGGCGGGCTGCCAGGTGCTGATCGACTTCACCCGCCCCGAGGGCACGATGGCGCACCTGCGCGCCTGCGTGCAGCACGGGGTGCAGATGGTGATCGGCACCACCGGTTTTGACGCCGCACAAAAGGCCGAGATCGCTGCCGCCGCGCAGCGCATCGGCATCGTCATGGCGCCCAATATGAGCGTGGGCGTCAACGTCACCCTCAAGCTGCTGGAGCTGGCCGCGCGCTCGCTGGCCAGCGGCTACGACATCGAGATCATCGAAGCGCACCACCGCCACAAGGTCGATGCGCCCAGCGGCACGGCGCTGCAAATGGGCGAGGTGATCGCCGCGGCGCAAGGCCGCACGCTGGCCGACTGCGCGGTCTATGAGCGCGTGGGCCACACCGGCGCGCGCGACCCCTCCCGCATCGGCTTTGCCACCGTGCGCGGCGGCGACATCGTGGGCGACCACACCGTGCTCTTTGCCGGCATCGGCGAGCGCATCGAGATCAGCCACAAATCGAGCAGCCGCGCCACCTACGCCCAGGGCAGCCTGAGCGCGCTGCGCTTTCTGGCCGCTCGCCCCAGCGGCCTGTACGATATGTTTGACGTGCTTGGCTTGCGCTGATCCGGCCGCGCCTACCCTGTTTTAGCCATGCAAGAAAAATACCTTCCCCAGGCCGTGGAGCAAGCGGCCCAGGCCGACTGGAGCGCCACCGACGCCTACCGCGTTTACGAAGACGCCAGCAAGCCCAAATACTACGCCTGCTCGATGCTGCCCTACCCCAGCGGCAAGCTGCACATGGGCCACGTGCGCAACTACACCATCAACGACATGCTCACGCGCCAGTTGCGCATGAAGGGCTACAACGTGTTGATGCCGATGGGCTGGGACGCCTTCGGGCTGCCGGCCGAAAACGCGGCGATCAAGAACCAAGTGGCCCCGGCGCGCTGGACCTACGACAACATCGCCTACATGAAGCGCCAGATGCAGGCGCTGGGCCTGGCGATCGACTGGAGCCGCGAAGTTGCCACCTGCTCGTCCGACTACTACAAGTGGAACCAGTGGCTGTTTTTGCGCATGCTCGAGCGCGGCATCGCCTACCGCAAGACGCAGGTGGTGAACTGGGACCCGGTGGACCAAACCGTGCTGGCCAACGAGCAGGTGATCGACGGCCGTGGCTGGCGCACCGGGGCGCCGGTGGAGCGGCGCGAGATTCCGGGCTACTACCTCAACATTACGGCCTACGCCGAGGAGTTGTTGCAGCAGGTGCAGCTCGATAACCCCAAAGCGACGCTGCAGGGCTGGCCCGACAAGGTGCGGCTGATGCAGGAGAACTGGATCGGCAAGAGCGAGGGGCTGCGTTTTGCCTTTAGGCACACGATTCGTGGCCACGACGGCAACCCGATCCAGGACGGCCGCCTGTACGTGTTCACCACCCGCGCCGACACCCTCATGGGCGTGACGTTTTGCGCCGTGGCACCCGAGCACCCGCTGGCGCGCCACGCGGCCGAGGGCCAGCCGGCGCTGGCGGCGTTCATCGAGGAATGCCTCACGGGCAGCCACACCGAGGCCGAGCTGGCGACGCAGGAAAAGCGCGGCATGGCCACCGGTTTGTTGGTGCAGCACCCGCTCACCGGCGCGCAGCTGCCGCTGTGGGTGGGCAATTACGTGCTGATGAGCTATGGGGACGGCGCGGTGATGGGGGTGCCGGCGCACGACGAGCGCGACTTTGCGTTTGCGCTCAAGTATGGGTTGGAGATTCGGCAGGTGGTTGGACTTGGCGTTGGCGCGGCTGCGTCGGGGCTGGGCCGCCCCCCCGGTTCGTCAGTCGCAGGCTCCGATTCCTCACCAGGGGGGCAGCCCAACCCCGACGCCTTCGACCCCACCCGCTGGCAAGACTGGTACGCCGACAAGCACGGGCTGGCGTGCATGAATTCCGGCGTGCTCGACGGCCTGGCATACCAAGAGGCCGTCAACAAAGTGGCCGAGCTGCTGGCCGCGCAGGGCCTGGGCGAGAAAAAAACCACCTGGCGGCTGCGCGACTGGGGCATCAGCCGGCAGCGCTACTGGGGCACCCCGATCCCCATCATCCACTGCGCCCAGCACGGCGCGGTGCCGGTGCCCGAGCGCGATCTGCCCGTGGTGCTGCCCGAAGACTGCGTCCCCGACGGCAGCGGCAACCCGCTGCTGCGCCACGAAGGCTTCCATGCCGGCGTCACCTGCCCGGTCTGCGGCGCACCGGCGCGGCGCGAAACCGACACCATGGACACCTTCGTCGATTCGTCCTGGTACTACATGCGCTACTGCGACCCCGGCAACACCGAGGCCATGGTCGGCGAAGGCACGCGCTACTGGATGCCGATGGACCAGTACATCGGCGGCGTCGAGCACGCCATTTTGCACCTGCTCTACGCCCGCTTCTGGACCAAGGTCATGCGCGACCTCGGGCTGGTGCAGGTCGATGAGCCCTTCCAGCGCCTGCTCACCCAGGGCATGGTGCTCAACCACATCTACTCGCGCCGCAACCAGCGCGGTGGCAAAGACTACTTCTGGCCGCACGACATCGAACACGTGCAGGATGCCAGCGGCAAAATCGTCGGGGCGCGGCTGATCCATGCCGCCGACAGCGGCGACGGCCGCCTGCCGCCCGGCACGCCGATCGACTACGAGGGCGTGGGCACGATGTCCAAGTCCAAAAACAACGGCGTCGATCCGCAAGACCTGATCGAAAAATACGGCGCCGACACGGCACGCCTCTACACCATGTTCACCGCCCCGCCCGAGGCCACGCTGGAGTGGAACGACGCCGCGGTGGAGGGCAGCCACCGCTTCCTCAAGCGCGTCTGGGCGCTCGGGCAGCAGCTGGCGCAGCTGGATTGGGCCGATTGGGCTACCGCCAGCCCAGCCAGCGGCGCGCAGCACCTGGCGGATGTCGCCTTCGGGCCGGCGGCCAAGGCCTTGCGGCACGAAATCCACAGCCTGCTCAAGCAGATCGACTACGACTACCAGCGCCTGCAGTACAACACCGTGGTTTCTGGCTGCATGAAGCTGAGCAACGCGCTCGAAGCCGCCCTGGCCGAGCAACGCCGCGCCGCCCCAAGCCAGACCGGCACCGATCCCAGCCTCGGGCTGGCGCTGGCCGAAGGCATGGGCATTTTGCTGCGTTGTCTCTACCCCGCCACCCCGCACCTGACGCACGCGCTCTGGCAGCAACTGGGCTATGCCGGCCGCTTGGGGCCTTTGCTCGACGCCCCTTGGCCGCAGGTGGACCCGCAGGCGCTGGAGCAAGACGAAATCGAGCTGGTGCTGCAAGTCAACGGCAAGCTGCGCGGCGCGCTGCGTGTGAGCGCCCAGGCCGAGCGCGCCGCCATCGAAGCCGCCGCCGTGGCGCACGAGGCGGTGCAAAAGTTGGCCCAAGGCGCCGCACCCAAAAAAGTGGTGTGGGTACCGGGGCGATTGGTCAACGTGGTACTCTAATCCGGCCATGCTCACTCCCTTTTGCGTCCCAGCCCCAATCCATCGGCGCCGCTGGCTGGCAGGCTTGGCGCTGGCCGGCGCACCGCTGCTGCTGAGCGCCTGCGGCTTCCGGCTGCGCGGTGCCGCCGCGCCGTTGGCCTTTAGCCGACTGCGCCTGAGCGCGCCCGCGCACAGCCCGGTGGCGCGCCTGCTGCGCACCCACTTGCAGGCCAGCGGCGTGTCTCTGCTGCCCGACGACCCGCTGCCGCCCGGCAGCGCACCGCCCGAGGTGCAGCTCGACATCGCGCTGGATCAAAGCGAGCGCGCCGTCGCCGGCACCACCGCCGCTGGCCAGGTGCGCGAGCTGCAACTGCGCCAGCGTCTGCGCTTTCGCTTGCGCACCTTGGCCGGGCGCGAGCTCATCCCCGACACCGAACTGCTGCAGCAGCGCGAGCTCAGCTTCACCGAAGCCCAGGCGCTGGGCAAGGAAGCTGAAGAAGCGCTGCTGTTCCAGGACATGCAGCAAGCCTTGGTGCGCCAGTTGATGGCGCGGCTGGCGGCGCTGCGCTCCATCTGATCAGACCCATGCAAGTGCGCGTACTGGGCTGCTCTGGGGCCATCGCCCGCGATGCCCGCACCACCTCGTTTTTGCTCGACGAGCGCATCCTGATCGACGCCGGCACCGGCGTGGGCGACCTCACGCTCGAAGAAATGCTGTGCATCGAGCACGTATTCCTGACCCACTCGCACCTCGATCACATCGCTGCGCTGCCGCTGATGATCGACTCCATGGCCGCCGGCCTGCGCCGCCCGCTGGTGGTGCACGCCTTGGCGCAGACCATCGCGGCCTTGCGCCAGCACATTTTCAACCACGTGATCTGGCCCGATTTTTCGGTCATTCCCTCGCCCGATAAGCCCTTCCTGCGCTTCGAGCCGCTGCAAGTCGGCGAAGTGCACGAAGTGTGCGGCCAGCGCCTGCGGGTGCTGCCGGCCCAGCACAACGTGCCCGCGGTCGGGTACGCGGTCGAAACCCCCAGCGGGCACTGGGCCTTTACCGGTGACACCTGTTCCAACCCGGCCTTCTGGCGCTGCATCAACGAGCTGCCCTTGGCCATGCTGGTGATCGAAACCGCCTTCAGCGAGCGCGAACACCGGCTGGCGCTGCGCAGCAAGCACCTGTGTCCCAGTCTGCTGGCGCAGGAGCTGGCCCAGCTCGATATGCGCCGCCACCCCGGGCTGCGCATCGGCATCACCCACACCAAACCGGCCGAGCGGCCCCAGATCGAGGCCGATGTATCCGCGCTGGGCCTGGCGCAACGCTACCCCCTGGTCTGGCTCGAAGCCGGACAGCGTTTTGATTTTTGAGGCAGGGCCGTCAGGAATAAGCGCACCCGGCAAAAAACGCTTATACTGATACCTCCAACAAGGAGATCTCGCCATGCTCAAGCCTGCTGTATTGTTGCTGTTGCTCTCGGCCGTGGCGGCTGCCCAAGCCACGGGCACCCCCATCGGATTCGTCAAAACCGTCTCGGGCCAAGCCCAAGTCATCACCGGCCCGCAGGTGCAAGCGGCGGTGGTCGGCACGCCGGTGCACTTGGGCAGCGTGCTGCGCACCGGTGCACGCAGCAGCTTGGGCGTGACCTTGCGCGACGAAACCGTGATGTCCTTTGGCCCCAACACCGAACTCACGGTCGATGAGTTCGTCTATGCGCCAGCCCAGCGCGAAGGCCGCCTGAGCACCCGCTTGGCCCGCGGCACGCTCAACTACGTCTCGGGGGCGATTGCGCGCCACCAGCCCGAAAACGTGCAGGTGCGCACCCCCACCGGCACCATCGGCATTCGCGGCACCCACTTCGTGGTCGAAGTGGATGAGGTCACCGGTCAAATCAGCGCGCGCTGATCACCACGCGGCGGTTGCGCGCTTCGCGCACGCCGTCGGGGGTGGGCACTTCCAGCAGGCGCTCGCCAAAGCCTTCGATGGCAATCTCAGTGTCTTGCAGGCCGCTGGCGCGCAAGCGCTGTGCGATCGCTTGTGCCCGGCGCAGCGCCAGTGCCTCGTTGAGTCGCGTCGATCCAATGGTGTCGGTGTGCCCCGCCACCGTCAGGTCGAGCGCTGTGCGCGCACGCAGCCGCTGCAGCACCTGCGGCCATTCGGCGGCGCTGGCCCGGGTCAGGTTGACGCTGCCGTCTTGGAAAAACAGGGTGAAGCGCTCTGGCCGTTGCGGCTGGGCATCGAGGGCCTCGCCAAAGACGCGCCGCACCTGCTCCTCGGGCACTGCCACAGGCGGGGCGGCACCGGTCAACGCCGTTCCGGTGAAAGCCGCACCCAGCACCTGCTGCCCGGCGCGGCCTGTGACCACCACCTGGCCCACGCTGCCATCGGGGTTGGGCAACAACACCACCCGGTCGGCGCGTGCTGCGGGCGCTGGCAGCACCAAGCCGGCCTTGATGCGCTCCAGCGATTCCATGTGCGTGACCTGCGCCGGGCACAACGCGGCGGCATCGAAGCCGCTGGGCTGCGCTCCCAGCGCCTCGAGATCGGCCTGCCCTGCGGGTGCGGCACCAAACAGGGCCACCAACTGGCCCATCGAAGCCAGCGTGCGCGCCTCGGCGCGCAGTTGCTCGTGCTGCGAATCGACGTAGGTGCGCGTGGCATCAAAAAACTCGGACTGGGTATCGAGCACATCGAGCAGGCTGCGCTGGCCGATGTCAAACTGCTGGCGCAAGGCGGTGACGGATTTTTCCACCGCCAGCCGCTGCGCGTCGGCCAAGCGCTGGCGGATGCGCAAGGTCTGCGTCTCGTTGAAGGCAATCGAGAGGTTTTGCTGCACCTGGCGGCAGACCACGTCCATTTCGGCGCGTGAGCGCGACTGCAACTCGGTGGCGCGCTGCAAGGCGGCGGAATCGGCGCCACCGCGGTACAGGTTGTGCGTCAGCGCCAGCTCGGCCACCTGATCGCGGAACTCGCCGCGCACCCCGTCGCGGTTGCGGCTTTCGCTGGCCGACAAGCGCGCCTCGACGCGCGGCATGAAAGCCGCCTGCCGGCCCTCGACCGCCTGCTGCGCCTGCAGCCAGCGGTGGTAGGCGGCGCGCAACTGCGGATTGGCCTCCAGCCCCTGGCGCAACGCCGCCGAGGCCGAGTCTGGCAGCGGCGCCAAGCTGCGTCCGCTGGGCCACGCCGGGAGCTGAGCCGGCGGCAGCAGGCCCACAAAGCGCTGGTAGTTCAGCCCCGCCTCGTTAAAGGCCCGGGTCTCGCCCACCAGCGTCGATTCGGCCACCGCCAAGCGCGCCTGCGCCTGCTCGGCGTCCACCCGCCGCCCAACGCCAGCGCGGGTGCGCTCGCCTATGGCATCGAACACCTTGCGGTGCTCGACGTAATTATCGGTCGCCAGCGCCACCCGCTGCTGCATGCGCAGCAGCTCCAGATAGGCCAGCACCACCTGCAGCGCCACCGCCTCGCTGCCCTGGCGCAAATCAAAATAAGCCGCCAGCTCGGCCTGGCTGGCCTGGCGCATCGCGGCCGCGACCTGCCCGCCGTCAAACAACAACTGGCTCAGATTGACCTGCACCCCGCTCGTCCCCATCCAGGCTGCGCTCTGGGTGGGCGTGCGCCGCTCTTGGCGGCCCACGTTGGCCTGCAGATCGACTTGGGGCCGCCAACCCGCCGCCGCCAGCGGGGCCTGTTGGCGCGTGGCCTGCAAAGCCCGCCAACGCTCTTGCACCTCTGGGCTTTGCAACACCGCCGCCTGCGCAGCCTGCACCAACGGCGCGGGCAAGGGTTGCGGCTGGGACTGGGACTGGGCGTGGGCCGACGCGGCCGCTAGGCACAGGACAAACCAAATGGGTTGAAAGGGTGGCTTCACGCTCAGCTCCTGGATAGGTAAATGTGCGCCCAAATAAAGCGCAGCCGCAGCGTCAGCACCCACGCGAAAAGCACCAATCCAAGCAACATTCGCACGCGGGCACCATACTGTGCTCATAATGATACATGAACGACGGCGCTTGCGCTGGCAACCCTTCCACCAACGAGTCCACTGCCATGAAACACCTCTACCAGCGCGCCATGGCTTTTTGGTTGTCGCTGTTGGGCTTAAGCTTGGGCCTGCTGCTGCTGGTGAGCGATCCGCTGCTGCTGCAAGCCCTGCGCTACCAGGTTTTTGACCAGTACCAGCGCTGGTCGCCGCGGGTCTATCAGGCGCAGCCGGTGCGCATCATCGACATCGACGAGGCCAGCTTGCAGCGCATCGGGCAGTGGCCGTGGCCGCGCACCCAGGTGGCTGAAATGGTGCAGCGGCTCAACGAGGCCGGGGCGGCCGCAATCGGCCTCGACATCTTGTTCGTCGAACCCGACCGCACCTCGCCGCAGGCGGTGGCGCAACGCTGGCCGCTGGACCCGCAGACCCGCCAAACCCTGCTGCAACTGCCCGACCACGATGCGCTGCTGGGCCAGGCGCTGGCCGACCGGCATGTGGTGCTGGGTTTTTCGCTGCAGCGCGAGCGACCCGCGCGCCCCGAGGAACGCAAGCCCGCGCTGACGGCGCGCTTCGTCTGGGTCGGGGGCGGTGCGCAGCCCCAGGCCCTGCACGGCTTCGAGTCGGCCGTGGCGGCGCTGGAGGTGCTGGAGCGCCAAGCGGCTGGCAACGGCGCCCTGACCTTCGTCCCCGACGCCGACGGCGTGGTGCGCCGGGTGCCGCTGGTGTTGCGTGTGGGCGATCAGCTCGTGCCCTCGCTGGTCACCGAAACGCTGCGCGTGGGGCTGGATGCGCGCAACGTGCTGCTGCGCAGCGCCGAGCAAGGCCGTGCGGCCGTGGAGGAAGTGCGCATCGGTGACCTCACCCTGCCCACCACGGCCACGGGCGAGCTCTGGCTGCACTACACCGAACCGGTGCCCGAGCGCTACATCCCGGCCTGGAAGCTGCTCGAAGGCCGCGTCGATCCGGCGCTGCTGCAAGGCCACTTGGTGCTGGTGGGCAGTTCGGCGCAGGGCCTGATGGACTTGCGCTTCAACTCGCTGGGCCGCATCATGCCTGGCGTCGAAGCGCACGCGCAGGCGCTGGAGCAGGCGCTGGGCGGGCATTTCCTGGTTCGCCCGGCCTGGGCGCTGGGGCTGGAGGCGCTGCTGCAGGCCATCGGCACGGTGCTGCTGGTGGTGTTGGCCATCTATGCCCGCGCGCTCTGGGCGGCTGCTGCCGGCGCTTTGCTGGTCGGCGCCGCGCTATGGGGCAGTTGGTGGGCCTTTAGCAGCCACGGCCTGCTGTTCAACAGCGTGATCCCGGTGCTGGTCTGGAGCGCCGCCTTCGTGGTCGCCAGTCTGGCGCACCACTTTCGCAGCGAGCAGCAGCAGCGCTTCATCAAACAGGCGTTTGCGCGCTACGTCTCGCCGAATCGTGTCGAATACCTGGTCGAGCACCCGCAGGACCTCAACCTGGGCGGGCAGCGCCAGACTTGCAGCTTCATATTCACCGATCTGGCGGGCTTCACCACCCTGATGGAAAAAATCGACCCCGGCGAGGCGCTCGGGCTGCTGAATAGCTACCTGGAGCAGATGATCGAGATCGCCTTCAAGCACCAGGGCACGCTGGACCGAATCGTCGGCGATGCGGTGGCGATCATGTTTTCGGCCCCGGTGCCGCAACCCGATCACCCGCGCCGCGCGCTGCTGTGCGCGCTTGAGATGCACGCTTTTGCCAGCCGCTACGCCAGCGAGCTGCAGGCGCGCGGCATCCCCTTTGGCCACACCCGGCTCGGGGTGCACTCGGGCGAGGTGATCGTGGGCAACTTTGGCGGCAAAGCCATTTTTGATTACCGCGCCTTGGGCGATCCGGTCAACACCGCCGCCCGGCTGGAGAGCGCCAACAAGCAGTTGGGCACCCGCATTTGCGTCTCGGGCCACACCTTGGCCGACTGTGGCGATCTGCCGGCGCGGCCGATCGGGCGCCTGCTGCTCAAGGGCAAGAGCCAAGACCTGGCGGTGTTCGAGCCGCTGTGCGCCGAGGTACCCAGCGCCTACGCCCCACCGGACGAATACCAGGCCGCCTATGAGGCGCTGGCGCAACAGCATGAGGAGGCGCTGGCGCGCTTTGCCGACTTGGCGCAGCGCTACCCCAGCGATCCGCTGGTGCGGCTGCACCACCAGCGGCTCAGTCAGGGCGAAAGCGGGGAGCGCCTGGTGCTGGAGAGCAAGTGAGGCGGCGCCTTGGCCTGCCCTTGTGCGTGTCTTGGCGCATGTCTTGGCACGTGACCTGGCGCCTCGAGCCGCTACACTGCAAGCCGCCATGCAAAGCCCCACCTCCCCTTTGAACGCCCAGCCGAACCCCCCATGACCGCCCAGTTGACCGCCCAGTTGCAGCGCGGCCTCAAACCCCTCTACACCGTGTACGGCGACGAAGCGCTGCTGGTGCAAGAGGCGGCCGACGCCATTCGCGCCGCCGCGCGCGCCCAGGGTTTTCTGGAGCGCAGCGTGTTCGTGGCCAGCGGCGCGCATTTCGACTGGAGCGCGGTGCGGGCCGCGGCCCTTAGCCAGAGCCTGTTTGCCGAGCGCCAGTTGCTGGAGCTGCGCCTGCCCTCAGGCAAACCGGGCAAGGACGGCGCAGCGGCGCTGCAGCAACTGGCCGAAGCCGCCCCCGCCAACCCCGACCTGCTCACGCTGGTGCTGCTGCCGCGGCTGGATGCGACCACGCTCAAAAGCCCCTGGTTTGCGGCCTTGGCGCAGCACGGCCCGGCGCTGCGCATCGACGCAGTCGAGCGCGCCCAACTGCCGGTCTGGATCGCACAGCGGCTGCAACTGCAAGGCCAACGCGTGCCCAGCGGGGCCGAGGGCCAGCGCAGCCTGGATTTTCTGGCGGATCGGGTCGAGGGCAATCTGCTGGCGGCGCACCAGGAAATCCAAAAGCTGGCGCTGCTCTACCCGGCCGGTGAGCTGGGCTTTGAGCAGATCGAACGCGCCGTGCTCGACGTGGCGCGCCACGACCCCTTCAAGCTCGCCGAAGCGGTGCTGGATGCGCAGCCGCTGCGCGTGCAGCGCATGCTCGACGGCCTGCAAGCCGATGGCAGCGCCGCCGTGCTGGTGCACTGGGCACTGGCCGAAGACATCCGCGCCCTGTGGCGCGTGAAATCCGAGCAGGCGCAAGGCAAGCCACTGCCGCTGGCGCTGCGCGAGCAGCGCGTCTGGGGCGCGCGCGAAAAGCGTTTCGAGCGCGTGCTGCCCCGGCTGGCGCTGGCGCAGCTCGAACGCTGGCTGCTGGCCGCCCACACCGTCGATGGCATCGTCAAGGGGCTGCGCCACCCCGACTGGCCCGCCGACCCGTGGCTGGCGTTGGGGCGGCTGGCGCAGCAGGTGGTGCGGGGGTGTGCGGCCGTGCGTTAGCTGCCAAACACGCCGCGCTTCAGTGTGCCTGCGCCGGGTTGCGGCGCTGCAGCCGGCGGTAATCGCTGGGCGACAAACCGGTGTGCTCGCGGAACACCCGGCTGAAGTGCGCGCTCTGGTTGAAGCCCCACGACAAGGCAATTTCGGTGATGGTGCGCGCGGTCAATTCCGGGTTGCTCAAATCGCGCATGCACGCCTGCAGTCGCCGCCGCAGAATGTACAGGGCCAAGGTCCCCTCTTCCTCGGTGAAGGCATTGTGCAAGTGGCGCTTGCTGCAGTTGAGCGCCACCGCGATGCGCTCGATGCTAAGCGCCGGATCACGCAGATGGTGGCCGATGTAACTCCGGATGCGATCCCGAAAAGCCTCCATCTGCGTGGTACCCGTTGAGCGCCCCGCCAGCTCCAGCAAAGAGAGACGCACCAGATCCACGATCGCCTCCCCGGCCCCGCGCGCAGCCTGCTCGCCCATGGCCGGCAGCTCCTGCCACGTGCTGCGCATGGCCTCCAGCGCCACCCGTGAAATGCCCTTTGAGCCTCCCACGTGGCGCGCCATCAGCGGTTCGAGCCTGAGACCGCGCTCCAGCAAGTGCGCCTTGGGCAACATGACGATCAGGTGCTCGACCTGCTCCGGGTTGGCCACCTCGTAGCTGCCGGTGGTGTCGTAAATGGCCCACCCACCCGGCCGCACCCAAGCTTGGCGACCGTGTTGCTCGACGGCAGCGCTGCCTTGCCACGGCGCCACGATCTTGAGGTAACAGTTTTCGGCCGTGCGCGCCATCTTGCTGCTGCGCATGACCCGGTGCCGGTTGGCCTCCAGCTTGGTCAGCACCACCTCGCCGGCCCGGTTCGACAGCACCCGGCCGTCAAAGCCGCTGTCGCCGTACAGATCCGAATCCAGACCCCCAAAATGGCACGAAATCCAGTCAGCCCAAACCAACGGCCGCTCCCTGGACGGGAACATATCGGTGCTCATAGACTGGGACGGGGTCATTACACGCTCCGGGTTGGGTGTGCGCCAAATTATCGGGCTCGCGTTCGGTTTTAACCAGCCTTTTGGGCTAGGGTAATCCCGAGCTTGGCTGCACGCATCGTCAAATCGCCGTGCACCGTGGTGCAAGCGCTCAATGCGGCAAACTTCTACGATTCATACACCCCCGCATCCCCACTAGGAGACAAACATGAACCACCCCACGCGTCGCACCGTCATCCAAGGCAGCGCAGCCGCCCTAGGCGCCTTGGCCGTCGCGCCCCCCCTGCTGGCCCAAGCGGCCCCCGTGCGCATCGGCTACTCCATGTCGCGCACCGGCCCGTGGACGGTGGGTGCCCAGACCAGCCAAGAGCCCAACTACATCCTGTGGGCCGAGCAGCAAAATGCCGCCGGGGGCCTCAACGTGCAGGGTGTGCGGCGCCCGATCGAACTGATCGGCGTCGATGACCGCAGCGACATGGAAACCGTGATCCGCACCTACGAGCGCCTGATGGGCAGCGAGCGCGTCGATCTGGTGCTGCCGCCTTGGGGCAGCAGCGCCAACTTTGCCGTCGCTCCGCTGGCCAACCGCCACGGCTACCCCTTCCTGGCCCCGACCGCACTCTCCAGACGCTTGGTCGAGCTGCGCCTGCCCTTTTTCTTTCTGACGCTGCAACAGCCCGCTGCCATGGTGGGTGCGCTGGTTGACATGTTGCGCGCCAACGGCGTGCGCAGCCTAACCTGCATTTACGTCGATGACCTGTTCGGGCTGGAGAACTTTGCCGCCTTGCGCGTGGCCTTGCAGGGCAGCGGCATCGAGATGGTGGACCACCGCAGCTACCCGCTGGGCGTGCGCGATCTGGCCCCGGTGCTGCGCTCCATGAAAGCCCGCAACCCAGACGCCTTCGTCGGCTTCACCTACCCGCCCGACACCGTGCTGGCCAGCCGCCAGTCGCGCGAGATCGCCTTCAACCCGCGCTTTTTCTATGCCTCGGTCGGGACCGCGTTTCCGATGTTTCGCGAAGTCATGACCCCGACCGGCGCCGAAGGCGTGATGGGCATGGGCTCGTGGAACCGCCGCAGCAGCCCCGGGGCACAGGCCTATTTTGAGGCCCATGTGGCGCGCCACAACCGCGAGCCCGACCGCTGGGCCAGCGGACACACCTGGGCGGCGCTGGAGATTCTGAGCGCTGCCGTGGCCCGGGTCGGGCTGGATCGGCGGGCCATCCGCGATTTCGTGGCCGGCAACACGCACCGCACCATCGTCGGTGACATCCGCTTTAGCGGCAGCGAAAACGTGGGCACACCAGGCACGGTGGGCCAATGGCAGCGGGGCGAGTTCGAGGTGGTCTGGCCGCGCGCCGTGGCCACGGCGGCACTCAACCCGAACAAACCCGCCTGGTAATTTCGCCGGCACCCGCCTGGCGCGGCGGCCCTCCCCTGGGCCGTGCCGCACCTTGGCCTGCACACTCGCACACCCATGTCCATTTCTGCCTGGATCGAGCTGATCGCCTCCGGCCTCATCACCGGCGGCATCTATGCGCTCATTGCCCTGGGGCTCAACCTCCAGTACGGGCTGATGCGCATCCTCAACATCGCCCACGGCGAGTTTTTATTGGTGGGCGCCTTCCTGACCTGGATGGTGCACACCTATTTTGGTGTCTCGCCGCTGCTGATGCTGCCCCTGACCTTTGGCTTGATGCTGTTGCTGGGCTGGGTGGTGCACTGGCTGTGCTTCCGGCCCCTGACGCAGACCTCGCCCAACCTGGACGTGTTCGAGGCGCGCGGCCTGATGGTTGCTTTTGGGATGATGTTCCTGGTCAAGAGCTTCGTCACCTTTGTTTGGGGTGGCGACATCCGCGGCTACGACTACCTGTCGCAGCCGGTGCACTTGGGTTTTGGCCAGTTTGCGCTCAACAAGCTGCTGATCTTCGTGCTGTCGCTGCTGTTTTGCGTGGCCCTGATCGTGCTGCTGCGCCTGACCCTGCTGGGCAAGGGCGTGCGTGCCCTGATGCAATCGCCCGTGGGGGCGCAACTGGTGGGCATCGACACCAAGCGGCTGCATCCGCTGATGTTCGGCATCGGCCTAGCGCTCTCGGGTGTGGCCGGCGTGCTGCTCTCGATGGCCTACACCATCAGCCCCGACATGGGGCAGGCCTTCACCATCACGGCCTTGATCGTCATTGCCTTGGGCGGCTTTGGCAGCATGGGCGGGGCGCTGGTGGGTGGCCTGCTGCTGGGGGTGATCGAAGCCATCGCCATGCATTACACCAGCCCCTCGCTCAAGGCGCTGCTTTCTTATCTGGTTTTCATCGGCGTATTGGTGTTGCGCCCTGAAGGTTTGTTTACTCGCAAGGGGCGCAAGGCATGAACTCTAAACAAACGCTGCTGCGTGATGTGCTGATCCTATTCGGGCTGGCCGGCTGGGCCGTGGCCTTGCCCGGCTTTGCCAGCGAATTCGTGTTGTCGATGGCCCTGACCTGCCTGATGTACGTGGCGCTCTCGACCAGTTGGGCGCTGTTTTGCGGCACCACGCGCTACCTCTCGCTGGCCACGGCGGCCTTTTTCGGTGTCGGGGCCTACACCAGTGCGCTGCTGGTCGAGACCTTCCCTTGGTGGCAGGTGGTGGCGCTGGGGGCCTTGGTGGCGGCGCTGCTGGCGGTGTTCATGGGCGCACTGGTGCTGCATTTGCGCGGCACCTACTTTGCCATCCTGACCTTTGGCATGACCGAGCTGATCCGCCACTCGATCACCTTCTACGAAAGCACGGTCACGGGCACCGTCGGGCGCATGATCTTGGTGGCGCCCGACAGCAGCACGGTCTATTACACCGTGCTGCTGCTGGCCGTGGCGGCGATGGCGACCTCGATCGCGGTGCGGCGCACCCGCTTTGGGCTGGCCATGCTGGGCATTGGCTCCGATGAGCAACGCGCCCAGACCTTGGGGGTGAACACCCGTCTCGTCAAGATCGGCGGCTTTGCCATCACCGCCGCCTTTGCCGGGGCCGTTGGGGCGGCGATGGCGGTGCGCTGGACCTACATCGACCCGACCACCGTGTTCAACCCCTTCATTGGTTTTCAGACCGTGCTGATCGCGCTCATAGGCGGCGCCATGACGCTCTGGGGGCCGCTGCTGGCTGCAATTCTGTTCAGCATCCTGGCAGAAACGCTGCGGCTGCAGGTGCCCGAGCTGTACATGATGTCGCTCGGCCTGTTGCTGATCCTGTTCGTGCTCTACCTGCCCGGCGGGCTGGCCTCGGTGCGCTGGTTCATGCTGCGCGACGCCTGGTGCACCCTGCAAGCCGGCTGGCGCGAGCGCCGCTACCGATGGAGCGGCCAGCAGGCGCGCGACGAGGCGCGGGCACGCCAGCGCGCCCGGGAGCGCCGCCATGTCTGAGCTGCACCCACAAAACCACCTACCGCCCCTGCTGGAGGCGCGTGAAGTCACGGTGCGCTTTGGCGGCCTGACCGCCGTCGACGGGGTCGATGCGGTGTTTCGTGCCGGCGAACTGGTCGGCATCATCGGCCCCAACGGGGCCGGCAAAACCACCTTTTTCAACGCCATCTCAGGCGTGCTGCGCCCCACCAGTGGCCAACTGTTGGCTGATGGACACGATTTGATCGGCCAAAACCCACACCGCTTTGCCGCGCACGGCATTGCCCGCACCTTTCAGACGCCGCGCGTGTTCTCTGAAATGTCGGTGCGCGACAACGTCGAGTTTGGCCTCAAGTTTGCCGGTCGCCGGTCCCGCAAATGGGTTTTTTGGGGCCCCGAGGCACGCGTGCCATGGGCCTTGCGCACGCCCGAGAGCATTCTGGAGCTGATCGGTCTGCTGCACCTGAGCGAAATCCCGGCGGCAGCCATCACGCCCTCACAGCAGCGCCTGCTCGAAATCGCCATGGCGCTGGCGACGCGGCCACGGCTGCTGCTGCTCGATGAAGTGGCCGCCGGCCTGACCGAGTCCGAACTCGAAAACATGGCGCAACTGATCCGGCGCATCCGCGACGAACTCGACCTGAGCGTGATCTGGATCGAACACGCCGTCACCACGCTGCTGCGCCACGTCGAGCGCGTGATCGTGCTGCACCAAGGGCGCAAGATTGCCGACGCCACCCCGGCCGAGGTGGTGCGCAACCCGGACGTGATCGAGGCTTACCTGGGCGACGAGATGGAGAACGCCACATGATGTGGTACCGCAACACCCCCTTCAACCTGAACGAGCAGGCCGCCGCCCGCCTGTGGGTCGAGGATTTGAGCGCCGGCTATGGGAATTTTCTGGTGCTGCGCAACCTGTCGCTCGAGGTGCTGCCCGGCCTGACCGTGATCCTGGGCCCCAACGGAGCGGGCAAATCGACCCTGCTCAAGGCCCTCAACGGCCTGATCGGGCGCAGCGGCCACGTCTGGCTCGATGATGCCGAGCTGCCCAGCAAAACGCATGAAATCGTCCGCTCCGGGGTCGTGCTGGTGCCCGAAGGCCGCCAACTGTTCCCGCAGTTGACGGTGCGCGAGAACTTGGAGCTGGGCGGCTGGCTGGTGCCCAAGGGCCTGCGCGCCCAGCGCCTAGATCAGGCCTTCATCGACTTCCCCAAACTCAAGGAGCGCGCCAGCCAACTGGCCGGCACCATGAGCGGTGGCGAGCAGCAGATGGTGGCGGTGGCGCGCGCCATGATGAGTGCGCCCCGGCTGTTGATGCTCGATGAACCCTCGCTCGGCCTAGCGCCGCGCATGGTCGATGAATTGCTGCACATTGCACGCCGCATCGCCGACAACGGCACCACCGTGCTGATGGTGGAGCAAAACGTAAAAAAGGCGCTGGCGGTGGCCGACCGCGGCTATGTGATGGAGCGCGGCACGCTGGTCGCCAGCGGAGCGGCCAAATTGCTGGCGCGCTCGAGCGTGATCCGTGAGGCCTACCTCGGTGCCGCTGCGGCCCCCGCCACACCTCGGGCAGCAGCGGCCGCCAAGGCCGCTGCGTAGACGCAGGCCCGAATTCGATCTGCCCCACCCCATCGTCATTTTTTATCGCTGTTTTATCTGGAGCCCAAAATGTCTGATTTATCTATGTTGATCAACGGCCTCAAAGTGAGCGCCGAGCGCGGCGCCACCTTCGAGCGCCGCAACCCGCTCGACGGCACCGTGGCCACACGGGCCCCGGCGGCCTCGCCCGCCGACGCGGTGCTGGCCGTGGAAGCCGCCGCCGAAGCCTTCAAAAGCTGGAGCCAAGTCGGGCCCAACGCACGCCGTGCGCTGCTGCTCAAGGCCGCCGATGCCCTGCAAGCCAAAACCCCGGCCTTCATCGAGGCCATGGCCGCCGAAACCGGCGCCACGGGCCCGTGGGGGGGCTTCAACGTGATGCTGGCTGCGGGCATGATCCGCGAAGCCGCTTCGCTCACCACCCAAGTGGCCGGCGAGGTGATTCCGTCCGACGTACCCGGCAGCTTGGCCATGGGCATGCGCCAGCCGGCCGGGGTGGTGCTGGGCATCGCGCCGTGGAATGCGCCCGTCATTCTGGGCGTGCGCGCCATCGCCACCCCGCTGGCGTGCGGCAACACGGTGGTGCTCAAGGGCAGCGAAAACTGCCCGCGCACCCACGCCCTGATCGTCGAAGCCTTCCAGGAAGCGGGCTTTGCGCCCGGCGTCGTCAACTACCTCACCAATGCCCCGGCCGATGCCGCCGAGGTGGTCGATGCCATGATCGCGCACCCGGCGGTGCGGCGCGTCAATTTCACCGGCAGCACCCGGGTTGGCAAAATCATCGCCGTCACCTGCGCGCGCCATCTCAAGCCGGTGGTGCTCGAACTCGGCGGCAAGGCGCCGCTGATCGTGCTCGACGACGCCGACCTTGAAGACGCCGTCAACGCCGCTGCCTTTGGCTGCTTTGCCAACAGCGGCCAGATCTGCATGAGCACCGAGCGCGTGATCGTCGATCAGAAAGTGGCCGACGAGTTCGTGCGCCGCTTTGCCGACAAGGCCAAGGCGCTGCCACTGGGCGACCCGCGCAAGCCCGAGCCGGTGGTGCTGGGCTCGGTGATCGGCATGCACACCGTGCACCACTGCAACGAGTTGATCGACGACGCCCTGGCCAAAGGCGCCAAGCTGCTCTGCGGCGGCAAGGCCGACAGCACCCTGATGCCGGCCACCTTGCTCGACCACGTGACGCCGGCCATGCGCATCTACCACGAAGAGACCTTCGGCCCGGTCAAGTGCATCGTGCGCGTCAAAGACACGCAGCAGGCCGTGGCCTGCGCCAACGACAACGAATACGGCCTCTCGGCCGCCGTTTTCGGCGCCGACCTCGCGCGCGCCTTCAACGTGGCGCGCCAGATCGATTCCGGCATTTGCCACGTCAACGGCCCCACGGTGCACGACGAGGCGCAGATGCCCTTTGGCGGCGTCAAGGGCTCGGGGCTGGGTCGCTTTGGCGGCAAGGCCGGGGTGGCCGAGTTCACCGAACTGCGCTGGATCACCCTGCAAACCACGCCGCGCCACTACCCGTTTTGACCAGCCGTTGCCCGGTTGACCATGAATCCACCCCACACCCGACCGCCTAGCAGGCCACCCTTCATCTGTTGCCGTCCAAAGCGAGCGGACTGGGTCGGTTTTCATGGTAGGTTGACTTGAATTGAGGCAGATCAAGACCGGCCCGGCTGGCTGATCCTTCAATGTGTGACCCTTTCTTTCACCACAACGCGCCAGCTCTGACTGGCGCACGGAGACAAACATGAACCCACCCATTCGCCATTCCCGCCGCCACATGCTCGCTCTGGGCGCGGGGCTTGCCTTGAGCGCGCCGCTGCTGCCTGCGTGGGCGCAATCTTTTCCGACTCGGCCGCTGCGCCTGCTCGTCAACTTCGCTCCTGGCAGCACACCCGACATCGTGGCACGGTCGGTAGGGCAACAAATTTCGCAGTCGCTGGGCCAGCCCGTGGTCGTGGAAAACCGCTCGGGCGGTGCCGGCATGATTGGCCTCAACGCCTTGCACACCGCCACACCCGACGGCTATACGTTCGGGCTCATCGCTGGCAGCACCATGGCCATCGGCCCGCACCTGGTGCGCTTGGCCTACGACCCGCTGCGCGAGATGGTTCCGGTGGCGGCGGCGGCGCGTTTCGAGCTGTTCTTGGTCACCCGCGCCGGCCTGCCCTTCGACGACTACGCCGGTTTCTTGCGCCACCTGCGCGCCAACCCGGGCCGCCTCAATTTCGGCTCGCCCGGCAACGGCAGCTCGCCCCACATCGCCGCCGAAATGCTGCTGGCCGCGACCAACACCCAAGCCACGCACATCCCGTACCGTGGCTCAGCCGACGTCGTGCAAGCCCTGCTGTCCAACACGGTCGACTGGGCCTTCGATCCGGGCGTGTCGTTCCAGCATGTGCGCGCCGCCGGTCGACTGAACATGCTGGCCGTGACCGGGCAGCGCCGCGTCGAGCAGTTCTCCAACGTCTCGACCTTGCGCGAACTGGGGCTGGCCGATTTTGATGTCGGCACCTCGCATGGCTTCTGGGCTCCGCCTGGCACGCCGGCACCGATCGTCGAGCGCCTCAACCGCGCGATCAACAGCGCGCTGCTGGTGCAGGGCGTGATCGACCCGATCCGCGGCTTCGGCGCCGAACCCACGCCCTTGACGCCGGCACAGTTCCTCGCGCTGTCGCGCTCAGACAGCGAGCGCTACGGGCGCGTCGTGCGCGAGCGCAACATCACCGCAGACTAAGGACCGCGCACCGTTTCAGGCGCGCAGCGCCGCCTGCTCGGCCGACAGCAAACGGTCGAGGATGCGGCGCGCGTGCGCCCCGCCGGCGTCGATGTTGAGGGTGAGCAATTTGCGCGCCGGATGGGCGCTCAGGTTGAGCTGCTGGCGCTCCAGCATTTCTAGATCTTCGGCAAAGATTTTGCCTTGGCCGTCGCGAATTTGTGCGGTCAGGACGGCATCGTTTGGGTTGAACTGGCGCGCCATGCCCCAGTGGTACCACATCGTATGCTCGGTCTCGGGGGTGATGAAATCCACCACCACGGCATACACCTTGTGCGCGTCCGGCGCATCGTAGCCGCCATGGCCGGCGTGCGCCACCCCGACCTCGATCATCACGTGGCTGGGCGGGGTGAAGCGGCAAATCTGCCAGCGGTCCACTGGCACCTCGTCGGCCAGCCCCTTGGCGCGCAGGGCGGCGCGCCAAAACGGCGGCGCGGGTATGCGCTGCATGAAGCGGCTGGTCACCACCGCTTCCCCCTCGACCGTGGTTTCGCACGGGGTTTCGTCGATCTCCGGCTGCCCGATGCTGGTCGAGTGCACGTAGGTCTCGTGCGTGAGGTCCATCAGGTTGTCGATCATCAGGCGGTAGTCGGCGCGCACGTGGTAGGTCCCACCGCCGTAGGCCCACTGCGGGTTGTCATACCAAGCCATGTGGGGAATCTGGGACGGATCGGCCAGGCTGGCGTCGCCGGGCCAGACCCAGATGAAGCCATAGCGCTCCTGCACCGGGTAGCTTTTGATGGCGGGAAATTTTTGCACGCGCTGCCCCGGCATGGCCACCGTGTGGC
This sequence comes from Serpentinimonas raichei, assembly GCF_000828895.1. Classification (NCBI taxonomy): domain Bacteria; kingdom Pseudomonadati; phylum Pseudomonadota; class Betaproteobacteria; order Burkholderiales; family Comamonadaceae; genus Serpentinimonas; species Serpentinimonas raichei. The sequence goes on along the minus strand of NZ_AP014568.1, from coordinate 2,446,975 downwards.
CGTCGCGGCCCATTTCCAGCCCGTGGTAGCCGCACGTCAGCTTGCCCTGGCACAGCTTGCCCAACGAGAGCGGCGCGCCCCGGTGCGGACAAAAGTCCTCCAGCGCCGCCACCTGCCCGTGCTCGTCGCGGTAGAACACGATTTTTTGGTTGCAGATGGTGCGCCCGAGCAGGCGCTCATCGATCTCGTGGGCGTTGCAGGCCACGTACCAAGTATTTTTGAGGAACATGAAAACTCCTTTATTCAGCATACTGAATGAATGCCACTGTAGCGAATCCAAGGCCCCAGATCAAGGGCCTTGCGTTAATGTGGAAGACACCCCACCAGCAGCCGAGACTCATCCTGACCTCAGGCTGGCCGGGGCCGCGAGATCAGCGGGTAGGTCAGCCTCAGGCGGCTGCGGCTGCGGGATTGGTGATGAAGCCGTGTTTGAGCAGCATCTTCATCCAGCGTGGGGCGTTGCGCTCGACGTTGAGCGCCTCATAATCAACCTCCTTGTCCCGGTAGTGGGTGCCATGGGTGAGCATGGCGTAGATGGTGCGCAGCATCTTGTGCGCCAGCGCGATGATGGACTTCTTGCGCCCCTTGCGGATAGTCAGCGCATCGAACTTGGCCTTGAGCGCACAGCGCGTTCGAGCCGCAGCTTGGGAAAACTCGCACAACAGCCTTCGCACCCAAGCGTTGCCCTTGCGGATGCGCCCGCACTTGCGCTTGCCCGCGCTCTCGTTGTTGCCCGGGCAAATGCCGACCCAGCTAGCCAGGCGCTCAGCGCTGCCAAAGACGCTCATGTCTGCGCCAATCTCTACCAGCAGCATGGCCGCGCCCTGCTCGTCGATGCCGGGAATGGTTTGCAGCAGCGTCAGTTGCGCCCGCCAGGGCCGCAGACCTTCGAGCAAGTACCGATCAAAGCCCGCTATGCGCCGCTCCAGAGACTCGATGTGCTGCATGATCTCATCGGCTACGAAGCGGTGCGCGGCGCTGAACTGCTCGGTGCATAGGGCCTCGAACAACTCGTCTCGGCTGGCACGCAGCCGCCCCTTGTGATCGAGCACCTCGTGCATGGGCTGGCCGACAATCAGCGCCTTGATCATCGCACGCGCACTGCTGCCGTGGATGTCGGAGACCAGCACGTTGAGGCGAATGCCCGCATCCACCAGCACCTTGTGCAGCCGGTTCTTCTCGGCGCTGCACATGCCCACCAGCTTTTGCCGCTGGCGTGCAACCAAGCGCAGTTGGCGCATGAGCTGGGGAGGGATGAACGAGGCGCGCAGCAGCCCCGCACGCGCCAGCGTGGCCAGCCACTGCGCATCGGCCATGTCGGTCTTGCGACCGGGCACGGCCTTGACGTGCCTTGCGTTGACCACCCAAGCGATGATGCCCACCGCCTCCAGTGCCGCAAACGGGCTCTTCCAGTACACGCCCGTGCTCTCCATGACCACTACCTCGGGTGCGATTTGCAGCGCCCACTGCGCCAAGGCGCGCCGATCACGCTTGAAGGCACCAAAGTCGCGCTTGGTCACCTGCACGCGGCCGTCATCGTGCTCGACGACGGCACACGCGGTGATCTTGGCTTGGTGAACATCGAGCGCGAGCACGCGCTTGTGCATCGGGGTCAAATCCATTGCATCTCTCCTAGCAGCTTGAACGATAATCACAAGCGTGCAGGGCAAGCATGGGTGCCGCAGACCAACGGCCTGCCGGGCAAGCCCGGCGGCTCCATTTAATGTGGGCTGTCAGGCATGCACTGATCCGACTGGGTCAGGGCAGCGCCCGCAGGCAATCCAGGGTACGAGTGGTCGGCGGCGGGTCAAGTTAGGAATCGCGGTCAATGTGCCATCAAAGGTTTGACCGACCTCTACCCAAGCTCGCCCGCACACCCCCTCAGTGTCTTCCATCGTCCGGGGTGTCGCGCAGGATTCATGAGAGTTAGGGGTTATCCCGAAGCGCGGCCTCTGTCTGGCTGGGCCAACGCAGAAATTTGCGCAACAGGCGCATCAACTCGGCCTGTTCATCCGCTTCCAGCGGCTGCAGCAATTGCCGGCTCATGGCATCGGCCCGCTGCAGCATGGCGAGCAATACGCCCCGGCCGTCTTCGGTCAAGAACAGGCTGCGCTGCCTCCGTGGCAAACGCTCGCGCACGATCCAGCCTTTTTGCTCCAGCCGAACCGCAATGTCGGCCGCGGTTGAGGTGTCCAGATCGACCAGCCCGGCCAAAGTCACCTGATCGATGCCGGGGTGCTCAAACAAAGCCCGCAGGATGGCGTACTGAACCGGCGTGACTTGTCGGCCCTGCACCTCGTAAAACACCGCCACGGCGGTCTGGTGCGCGCGCCGGATCAGGTGCCCCGGTTCGGCATACAAATCCGGCAGCCCGCCGGATGATGGGCCGTTGGCAGGCGCTTGCATCACAGTTTTAGACATGGAAGCGCTGCGGACGGGTCGTCCTGACTGGCAATGGGCATGGTGAAGATCGGCCAGACCGGGGTCTGTCAGGCACCCATGTGGGACGCCACCCCGTCCACCCAGAGCGCGAATTCGATGTCGCGCAGGCTCAGCCCGCCCGCCTCGTGGGTGGTGAAGGCGATCTCGACCCGGTTGTAGACGTTGGCCCACTCGGGGTGGTGGTTGCGTTGCTCGGCGGCCAAGGCGACCCGGCTCATGAAGCCAAAGGCGGCGTTGAAATCGCTGAATACCAAACGCCGCTCCACCGCATGGCGCTCCGGGTTGAAGTGCCAGCGCGGCAGCCGGTCGAGCTGGGTTTGCAAGGCTGCGCCTTCGAGCTTGTGCATGGACGTTGGCTCCGGTTCGGGTGTTGGGTGCGGCATCAGGCAGTGGCCACTTGGAGCGCGCCCCGGCGCATCTGGTCGCGCTCCAGGCTTTCGAACAGGGCCTTGAAGTTGCCCTCGCCAAAGCCCTCGTCGGCCTTGCGCTGGATGAACTCGAAGAACACCGGGCCCAGCAGGGTCTGGCTGAAAATTTGCAGCAACAAACGCTTTTCGCCATTGGCGGTGCTGCCGTCGAGCAAGATGCCGCGCGCCTGCAGCTCGGCGGTGGGCTCGCCGTGGCCGGGCAGGCGCTGCTGCAGCATCTCGTAGTAGATGTCGTTGGGCGCGCTCAGCAGGGGAATGCCGGCCAGTTGCAGCGCATCGACGCTGGCCAGAATGTCGTCGGTGAGCAAGGCGATGTGCTGGATGCCTTCGCCGTTGAACTGCATCAGGAACTCTTCGATCTGGCCACCGTTGCGGCCCGACTCCTCGTTGAGCGGAATGCGGATCAGGCCGTCGGGGGCGGTCATGGCGCGGCTGGTCAGGCCGGTGTGCTGGCCCTGGATGTCGAAATAGCGGATTTCGCGGAAGTTGAACAGCTTTTCGTAGAAGCCGCTCCAGTAGGCCATGCGGCCGCGATAGACGTTGTGCGTCAGGTGGTCGATCAGCTTGAAGCCGTGGCCCACGGGGTGGCGGCTGGCGGGGTCGGCAAAGCCGGGCAAGAATTCGAAATCGATGTCGTAAATGCTTTTGCCCTCTTCATAGCGGTCGATCAGGTACAGCGGCGCGCCGCCGATGCCCTTGATGGCCGGCAGGCGCAGCTCCATCGGGCCGGTGGGGATTTCAACCGGTTGCGCGCCCAGCTCGAGCGCCCGCGCGTAGGCCCGGTGCGCATCCTTGACCCGAAACGCCAAGCCGCAGGCGCTCGGGCCGTGCTCGGCGGCGAAGTAGCCCGCCAGGCTTTTGGGCTCGCGGTTGACGATGAAGTTGATGCCGCCCTGGCGGTACAGCAGCACGTCTTTGGAGCGGTGCCGCGCCACCAGGCTAAAACCCATCTGCTCGAACAAGGGTTCCAGCACCTGGGGCGCGGGGGAGGCGAATTCGACAAACTCGAAACCGCATAAACCCATCGGGTTGGGAAAAGTGTCGGCCATGGCGTGGCTCCAAGTGCAACGATTAGATTTGGGACTATATGCCAACAAGGGTGCATCCGGGGGCGTGGGCTCCCCCCTGAAAACCCTCATGGGTGCAGCCGCGGATCAGGCCGCCGCTTGCCCACCGCCGCAAGCGCCAAACACCTGCGCCCACAGCGCACGCACGGCCGCGCTGTGCTCGGCCACCAGCGCCGGGTCGATCTGCGTGCTGGCTTCGTCCAGCCGCGCCCGGTGCTGGCGCTGGCGCAGGGCGCGGTAGGCGTGCGCCGCCGCCTGCCCCATGCCGGGTGGCAGCAGGGCCGCTTGCTCGGCGGCGTGCAGCAAAGCGATGTTGCCGCTGTTGTGGCACAGCGCCGGGTGCGCAGCGGCGTGTGCCAGCACCAGGTGCTGCACCACGAACTCCACATCGACCATGCCACCCGGGCTGTGCTTGATGTCAAACCGCCCCGCACGCACCGGGTGCGCCTGGCGCAGGCGCTCGCGCATGGCGCAGATTTCGGCCGCCAACGCGGTGCGCTCGCGCGGCGCCGTCAGCACCGCCTGGCGCACCGCCTCGAAGCGCTGCACCAGGTCGGGCGGCCCGAGCACGCAACGGGCCCGTGTGATGGCTTGGTGCTCCCAGGTCCAGGCGGTGTTGCTGCCGCGGTTTTGCTGGTAGTTCTGGAACGCCTCGAAGCTCGTCACCAACAGGCCCGAGCTGCCATTGGGACGCAGCGCGGTGTCGATTTCGTACAGGTCGCCTTCGCCGGTCTTGACGGTGAGCCAGTTGATGAGCTTGCGCACCAGCGCCGCATAGACTTCGCTGGCGCGCTCGTCCGGGTCGTCGTAGACGAACACGATGTCGAGGTCGCTGCCGTAGCCGAGCTCTTTGCCACCGAGCTTGCCGTAGCCGATGATGGCGCAACGCGGCTCATCGCGGTGGCGCTGCTTGAGGCGCTGCCAGCACCAGCGCCCGCTCACGCGCAGCACCGCGTCGGCCAGGGCGCTCAGGTCGTCGGCCACCTGCTCGACCGTCAGCACGCCTTCGACGTCGCGCGCCAGCGTGCGAAAAACCTCGGCGTGGTGGGCGCGGCGCAGCAGGTCCAGCAGCCCTTCTTCATCGTCTTCGCCGCTGGCGGCCAGCGCCTGCCGGCGTGCCTCGAGGTCGGCCTCGAACTGCGGCGCCTCGAAGCGCTCCTGGTAGAGCTGCTGCCCGGCCAAGTCGTCGATCACGCCCGGGTGGCGCAGCAGATAGCGCGCCGGCCACTGCGCCGCCCCCAGCATGCGCAGCAGCCGCTCATGCACCGCCGGGCGCTCCTGCAACAGCGCCAGGTAGCTCTCGCGGCGCAGCAGCGGCTCCATCCAGTCGCACAGGCGCAGCGCGGCGCTCTCGCTGACCCGCCCGGCTTCGAGCCACGCCCCGGTGCGTTGCAGCAGCCGCAGCAGGCGCTGGCGCGCGCCCTCGCGCAGGCCTTGCACGCGCGGCGATTCGGTCCATTGCGCCACCCGCAGCGCCAGTCCGGGCGGCAGTTGCCCCAGCACGGCTTGCAAGTCGTCGGCGCTCGCCGGCGCATGGCCGTTGCAGCCCTTGCCGTTGCAGGGCAGCGCACCGGCACCGAGCAGGGTGTCGAATTCTTGTGCCACCAGCTCGCGCTGAGCGTCGAGCACGCACAAAAAGCCGGCGGTGTCGGCAAAACCCAGCGTCTGGGCAATCCAGAGCAAGTCGTCGTCGCGGGTGGGCAGCAGGTGGGTTTGCTGGTCGTCCAGGTACTGGATGCGGTGCTCCACCTTGCGCAGCAGCTCGTAGGCCTGCCCCAGCGCGGTGGCCTTGGCTTCGGTCATCAGGCCGGCGCGCACCAGCCGCGTCAGCGCCTCCAGCGTGGCGCGGGTGCGCAGCTCGGGGAATTGGCCGGCCCGCACCACCTGCAACAACTGCACCGTGAACTCGATCTCGCGGATGCCCCCGCGCGAGAGCTTGACATCGTGCAAGCGGCCCGGATGGCCGGCGGCCCGTTTGGCGGCGTGGTTCCGAATTTGCTGGTGCAGGCTGCGCAGCGCCTCAAACACGTTGTAGTCGAGGTAGCGCCTGAACACAAAGGGCTGCACCAAGGCCCGCAGGGCGTGCGGGGTGTCGGCCTCGATGGCTTGCTGCGGCGCCACCACGCGGCTTTTGAGCCAGGCAAAGCGCTCCCACTCGCGCCCCTGCACCAAAAAATACTCTTCCAGCGCGTCGAGCGAGAGCGCGGGCGGGCCCGAATTGCCATTGGGCCGCAGCGCCAGATCGACCCGAAACACCTGGCCGTGCTCGGTGCTGTCGCCGATCAGGCCAAAAATGCGCTTGACCGCCTTGGCAAAATACTCGTGGTTGCTGATGCGCCCGCGGCCCAGTGCGTTGCCCAGCGTTTCTCCATCCTGGTCGTAGATGTAGATCAGGTCGATGTCGCTCGACACATTGAGCTCCCGCGCACCCAGTTTGCCCATGCCCACGATCCACAACTGGGCCCGGCACGGCGGCGCGGCGGCCGACGCATCCGACCGAGCGGGACAGGTGGGCGCGCCGTGCTGCTCGTCGAGTTCGAGCAGCGCCTGCTGCAGGGCGGTGTTGAGCGCCAGCTCGGCCAGATCGGTCATGGCCCCGGTGACCTCGGCCAAGGGGGCCTCGTGCTCGACATCGAGCACCGCCAGCCGCTCCAGCACCAAGTGGCGCAACACCCGCAGCGCCGCAGCGGCATCCAAACCCATCTGCTGCAGCGCGGCCAGCGTTTGGCGCATCAAGGCGGCACTGGGCGGACCGGGCGGCAACAGCGCCAATTCGGCCGGGTAGCGGCGCCGGATGCGCTGCACAAAACGGGAGTGGGCCGCCGCTTCGAGAGGTTTTGATACAAATCGATCGGGGCCGGCAGGGGCCAAAGAGGCGCTGACCATCATAATTTGGTGTGCTCGATAAACCCAACCCCCCCACATCGCCCCGCTGGCTGCACTGGCAAGCCGGTTTGCTGCGTGCGCTGTTGTGGCTGCTGGCGGTTGCGTGGCTGCTGCTGGGGCTCAGTTGGGCCGCATTGCATTGGGTCATTGTGCCAAGAGTTGACGAATGGCGTCCGGCGCTGGAGCGCATAGCCAGCGACAGGCTGGGGGTGAAGGTCGAGATCGGTTCGCTGCAGGCCAACTCCAGCGGCCCGGTGCCCAGCCTGCACCTGAGCGATGTGGTGCTGCGCGACGCCTACGGCGGCGAGGCGCTGCGCCTGCCCAGCGTGCGTGCGGCGATCTCTTTGCATTCGCTCTGGCGGCTGGGTTTCGATCAGCTCATCGTGGAGCGCCCCGTACTCGATCTGCGCCGCCGCGCCGACGGCCGCCTGCTGCTGGGCGGCATCGACTTGGGCGACCTGCAGCACCAGGGCGCGGGCAGCCCCTTGGCCGACTGGTTGCTGGCCCAAACCGAATTGGCGATTTTGCAAGGCACTTTGCGCTGGCACGACGACACCCGACCCGGCACGGGGCCGTTGGTGCTCACGGGCATCGATTGGGTGGCGCGCCACAGCGGCCGCGCGCACCAATTCCGGCTCGACGCTTCTCCGCCCCCGGCTTGGGGGCAACGCTTTAGCGTGCAAGCCCAATTCACCCGACCCTGGTGGCAGACCGGGGCCAGCCCATGGCGCCAATGGAGCGGCACGCTCTACGCCGATCTGCCTTGGATGGATTTGCAGCACCTGGAGCATTACGCCGATGCGCCCGGCTGGCTGGGGGTGCAGGTGCAACAAGGGCAGGGGGCGGTCCGGCTTTGGCTGGATTGGCAGCAGGGTGCGCTGCAGCAGGCCAGCGCCGACCTTGGCCTGCAGCGGGTGCAGCTGCAATGGCCGCAAGTGGCACAGCCGTTTGAATTGCAGCAGCTGCAAACCCGGCTCGAACTGCAGCACGAGGGCCTGCAAACCACCCTGAGCACCCACGGGCTGGGCTTTCGCACCGCCGCCGGGTTGGTCTGGCCGGGGGGCAACGTGCGCTACCAGCACACCCGCAGCGACGGCACGGCTCCGGCGGGGTTTGCGCTCCAAGGCCAGCAACTCGATGCGCAGGTGCTGAGCCAGCTGGCGCTGCAACTGCCCCTGCCCGAGCCGGTGCACCATTGGTTGCGCGAGACCGCGCCCAGCGGCTTGGTGGAGCAGATTGCCCTGCAATGGAGCGCAGCCCCAGCCAAGGCCGATGCGGGCGCAGGCACAGGCGCGGGCGCGCCCGCTGCCACCTGGAGCGCCAGCGGGCGCTTGCGCAACGCCAGCCTGCGCGCCGGGGCCGCGCCGCCGGTGTACCGCCACGCCGGCGGCTGGGACGTGCACACACCCGGGCGCCCCGGCGTGCGCGGGGCCCAGCTCGACTTCAGTCTCAGCCCCAGCGGCGGCCAGGCCGAGCTGCGCCTTGAAAACGGGCAGCTCGACTTGCCCGGCGTGTTTGAGCAAGCGCAGGTGGACTTGGACTTGCTGCAAGCCGGTTTCCAATGGCAGGTGAACGCCGAGGGAATCCGCGTCGAAGCGCCCCGGGTGCGGCTGCGCAACGCCGACCTCGAAGCCGAACTGCAACTGGTTTGGCGCAGCGCCGACCCCACCCTCAGCCCGGCGCGCTCGCGCTTTCCGGGCCTGCTCGAGCTCCAAGGGCGGCTGCTGCGCGCCGACGCCGCGCGCGTCTACCGCTACCTGCCGCTCAACGTCGGGGTCGATGCGCGCCGCTACCTGCGCCACGCCATCGTCTCGGGGCGCATCAGCGAGGCGCAACTGCACACCAGCGGCGACCTGTGGGAGTTCCCCTACGCGCGCCCGGGCAGCGGGCAGTTTGGCGTCACGGCGCAGTTGCGCGACGTGGTGCTGGACTACGCACCCGCCCACGTGTTGCCGCCCGGCAGCCCGCCGTGGCCGGGCTTGCAGGTGGCGCAAGCGCGGCTGCAGATCGATCGCACCCGGTTGCAACTCGATCAGGTGCAGGCCCATGTGCGCCAGTGGCCCCAACTGGAGCTGGTGCAAGCGCAGGCCGAAATCGGCGACCTGATGGCCCGCCAGCCCCAATTTGATTTGCAGGCCCGGCTGCGCGGCCCCGCCGCCGACGCGCTGGCCTTTGTCGAGCGCTCGCCGCTGCGCCAGCTCACCGGTGCCGCCTTGGCCCAGGCCGTGGCCAGCGGACCCATCGAGCTCGACCTCGGGCTCCAAATGCCGCTGCACGACACCGACGCCACCCGCGTGCAGGGGCAGTTGCGGCTGGCGGGCAACGAGCTGCGGCTAGCGCCAGAGATTCCGCCTTTGCAAGCGCTGCATGCCACGCTCGATTTCACTGAGCGCGGCTTTGACATCCCGGCCGGCCGCGCCCAGATGCTGGGTGGGCCGCTGCGTTTTTCGGGCCGCATGGCACACGAGCAAGGCGCCCCGGTGCTGCACCTGCGCGGCCAGGGCCAGGCAACGGCACTCGGCCTGGCCCAAGGCGATCCGTGGCCCTGGCTGGCCCCGCTGGGGCGTGCGGGCAGCGGCAGCGCCGCCTACCAGGCCGAGCTGCGCATCGGACCCGAAGGCACCACGGTGCAGGTCACCTCCGATCTGCAAGGCCTGGCGCTGCAACTGCCCGCGCCGCTGGACAAGCGCGCCGATGCGGTTTTGCCGCTGCGGCTGCGCATCGAGCCGCTGGCCGGGGCCGCGCGTGGTGCCACGCGCGACGAATTGCACTTCGCGCTTGGTGCTGGCCCCGCCCCCTTGTTGCACCTGCATTACCAGCGCGAACACCGTGGCGGGGCCACCCGGGTGTTGCGCGGCAGCGTGGCCCTGCGCAGCGCGCCACCGGCACTGCCCGCATCAGGCGTGCTGGCCGCGCTCGACCTGGGCGAATTCGACGCCGACGCCTGGGCACACCTGTACGCCGCACCGGTGGCCACACCGGTGGCCACACCGGTGCCCACCACCGCCCCGGCACGCCCCGGCGCACCGACCTTGGACGACAGCCGCATCTACTGGCCCACCCAAGGGCGGCTGCAGGCCGCGCGCCTCACCCAAGGCGGGCGCACCTTCCACGAACTGAGCCTGAGCGGCAGCCACGAGCGCGACACCTGGCGCATGGCGGTGCAGGCGCGCGAACTGGCTGGTCAAGTCAGTTACCGCGCCGGCAGCGCCCAGACGGGGGGCCAGGTGCATGCGCGGCTGAGTCGACTGGATTTGTCGATGCCCGCCGCGGGCCGGGTCGAGCAGGCGCTGCCGCAACCCGCCGTGGTGCCAGCCATCGATCTGGTGGTGGAGCGCTTTCGCTTGGGCGGACGCGATCTGGGCCGGCTCGAACTGCAAGCGGTCAACCGCCAGGCCGAGCAGGCGGCACGCGAGCGCGTCAACGAGTGGCGCCTCAATGCGCTGCGCCTGAGCACGCCCGAAGCCACCCTGGAGGCCAGCGGCAACTGGGTCGCCAGCGGCAATGGCCAGGCGCTGCGCCGAACCGCGCTGCGCCTCGAACTCGATATCCGCGATGCCGGCGCCTTGCTCACGCGGCTGGGCCAAGCGCAGACCATCCGCGGCGGCCAGGGCCGCATCGAAGGCCACTTGGGCTGGCTGGGTTCGCCCTTGGTTTTCGACGCCCCCAGCCTGAGCGGCGAGCTGCAGCTCGACATGGGGCGCGGCCAGTTTTTGCGCGCCGAGCCAGGCGCCGCCAAGCTGCTCGGCGTGCTGAGCCTGCAGGCGCTGCCACGGCGGCTGATGCTGGATTTTCGTGATGTGTTCAGCGAAGGCTTTGCGTTCGACTTCGTGCGCGGCAACGTGACCATCGCCCAAGGCGTGGCGCGCAGCAACAACCTGCAAATGAAGGGCGTCAACGCCGCCGTGCTGATGGAGGGCAGCGCCGACATCGTGCGCGAAACCCAAGACCTGCGCGTGGTGGTGGTGCCCGAGCTCAACGCCGACACGGTATCCTTGGTGGCCACCCTCATCAACCCGATTACCGGGCTGGGCGCGTTTCTGGCCCAGTTTCTGCTGCGCCAGCCGCTGCAGCAGGCTGCCACGCGCGAGTTTCACATCACTGGCCCTTGGGCCGACCCCGTGGTCACGCCGGTGCAGCGCCAGCCCGCCGCCGCCCAGCCCAACCCCAACCCAGCCACCGGAGCCCACTAATCCATGAAAGTCGCCGCCTTGCAAATGGTCTCGGGCAGCCAGCTCCAGGCCAACCTCGATCAAGCCCGGGCGCTGCTGCAGCAAGCCAGCCAAGCCGGGGCCGAACTGGCCGTGCTGCCCGAATACTTCTGCCTCATGGGCCAGCGCGAGACCGACAAGCTGGGGCTGGCCGAGGCGCACGGCAGCGGCCCAATCCAAGACTTTCTGGCCCGTGCGGCGCGCCAGTTCGGACTCTGGATCGTCGGCGGCACGCTGCCACTGCAAAGCCCGGTGCCGGGGCGCGTGGCCAACGCCTGCCTGGTGTTCGACCCCAGCGGCCAGCCGGTGGCGCGCTACGACAAGATCCACCTGTTTTGCTACGACAACGGGCGCGAGCGCTACGACGAAGCCGCCGTGCTGCTGCCCGGCAGCGAGCCGGTCGCCTTCGACCTGTCCGACCGCAGCGGCCAGCGCTGGCGCGTGGGCCTGAGCGTCTGCTACGACCTGCGCTTCCCCGAGCTGTACCGGCAGCTGGCGGCCGATTTGCTGCTCGTGCCGGCCGCCTTCACCCACGGCACCGGGCAGGCGCACTGGGAGCTGCTGCTGCGCGCCCGCGCCATCGAAAACCTGGCCTTTGTGGCCGCCAGCGCCCAAGGCGGACAGCACGACAACGGCCGCCAGACCTGGGGCCAGAGCCTGCTGATCGACCCCTGGGGCGTGGTGCTGGCCCAGCGCGCCAGCGGGCCCGGGGTGGTGCTGGCGGATCTGGACTGGGCGCGGCTGCAGCAGCTGCGCCAGCAGTTGCCGGCGCTGCAACACCGGCGCTTGCCCAGCGCACCGTGTCAACCCTGAGCGCAGCGGCTGGGCTGCGCCGGCTGCTGTGGCTGCTGGCCGGCTTGCTGCTGGTGGCCCTGTTTGCCCTGCTGGTGTTTCTGCTGCGCGAGTACCAGCACGGGCAGCAGCAAGCGGCCTTGCAGCACGAGGCAGCCCGCATGGGGCAGGACGTGCGCAGCGGCTTGGCGCGCAGCGTGCAGGATTTGCACGCCCTGCAAAGCGTGGCGCCCAGCCCGGCCTACTGGCCCGTGGTCGCGGCCGAGCTGCTGAACACGCAACGCAAACTGGTGCACCTCGAATGGCGCGACAACGCCCACGCCACCCGGGTCCAGCGGCACTCACCCTTCTTGCCTGGGCTGCATGCGGCGCGCTCGCGCCACGAGCCCCTGATCGACCTGCGCCCGGTTTGCGAACTGGCGCGCCGCCTCGACGGGGCGGCCTACTCGGGCAGCTATTTCTTGCCGCTCGGGCAAGGTCGGGGCATCGAGCTGATGGAGCTGTGCCTGCCCCTGAACCGCGACGGCCGCGCCGACGGCTACCTGGTGGCCACCTATTCCATGGCCGGTCTGCTGGCCGAGCTCATCCCGGCCGAGGCGCGACGCGGGCGGCGGCTGTCGTGGACCGAAGCCGATGGCACCCGCCTCGTCATGGTCGGCGAGCTGGCCCAAGCCGGGCAGCCGCTGCACCACGCGAGCCAATTGGTGGCCCTGCCCGGGGGGGCCACCTGGCTGCTGCGCCTCGAGCAGAGCGGCGGCGCCGAACACCCTGTCGCAGCGGCGCTGCCGCTGGCGGTGGGTGCGCTGGCGCTGGGGCTGCTGGCCTTGCTGGCGCTGCTGGCACGCGACCTGCGCCGGCGCCAGCGCGCCGAACGCCAACTGGCCGAGGCGCTGGCCTTTCGCCAGGCCATGGAAGACTCGCTCCTGACTGGGCTGCGCGCGCTCGACCTCGAAGGCCGCCTGACCTACGTCAACCCGGCCTTTTGCCAGATGGTGGGACTGAGCGCCGAGCAACTGCTGGGCACCAGCATTCCGGCCCCCTACTGGCCCACGGAACAGATCGAGGAATACCGCCAGCGCCTGCAAGCGCGGCTGGCTGGCCAGCGCTCGCCGCGTGAGGGCTTCGAGTCGGTCTTCATGCGCGCCGACGGCAGCCGGCTGCCGGTGCGCGTGATCGAAGCGCCGCTGGTCGACGCCCAAGGCCGCCAGACCGGCTGGATGAGCGCCATCCTGGACCTGAGTGCGCAGCGCCGCAACGAGGAGCTGCTGCGCGTCTCGCAAGAGCGCCTGCAAGCCACGGCGCGGCTGGCCATGGCGGGCGAGATGGCCTCCCTCATCAGCCACGAGCTCAACCAGCCCTTGGCCGCCATCGCCAGCTACGCCAGCGGCTCGCTCAACCTGCTGCCCAGCACGCCCGATGGGGCCGCCCCCACGGCCAGCGAACTGGGCCCGCTGCGCAGCGCCTTGCAACGCATCGCCGAGCAGGCCGAGCGCGCCGGCAAGGTCATCAAGAGCGTGGCCGACCTGGTGCGCCAGCGCGACCGCGAGCGCGCGGCGGTGGCGCCAACCGATTTGCTGCAGGCCATCTGGCCGCTGCTGCAACTGCAGGCGCGCCAGCAAAACATCGAGCTCGAACGCGATGTCAGCCCCGACTGCCCGCCGGTCTGGTGCCAGCGCACCATGATCGAACAGGTGCTGCTCAACCTGGCGCGCAACGGCATGCAGGCCATGCCGGCGGGCGACCCACCCGGCCCATCGGGGCTGCGCCGCCTGCGCCTGAGCGCGCGCCGGGCCGTGCAAGGCCGGGGCGAGGGGGTCGAATTTGCCGTGGCCGACCACGGCCAAGGCATCAGCCAAGAGCAGGCCGAGCAGCTGTTCACGCCCTTTTTCACCACCAAGCCCGAGGGCATGGGGCTGGGTCTGAGGCTGTGCCGCACCGTGGTGGAGCAACACGGCGGCGCGCTGCAGTACAGCGCCCACGCGCCCCGTGGCACGGTGTTTCGCTTCACGCTGCCGGTGGCACCTGGCTGAACACCCCCCACCACGGCCCAAAGCCCTATCATCGAGCCCCATGAATGCCACCGCCGCCCTGCAAGGCTGCGTCCACATCGTGGACGACGACGCCGACGTGCGCGACGCGCTGGGCTGGCTGCTGCGCACGCGGCGCCTGCTCAGCAGCGCCTACCCCAGCGCCGAGGCGTTCTGGGACTGCGCCCAAGCGTGGCCCGAACCCACCGACTCGGCCTGCCTGCTGCTGGATTTGCGCATGCCGGGCATGAGCGGGCTGGAGTTGTACGAGCGCCTGCCGGCCCTCATGGGCTGCACCGCCATGCCAGTCATTTTTCTGAGTGGCCACGCGGATGTCGCCACCGCCGTCGAAGCGGTCAAGCGCGGCGCCTTCGACTTTTGCGAAAAACCCTTTTCCGACAACGCCTTGGTGGACCGCGTGGAGCAGGCGCTGCAGCATTCGGCGGAGTTGCTGGTGCAGCGGCGCCAGTTGCAAAAGCGCCAGAGCCGCATCGACGCCCTGACCGAGCGCGAACAAGCGGTGATGCGCCTGATCGCCGCCGGCTTGCCCAACAAGCTGGTGGCCGAGCAACTGCAGATCAGCGTGCGCACGGTCGAGGTGCACCGCGCCCACGTGTTCGACAAACTCGGCGTGCGCTCGGCCGTGGACCTGGTGCACCTGCTGCGCGATTTTTAACCCCAACCCCGACCCACTCTGCCTGAACGTGTCGCACGCGCTTTCCAAGCCCCTTTCGCTGCCCCATTGGCCAACCCTTGCCCGCCCGCACGCTTGGGCTGGCCTGCTGCTGGCCGGCCTGCTGCTGGCGGGCTGCGCCACCCAGCCCGCGCTTGTGGGTGCACCCCCCGCTGCGCCCACACCCATCGGCACACCGCCCCCGGCAGTGGCCGCCGCCGATGCCCCACCCGCCCTGTCGCCCCCTGCCGCCGCAGCCGCACGCACGGCCACCGGCTTCGACGAGATCTGGCCCGAAGCCGTGCTCGGCCCCGAGGCTGCGGTCTGGCAGTGGGCCGAGGCGCAGCCGCTGCCACCCCCCATCACCCGCCCCAACAGCCTGTGGCAGCCGGTGCGCTGGAGCGAGCTGCCCGGCTGGGGCCGCGACGCCTTGCCCCAGGCCTGGAACGCCTGGCTGCGCAGCTGCGAGCGCCCGGCCCCGGCCATTGGCGCGCTGTGCCAAGAGGTGCGCCGCCTGAGCATCGCCAGCGCCAGCGCGCAGCACGAATGGATGATGCGGCAGTTGCAACCCTACCGCGTGCAGGCGCTCGACGGCAACCCGCGCGGCCTGCTCACCGGCTACTACGAGCCACTGCTGCCCGCCAGCCGGCTGCGCCACGGCCCCTACCAGACGCCGCTGCACGCGCTGCCACCCGGACTCAGCCGGGACCGGCCTTGGTTTAGCCGCCAGCAGATCGACTCCGACCCGCAGGCGCAAGCGCAACTGCAAGGGCGCGAGATCGTCTGGCTGGCCGACCCGCTCGATGCGCTGCTGCTGCAAATCCAAGGCTCGGGCCGGATGCTGGTGCAAGAACCCGACGGCCGCCAGCAATTGGTGCGGCTGGCCTTTGCCGGCCACAACGGCCACCCCTACCGCAGCGTCGGGCGCTGGCTGCTCGATCGCGGTGCCATCCGCGCCGGCACTTGGGAGGCCATCCGCGCATGGGCCGCCGCGAATCCGCAGCAGCTCAACGACATGCTCTGGAGCAACCCGCGCACCATATTCTTTCGCGAAGAAGCCCTCAACGAACTCGATGCCCAGTTCGGCCCGCGCGGCGCCCAGGGCGTGGCGCTCACGCCAGCGCGCTCGATCGCCGTCGATCCGCGCAGCATCCCCTACGGCACCCCGGTCTGGCTGCACTCCAGCGGCCCCTTCATCGAGCTGCGCCGCTTGGTGCTGGCGCAAGACACGGGAGCGGCCATCGTCGGCGCGGCGCGGGCCGATTTCTTCACTGGCTGGGGCGAGCAGGCGTTTTTCCAGGCGGCCGGCATCAAGCAGACCGTGCACCTGTGGGCGCTGTGGCCACGCCCGGCCCCATGAGCCTGTTGCCCATGAGCGCCCCCACCTGCCCCCGGCGCGTCGGCATCCTCACCGGCGGCGGCGACTGCCCGGGCCTGAATGCCGTCATTCGCGCCGTCACCCAGTCGCTGCTGCGCCAGTGCGGCGCCGAGGTGATCGGCATCGAAGACGGCTTTGCCGGCCTGCTGTGCGAGCCACCGCGCGCGCGCCGCCTCGACTGGGACGCCGTGAGCGGCATCCTGCTGCTGGGCGGCACCATTTTGGGCTCCAGCAACCGCGCCAACCCGCTGGACTCGGCGCAAGCCACGGCGCTCACACTGGCCAACGTGCGCCGCCTCGGGCTCGATGCGCTGGTGGTGATCGGCGGCGACGGCAGCATGACGATCGCGCACGCGCTGGCGCAGCAGGGGCTGGCCATCGTCGGGGTGCCCAAAACCATCGACAACGACCTCTATGGCTGCGAGCGCAGCTTTGGCTTCGACACCGCCGTGGCCACCGTGACCGAGGCGCTGGAGCGCATCCAGACCACCGCGCACAGCCACCGGCGCGTCATGATCGTGGAAACCATGGGCCGCTGGGCCGGCTGGATCGCGCTCGAAGCCGGTCTGGCCGCCGCCGCCGACGCGATTTTGCTGCCCGAACTCGATTACGACCTGCCCGCCCTGGCGCGCCACTGCCAGGCGCGCTTGCTGCGCGAGCGCTACAGCGTGATCTGCATCGGCGAAGGGGCCAAAGCGCTGGGCGGCACGGCCACGCTGCAAGCCACCACCTGGCCCATGACCGACCCCGCCGCCGGGGCCATCGCGCCCCTGCGCCTGGGCGGCGTGGCGCACCGCTTGAACCAAGCTTTGCAGCCGCTGCTGCAGGCCGAGGTGCGCGCCACCGTGCTCGGCCACGTGCAGCGCGGCGGCAGCCCGACCCCGTTCGACCGCGTGCTCGCCACCCTGTACGGCAACCAAGCCGCGCAACTGCTGCTGCAGGGCCACTTTGGCCGCATGGTCACGCTCAGCGGCGGCCAATTGGGGCACATCGCGCTGGCCGAGGTGGCGCAGCAGCAGCGCACGGTGCCGCCCGGGCACCCGCTGTTGCAAGCGGCGCAACAGATTGGGGTCTGCCTGGGGCAGCCGGATTGAAAGCGGGTCACAGTGTTTACCCTCGAAATATTTCAAGGCGATTAAAAGCCAAGCAGTCTGCTCAGATAATGGCGTTTTCCCATTCTTTAGGAAACCCCATGTTTAAACTGAAGCTGCTGACGCTGTCCGTCGCCTTGGCCTTGGGCTTGGCCAGTGCCGCCCACAGCACCACCTTCCGCTGGTCCAGCGCCAGCGACATCCCCACTTGGGACATCCACGCCCAAAACAACGCGCTCGGCAACGGCGTCCACGCCGCAGTCTATGAGTCGCTGGTGTACTACAACAGCCGCACCTTCCGCATCGAGCCCAAGCTGGCCACCGCTTGGACACAGGTCAGCCCGAACCAGTTGCGCCTCACCCTGCGCCAAGGGGTGCAGTTCCACGACGGCACGCCCTTCACCGCCGAAGACGCCGTGTTTTCGCTGCAGCGCGCCATGGCGCCCACTTCCAACTTCTCTATCTTCACCCAAGGCATCGAGCGCGTGGTGCGCGTCGATGCCCGCACCATCGACATCTTCACCCGTGGCCCCAACCCGGTGCTGCTCAACCAGCTCACCGAGCTGCGCATCATGAGCCGCGCCTGGGCCGAGCGCAACCGCTCGCTGGAGCCGATGAACATCCGCACCCGCGAAGAAAACTTCGCGCACCGCAACGCCATGGGCACCGGGCCGTTCCGGCTGCGCTCGTGGCAGCCCGATCAGCGCATGGTGCTCGAGCGCAACCCCAACCACTGGGGCGGCGTGACGTCGAACGTGACCGAAATCATCTACACCCCGATCAGCTCCGACGCCACCCGCATGGCCGCCTTGCTCTCGGGTGAAGTCGATTTTGTGCTCGACCCGACCCCGCAAGACCTGCCCCGGGTGCGCGCCAACACCGCCCTGCGCGTGCTCGACGGCGTGGAAAACCGCACCATCTTCCTCGGCATGGACCAGCACCGCGACGAACTCGTGGGCTCCAACGTGCGCGGCGCCAACCCGCTCAAAGACGTGCGCGTGCGCCGCGCCCTTTACCAAGCGATCGACATCAACGCCATTCACCGCGTCACCATGCGCGGCCTGAGCCAGAACACCGGCGCCTTGGTGGCCCCGATGGTGAGCGGCTGGAGCGAAGCGGTGCATCAGCGCCTGCCCTTCGACCAAGCCGCCGCGCGGCGCCTGCTGGCTGAAGCGGGCTACCCGAACGGCTTCGAAGTCGATTTCGCCTGCCCCAACAACCGCTACATCAACGACGAGCAGATCTGCCAAGCCATCACCGCCATGTGGGCGCGCATCGGCGTGCAGGCGCGCCTGCGCACCCTGCCCCTGACCACCTACTTCCCCATGATCCAGCGCTTTGAAGCCAGCATCTACATGCTCGGCTGGGGCGTGCCCACCTTCGATGCGCTCTACAGCTTGCAGTCGCTGGCGCGCACCGTCGGCCCTGGCGGCGACGGCAATTTCAACGCCGGGCGCTTTAGCAGCCCACGGCTCGACGCCCTGATCGACCGCATCAAAACCGAGACCGACCCGCACATCCGGCCGCGCCTGCTCACCCAAGCGCTGCAACTGCACAACGAGTACGTGGCCCACATTCCGCTGCACAACCAGGTCATCCCGTGGGCCATGCGCGCCAACGTGCAAATCGTGCACCGGCCCGACAACCGCATCGACTGGCGCATCCTGACCGTCGGCAACTAAAGCGCGGCCGGGCTGCCCCAGCCCGGCTGGAGCGCTCGAACCGGGCCGCGCCTGCACCCAGCCGCGGCCCCATCCTGCTTTTCGGCCACTTGGCGCCGCGCGCGCTTGGCCCTCGGAGAACCCGCACATGCTAGCCTTCATCTTGCGCCGCTTGCTTCAGGCGGCGTTGGTCATGGTGACCGTGGCCCTGATCGCCTTCATGCTGTTCCAGTTTGTCGGTGACCCAGTGAGCCAGATTCTGGGCCAGGACGCCACCACCGAACAAGTTGCCGAAGTGCGCGCCGCGCTTGGGCTGGACCAACCCGTGTGGGTGCAGTTCGGGCACTTCCTCTACAACGCGGTGCAAGG
This sequence comes from Serpentinimonas raichei, assembly GCF_000828895.1. Classification (NCBI taxonomy): domain Bacteria; kingdom Pseudomonadati; phylum Pseudomonadota; class Betaproteobacteria; order Burkholderiales; family Comamonadaceae; genus Serpentinimonas; species Serpentinimonas raichei. The sequence goes on along the minus strand of NZ_AP014568.1, from coordinate 2,427,950 downwards.
CGAATTTGGCATGAGCCTGCGCCAGGGCACCCCGGTGGCCACGCTGATCGCCGAGCGCTTTCCGGCCACACTGGAGCTGGCCCTGGTGGCCGCCCTGCTGGCCTTGCTGATCGGCATTCCGCTGGGCGTCTACACCGCCTTGCGCCGGGGTTCGGCGCTGGCGCAAATGTTCATGACGCTGTCGCTGCTGGGCGTCTCGCTGCCCACCTTTTTGATCGGCATCGTGCTGATCCTGATCTTTTCGGTGCAACTGGGCTGGTTTCCCAGCTTTGGCCGGGGCGAAGTGGTGCAGATCGGCGGCTGGAGCACCGGACTGCTGACGGCCCAGGGCTGGCACCACCTGGTGCTGCCGGCCATCACGCTGGCGATTTTTCAGCTCACGCTGATCATGCGCCTGGTGCGCGCCGAAATGCTCGAGGTGCTGCGCACCGACTACATCAAGTTTGCCCGGGCCAGGGGCTTGAGCGACCGCGCGGTGCACTTTGGCCACGCGCTCAAAAACACGCTGGTGCCGGTCATGACCATCACCGGCTTGCAGCTCGGCGGCCTGATCGCCTTCGCCATCATCACCGAAACCGTGTTCCAGTGGCCCGGCATGGGCCTGCTGTTCATCCAGGCCGTCACCTTTGCCGACATCCCGGTCATGGCCGCCTACCTGTGCCTGATTGCGCTCATCTTCGTCGTCATCAACCTGGTCGTCGATCTGCTGTATTTCGTCGTCGATCCGCGCCTGCGGCTGGATCAATCCAGCGGCCACTGAACCCGATTGCAGCCCCCCCATGAAATCCACCCTTTTCAAGTGGCTCGACAGCGACGTCGGGCACAGCTTTCGCACCTCACCGGCGGCGCTGGTGGCCGCCGCCATTGCGCTGGTGTGCGGCCTGGCGGCGCTGTTTGCGCCCTGGGTTGCGCCGCACAACCCCTTCGATCTGGCCACGCTGGACTTGAGCAACGCGCGCCTGCCGCCGGCCTGGTACCCCGACGGGCAGTGGACTTTCCTGCTCGGCACCGACGACCAGGGGCGCGACATCCTCTCGGCGCTGATCTACGGCGCCCGCATCTCGCTCTTTGTGGGGCTGGTTTCGGTGCTGCTGTCGGTGCTGCTGGGCGTCACGCTCGGCCTGCTGGCGGGCTACCTGGGCGGCTGGGTCGATGCCCTGCTGATGCGGCTGTGCGACGTGATGCTCTCGTTTCCCGCCATTTTGATCGCGCTCTTGATCGCCGGCATCGGCCACGCGCTCTTCCCCAACGCGCCCGAGGCGCTGGCCTTTGGGGTGCTGATCGCCGCCATCACCCTCACCGGCTGGGTGCAGTACGCGCGCACCGTGCGCGGCTCCACCATGGTCGAGCGGCAGAAGGAATACGTGCAGGCCGCGCGCGTGATCGGCGTCTCGTCGCTGGCCATCATGCGCCGCCATGTGCTGCCCAACGTGCTCGGGCCGGTGCTGGTGCTGGCCACCATCCAGGTGGCTACCGCCATCATCACCGAGGCCACCTTGTCGTTCCTGGGCGTGGGTGCGCCGCCCACTTCGCCCTCGCTGGGCACCCTGATCCGCATCGGCAACGACTACCTGTTTTCGGGCGAGTGGTGGATCACCATCTTCCCCGGCCTGCTGCTGGTGCTGATCGCCCTGAGCGTGAACCTGCTGGGCGACTGGTTGCGCGACGCGCTCAACCCGCGCCTGCGCTGAATCGAGGTCTGCCATGAGCCTGTTACAAGTCCAAAATCTGGTGGTCGAGTTTCCCGGCCGCCACGGCACCCTGCGCGCCCTCGACCAGCTCTCGTTCGAGATCGCACCCGGCGAAATCCTGGGTGTGGTGGGCGAATCGGGGGCCGGCAAATCGCTCACTGGGGCCGCCATCATCGGCTTGCTGGAGCCGCCCGGGCGCATCGCCAGCGGCCAGATTCTGCTCGAAGGCGAGCGCATCGACAACCTGCCACCGGCGCAAATGCGGCGCATACGCGGGCGCCGCATCGGCGCCATTTTTCAAGACCCGCTGACCTCGCTCAACCCGCTCTACTCGATCGGGCGCCAGTTGATCGAAACCATCACCACGCACCTGCCGCTGTCGCACGCGCAGGCGCGCCGGCGCGCCATCGAGCTGCTGCAAGAAACCGGCATTCCGGCGGCGCAAGAGCGCATCGACCACTACCCGCACCAGTTCTCGGGCGGTATGCGCCAGCGCGTGGTGATCGCGCTGGCGCTGGCGGCCGAGCCCAAGCTGATCGTGGCCGACGAGCCCACCACCGCGCTCGACGTCTCGATCCAGGCGCAGATCATCAACCTGCTCAAGTCGGTCTGCAAAAAGCACGGGGCCGCCGTGATGCTGATCACGCACGACATGGGCGTGATCGCCGAAACCTGCGACCGCGTGGCCGTGATGTACGCCGGGCGCATCGCCGAAATCGGGCCGGTGCGCGAGGTCATCCACGCCGCCGCGCACCCCTACACCCAGGGCCTGATGAGCTGCATCCCCGACATCGAGATCGAGCGCGCGCGCCTGCACCAGATCGACGGTGCCATGCCGCGCCTAAACGCCATCCCACCCGGTTGCGCCTTCAACCCGCGCTGCCGCCAGGTTTTTGCGCGCTGCCACCAAGAGCGCCCCGAACTCATGCCCGCTGCCACTACCCAAGCCGCCTGCTGGCTCCTGCCCAGTTCCACCAGCGCCCCTCTCGCCGCCGCCCTGCCGGAGGCACAGTCATGAGCGCCCTCGCTGCCAGTGCCCCGGCTTCTGCTGCCTTGGGCCCCACACCCGCTGCCACGCCGCCGCTGGTGCGCGCCGTCGATCTGGCGCGCACCTTCGACGTGTCCGCCCCTTGGCTGAACCGCGTGCTGGAGCGCAAACCGAGGCAGTTGCTGCACGCCGTCGATGGCGTGAGCTTCGAGATCGAGCGCGGCCAGACGCTGGCGCTGGTGGGCGAATCGGGTTGCGGCAAAAGCACCGTGGCGCGCCTGCTGGTGGGGCTGTACCCGCCCTCGCGCGGGCGCTTCGAGTTCGCCGGCCAAGACGCGCACGCCGCCTACCGCAGCCGCAGCGGCCGGGGCATCCGGCGCCACATCCAGATGATCTTCCAAGACCCCTACGCCAGCCTGAACCCGCGCTGGCGCGTGGCCGACATCGTGGCCGAGCCCTTGCGCGAACACGGCCTGCTCAGCGATGCGCAGGCGCTGCAGGCGCGCGTGGCCGAGTTGCTGCAGTCGGTGGGCCTGAGCCCGCTGGACCGGGTCAAGTTTCCGCACCAGTTCTCGGGCGGGCAGCGCCAGCGCATCTCAATTGCGCGCGCGCTGGCCACGCAGCCCGAGTTTCTGGTCTGCGACGAGCCCACCTCGGCGCTCGATGTGAGCGTGCAGGCGCAGGTGCTCAACATCATGAAAGACCTGCAACGCCAGCAGGGCCTGACCTACCTCTTCATCAGCCACAACCTGGCGGTGGTGCGCCATGTGAGCGACCACGTGGGCGTGATGTACCTCGGGCGGCTGGTGGAGCTGGCCCCCAAGCAGGCTTTGTTTGCCCAGCCGCGCCACCCCTACACGCGCATGCTGCTGGAGGCCATCCCCAAGCTGCACCACACCGGGCGCGCGCGCACCCCGGTGCAGGGCGAGGTGCCCAACCCGCTCAACCCGCCCAGCGGCTGCGCCTTTCACCCGCGCTGCCCGGCGGCCAACAGCCGCTGCAGCAGCGAACGCCCGGTGCTGCAAAGCCTAGACGGCATCCGCGTGGCCTGCCATGCGGTGGAGGAAGGGCGGCTTTGAATCCGGCTTGGCGGCGGGCAGCGGCTCAGGGGCTGGGGCTTTGCTCCAGCGCCTCGGCCGCTAGGCACAAGTCGGCCCAGGCGCGCGCCTTGTCGGCCGGGCTGCGCAGCAGATAGGCCGGGTGGTAGGTGACGACCAGCGGCAGCACCCGCCCCGCCAGCCTGGCCTGATAGACGCGCCCGCGCAGCTTGCCCAGCGGCAGCTCGCGCAGCGCCTCGGCGCTCAGGCAGCCGCCCTCGGCCAGCAGGGTCTGGGCCGCAAAACGCCCCAGCGCCAGCACGATTTTGGGCTGCAGCAGATCCACCTGGCGCAGCAGATAGGGCGTGCAGTGGGCGATTTCGTCCGCGGCCGGGTTGCGGTTCTGTGGCGGTCGGCATTTGATCACGTTGGCGATATAGACGCGCTGCTCGCGCTGCAGCTGCAGCGCCGCCAGCATGCGGTCGAGCAACTGCCCGGCGCGGCCCACAAAAGGCAAGCCCTGGCGGTCTTCTTCCTCGCCCGGCGCTTCGCCCACCAGCAGCCAGTCCGGCCGCCGGTCGCCCATGCCGGGCACGGCGCACTGGCGCTGCGCGCCCAAGGGGCAGCGCTGGCAGTCGCGGATTTGCTGCTCCAGTGCGTCCCAGTCGGGGGCGGGGGCGGTTGCAGGGAACGCGGGCCTCGTGTGGGGGGCAAGGGCGGCGGTTGCCGGGGCGCTGGAGGTGGCGGCCACCGGGAGGGCTGGCGCCGCAGCAGCACGCGCTGCAGGCTCGGCGCGGCGTGCGGGCGCTGGCGCCGCTGCAGTGGGTCCGGGTGCGGCTTTGGCTGCGGTTTGCCACCACGGCCGCACGCCCATCTCGGCCAGCATGGCGCTCTGGCGCGGGCTCAGCCGGGGCCGCGCCGGGGCAACCAGGGTGGCGGCCAGTGCGGGGGCAGGGTCGGGTGCGGGGGCGCTCATGCGGGCTCCGACTGTGCGGGCGGTGTGGCCACGGGCAGCGCATGCAGGCAGCGGCGCAGCAGCAGCGCGTCTTCGCGGCCGCCGCCCTCGGCCGGGTAGTAGCCGCTTCGCGTCGCCACGGTTGCAAAACCGGCCTGCTGGTAGAGCGCCCGCGCGGGCTGGTTGCTGGCACGCACTTCCAGCCACAGCGTTTGCGCCCCTTGGGCCTCGGCGCTTTCAATCAGCCGCTGCAGCAGCAAACGGCCCCAACCCTGGCGCGGGCGCGCCGTGGCCAGGTTGTGCAGATGCACCTCGTCGAGCACCGCTTGCGCCACCCAGTAGCCCAGCAGCAGGCGGCCGTCGGGCAGGGTGAAATCCTCCGGGTCGGGCAGATTATCTGGTGGGCTCGCCGCAGTCCGAAGCAGCAGTTGCGCACTGTGCCCGGCTTGCAGGGCCTCGGCAAACTGGCGCTCGCTCCACGGGTGCGCATGGGCGCGGCGCTCGAGTGCGCACACGGCCTCTAGGTGCTCGGCTTGCATGGGGGCCCAGTGCCAGCCCGGCGGCGCAGCGTGGCTCATGGCGGCCCCGGCTGCGCAGCCAGGCGCTGCGCCTGCAAGGCCGCGCGCTCGGCGGTGGTGAGCGCGACTTGGTCGCGCACATACAGCGGCTGCGCCTGCTCGGCCGCCACCGCCAGCCCCGCCGCCCAATGCCAGCCCGCCAGCCGCAGCAGCGCCGCCGCGCTCGGCCAGGCCGGCACCTGCGGCGCCGTGCGCCACGGCAGCGGCAAGCGCTCGGCATAGGTTTCAAGCGCGTTGCTCACCAGCCAGGTGGCTGCGCCGGCTTCGTCTTGCAGCCACTCCAGCGGCAGCGCTTCGGGCGCGCACAGGCGCGGTGCCCCCTCTAGGCGCCAGCCTGCGTCGCCCGCCGACCCACCGCGCCAACGCAGCTCGGCCACGTAGAGCTCGCCCATGCGCGCATCCAGCGCCGCCACCAAGCGGGTAGGCCGGGCCTGCCCTTGCCCTAGCAAAGCCCTTGGCACAGCCCCGCTCCACAGCCCCCGGGCGCATCCAGTGTGCCAGCCCTCGTCGCCCAGCGCCAGCAAGGTGCTGATGGGCAGCACCGGCACCCCGCCCGGGCGCGCCGCCAGCGCCAGCCCCTGCACCACCGCGCAGGCGCTGCGCAAGCCGGTAAAAGCCCCCGGCCCCTGGCCAAAAGCGATCGCATCGAGCTCCGCCAAACGCCAACCCAAGCCCTGCAGCAGCTCCAGCAGGCGCGGCAGCAGCGTGGCCGAAGCCTGTGCACCGCCTTCGCCCTCGTAGGCCGCCAGCGCCGCGCCACCGGCCGGGCCCAGCGCCACGCTCAGGCGCTCGGTGCTGGTCTCGATCGCCAGCACGCGCCGCGCCGCCGGTCTGGGCGGGCAGGCGGGCGAAGTGTAGCTAGGCGGGTTCATGGCTTTCGATTATCCTGCCTGATCGGCCCTGCCGCTTGGGCGGCGCTGGCCTTGTGCGGGTGCCATGGTGCCATGGTGCCGATTCAACGGGGTAGCTGCTAAACTGGCAGTGTGCTGTTACCAAGAGGTGCCCTATGCATACGTGGCCGGTTCAGGATGCCCAAGCGCGATTCAACGATTTACTCCAGGCCTGCTTGGACGAGGGGCCGCAAATCGTGACCCAAAGGGGTGCGCAAGCGGCCGTTTTGGTACCCATTGGGCAGTGGCAGCGCTTGCAGGCCACGGCCCGCCCCACTCTCAAGCAGCTGCTGCTTTCCGATCACGCCCGCGCGGATATGGTGTTGCCGAACCGAGGTCGGTCGCGCCGTCGGGTCGTGCTGGATCAAGTCTGATTCAGCCATGTGCATGGGATTGCCAAAGCCACCCTAATTTGCCCCCAGACTCGCGCACCGACTTCCGTCTCGCATCGGCACCCTAGGACGCGAAATGCGGGCGTTCTCAATGCACGATCCGGGAAGAATGCACCATGCCACCCTTGACCACCCCCCGCACCGTTTGGCCCCAGCAGCACCCGCTGGCCCTGGGTCTGGGCCTGCTGCTGTGCAGCAGCCTAGCGTGGGCGGCGCCCACATCAGCCCACCCAGCAGCCTCCACCAGCCCACCCAACGCCAGCACCACCCTCAGCAGCGCCACCACCACCCTGCCCCCCACCGTGGCCAACGCGCTGCGCGCCGCCGCCGTGCCGCCCGAGGCGCTGGCGCTGTTTGTGGCCCCGGCGCAGCCCGGTGCCGCGCCCTGGCTGGCGCAGCAGCACACCGAGCCCTTCAACCCCGCTTCCGCCCTTAAATTGGTCACCAGCCTGGCGGCGCTGGAGCTGCTCGGCCCCGGCCACGTCTGGCGCACCGAGGTCTATAGCAGCGGCACCCTGCGCGACGGCGTGCTGCACGGCAACCTCTACCTGCGCGGCGGCGGCGACCCAACCTTGGTAACCGAAAAACTCTGGCTGCTGCTGCACCGGGTGCAGGCGCTGGGCATCGAGCGCATTGCGGGCGACATCGTGCTCGACCGCAGCGCCTTTGCCGAGCCCGAAGTCGATCCCGCCGCCTTCAACGACGAGCCGCTGCGCGCCTACAACGCCGGGCCAGACGCGCTGCTGGTCAACTTTCGCGCTCAGGTGTTGCGCTTCAGCCCCGATGTGGCGGCGGGCGTGGCGCGCATCAGCGCCGAGCCACCGCTGGCCGGGGTGCAGATGCCGGCCACGGTGCCGCTCCTACCCGCCACACCGGCACAGGCTACACCAGCGGCCCATCGTGCAAGCGCAGCCCATGCAACAGAGGCCGCAGCCGCCTGCGGCGACTGGCGCGCAGCCCTGCGTGCCGATTTCACCCACCCCTTGCAGCCGCGTTTTGGCGGTGGTTTCCCGGCCGCTTGCGGCGTACGCCACTGGCCGCTGGCGCACCCCGAGCCGCGCCGCATGGCCGAGCGCGCCGTGCAGGCGCTGTGGCTGGCCAGTGGCGGCCGGCTCGATGGCCGCGTGCGCGAAGGCAGCGTGCCCGCCGGCGCCACCGAACGCCTGGTGTTCGAGTCGCCCCCGCTGGCCGAAGTGGTGCGCGATGCCAACAAGTTCAGCAACAACGTCATGGCCCAGCACCTGCTGCTCGCGCTCAGCCAGGGCGACGGTGCCGCCACTTTCGAGCGCTCGCGCCAGCGCCTGCAGCCCTGGTGGCTGGCGCGCTTCGGCCCCGATCTGCCCCTGCCCCAAGTGGGCAACGGCTCGGGCCTGAGCCGCGACGGCCGCGCCACCGCGCTGGCGCTGGGGCGGCTGCTGCAACACGCCTACGCCTCACACGCCATGCCCGACCTGATGGCCTCGTTGCCGGCCAGCGGGCTCGACGGCACGCTGCGGCGCAGCCGCATGGGTGCGGGGCTGGCGCACCTCAAAACCGGCAGCCTGCGCGACGTGCAAGCCCTGGCCGGCTACGTACACCGCCCCGACGGCTCGCGGCTGGTGCTGGTGGCGCTGGTCAACCACACCAACGCCCACGCCACCCGCCCGGCGCTCGATGCGCTGGTGCAGTGGGCCGCCAGCGCAACGGCCCCGCGGCAGCGCTGATTCAAGCCACCGGCCCAATCGCCACGCTCAGCTCGCCCACCCCCTCGACCCAGCCGCGCAACTGGTCGCCCGGCTGCACCGGCCCCACGCCCTCGGGGGTGCCGGTGTAGATCAGGTCGCCGGGTTGCAAGTGGTAAAAGCGCGACAAGTCGGCGATCAGCTCGGGGATGCTCCAGATCAGTTGATTGGTGCGGGCCGATTGCCGCGTCTGGCCATTCACTTGCAGCCCGATCGCCGCAGGTGCCAGCACCTGCCCCGGCAGCGGCAGCAGCTCGGAGCAAACCGCGCCGTGCTCCACGTCCTTGCCCAAGTCCCACGGGCGGCCCAGCTCGCGCGCTGCCTGTTGCAGGTCGCGCCGCGTCATGTCGAGCCCAACCGCGTAGCCGTAAATCAGCTCGTGCGCCTGCTCGGGTGCCACCCGAAAACCGGGCCGGTGCAGCGCCACCACCAGCTCGACTTCGTAGTGGAAGTTGGCCGTGCCGGGCGGGTAGGGCAGGGTGCTGCCGCTCGGGGTCAGCGCGCTGGCCGACTTGGTGAAATAAAACGGCGTCTCGCGCGCCTTGTCCACCGTAAAACCCATTTCAGCGGCGTGCGCGGCGTAGTTGCGACCGACAAAAAACAGCCGGTTCACGGGAAAGTGCTGCGGGCTGCCCAAAATCGGCAGCGCGGTGACGGGCGGGGGGGCGAAAAGGTAGTTACTCATGGTTTGGGTTGGTTTAAGTAGCCCGCCTCTTTCTGGTGCCGGAATGCCAAGACATACACCGTATCGTCGGCGGACTCATGGCGATACAGCGCCACATAGCCGGAGTCCCCGAAGGCAATCACCAACTCGCGCAGCTCGGGCATGTCAGGGAACGGCCGACCGATGTCGGGGAAGGTTTCCAACAGCAGGAATTGCCGCTCTATGGCTTGTCCGGCCCGCCTGGCGGCATCCGGGGCCTTGGCGGCGAGGAACTTCCGGCATCGCTCCAAGCCTTCGGCTGCGCCCTCGGTAACAATTACTTGTGGCACTCAGGCACCGCCCTTTCGGCTTCGGTGCCCCAGGTGTTCAACCAGGTGCGCATTTCTTGGCCGGTGAGATGCCGGCCGGTTTCTTTGTAGGCCGCCCAAGAGGTCAAGGCTTCCTGCTTGAAACGCTCGCTTGCTTCCTCGCGCTCGACGTATTGTTGGATGGCTTCGAGCATGATCCAGTGCGGCGAACGGCGGCGCTGGCCGGCCAGATGGTGGACACGACTTTTCAGTGTGTCGTCAATCTTGAGAGACGTTGCCATAGCGGGCCTCTTATCACGTAGTAACACCAAGTACTAATGTAACTCTTTCCTTTCGCCGAGTCCAGCCCTTTGCGTTGAAGCTGCCCCGGCTTGTCGCGCAAGTTAGGCCTAGCGCGACACCACCACCAAGCGCCGCGCCTTGCTGGTCTGCGTGCCCAACAACCACAGCCCAACCAATGCGCTCGAGTGGGAGCCGGGGCGCTTCCCCGCCCAACAAAACCACCCCTCAAAACGAAGTCCAGTCCCCTTCGGCTTCGGCCTTGGGTTTGGCGGTGGGAGGCAGCGCACGCGCAGGGGGCGCGAGGCGGCTTTGGGCCGCAGCGGGGCGCGGGGCGGACATGCGCGCCGATGCGGAACCTGATTGGCCCGCGGGTGCAGCGCGAGACGCTGATGCGGCACCCGCGCCACGGGCAGCCGATGCAGCGGGCGGTGCGGCTCTGTATGCAGCGGGCACAGCGGCCCTGGGTGCTGGCGCCGTGCGCGCCGGGGCCGCTGCACCACCTGCCCCACGCCCCACATCGCCCTGGTCCAGCTTGAACTGGCCCACCAGCGCGATCAAATGCGCCGCCTGGCCCTTGAGGCTCTCGGATGCGGCCGCGCTTTGCTCGACCAGCGCGGCGTTTTGCTGCGTGGCGTGATCGAGCTGCTGCACCGCTTGCCCGATCTGCCCGATGCCTTCGGACTGCTCGTTGCTGGCGGCGCTGATTTCGGCGATCAAATCGGTCACGCGCTTGACCTGGGAGACGATCTCGCCCACGCTCTGGCCGGCCTGCGCCACCAGTTGCGAGCCTTGCTCGACGCGCTGCACGCTGGCCCCGATCAGCTCCTTGATCTCTTTGGCTGCGGCGGCGCTGCGCCCGGCCAGGCTGCGCACCTCGGAGGCCACCACGGCAAAGCCGCGCCCTTGCTCGCCCGCGCGCGCCGCTTCCACGGCGGCGTTCAGGGCCAGGATGTTGGTCTGGAAAGCGATGCCGTCGATCACGCCGATGATGTCGGCGATTTTTTGGCTGCTGGCGCTGATCTCTTGCATGGTTCCCACCACCCGGCCCACCACCGCCCCACCTTGCTCGGCAGCGGCGCTGGCCCCGGCGGCGATCTGGCTGGCGGCGCGCGCGGTTTCGGCGTTTTGCTTGACGGTGGCGGTGAGCTGCTCCATGCTGGCCGCGGTTTGCTCTAGGCTAGACGCTTGCTGCTCGGTGCGCTGCGACAAATCGGCGTTGCCGCTGGCAATTTCGCTCGCCCCGGTGCTGATCGAGTCGGCGCTGGTGCGCACCTCGCCCACCACCCGCGCCAAGCTGGCGTTCATGGCGGCCAGGGCGCGCAGCAATTCAGCCACCTGATCGTGCCCGCTGGGCTCGAAGTGCGCGCTCAAATCGCCCGCCGCCACGGTTTGCGCCACGAGCAGCGCCTGCTCCAGCGGCCGTGTGATCGAGCGCGCAATGGCCCAAGCCAACAGACCACCCAGCAGCAGCCCGAGCAGGGTGCCCGCGATCATGATCACGTTGACGGCTTGGTTGGTGGCGTTGATGGCTTGGTACTTTTCTTGCACCAAGCTGTTTTCCACATCTTTGAGCCCGTCTAGGGTGGGGGTGAACGCGCGCTGCAGATCGCTCATGCGGGCCTGGTACAGCGCCTTGGCTTGCTCGGGCTGCCCGGCCAATATGGCATCCATGATCGGCAGCAGCCCCTGCGCCACATAGGCTTGGCGCGCCGTGGCAAAGGCGGCATCGGCCTGCTGTTCAGCGGCAGATTTTTCGCCCACCAGATGCTCCTCCCAGATCTGGTTGATTTTTTGAAGGTTGGCGCGCAGCTCGGTGTTGCGCGCCTGCACGTTCTCGGGCGCAGGGTCGAGCAGCGCATCCATCACCAGCACCCGGTTGCGCTGCACCATGTAGGTCATGTCTTTGAGCTTGGCCTGCGAAAGCACGCTCTCTTGGTAAAGCGACTCGGCCTGCACGTACATCCGATCGGTGGCTACAAAGCCCACCACCGCCAGCGCCAACATGAGCGCCAGCAAAACGGCGCTAAGCAAGCCCAAGCGCGGGCCAATTTTTAGGTCTTGCAGCAGGTTCATGCGCAGTCTCGTGGTTGTGGGGCAATGAGGTGAAAAACGGTCGGCGCCAAGGCCAAGCATCGGCTGGATGCCACCGCTGGCATTTTGCATGAAAAAAACGACATTTCCCCCATTCCCAAGGTCACGCACCCCCGCCCCCGCCTTGATGCGAAAATCCCCCCATGGATGCACCCGCCTACACCCCCGAACTCCTGCACCGCATGGGCCAGCAGGCGCGCGCCGCCGCCGCCCAAATGGCCTGCGCCAGCGCCGCACGCAAGGCCGCCGCGCTGCGCGGCCTAGCCGCTTTGCTGCGCAGCCACACCGAGCCGCTGCAAGCCGCCAACGCGCTCGACCTGGAGCGCGCGCGCAGCGCCGGACTGGCCGAGCCGCTGCTCGACCGCTTGCGCCTAAGCCCGGCCGCGCTCGAAACCTGCGCCCTGGGCTGCGAGCAACTGGCCGCCATGCCCGAGCTCATCGGCACCGTGAGCGGTTTGCAGCAGCAGCCCAGCGGCATCCGCGTGGGGCAGATGCGCGTGCCCATCGGCGTCTTTGGCATGATCTACGAGAGCCGCCCCAACGTCACCATCGAAGCCGCGTCGCTGGCCATCAAGAGCGGCAACGCGGCCATATTGCGCGGCGGCTCCGAGGCCATAGCCAGCAACCGCGCCCTGGCCGCGCTGGTGCAGCAGGCGCTGGGCGCAGCCGGTCTGCCGCCCGACGCGGTGCAGCTCGTTCCCTGCACCGACCGCGCCGCCGTGGGCCAGCTCATCGCCATGCCGCAGTATGTGGATGTGATCATCCCGCGCGGCGGCAAGGGCCTGATCGAGCGCATCAGCGCCGAAGCCAAGGTGCCGGTGATCAAGCACCTCGACGGCAACTGCCACACCTACGTCGATCACCCCTGCGACCTGGCGCTGGCCTTAAAAGTGACCGACAACGCCAAAACGCAAAAATACAGCCCCTGCAACGCCACCGAAAGCCTGCTGGTGGCGCGCGCCGTTGCAGCCGAGTTTTTGCCGCAGATCGGCGCCGTGTTTGCCGCCAAGGGCGTGGAAATGCGCTGCTGCCCCGAGTCTTTGCAGATTCTCCAGTCCTCCACCCAACTCAGCCCCGCCCCCCTGCTCAGCCCCGCCACCGAGGCCGACTGGAGCACCGAATACCTCGCCCCCATCATCAGCATCAAGCTGGTGGCGGGGCTGGACGAAGCCATTGCGCACATCAACCGCTACTCCAGCCACCACACCGACGCCATCCTCACCACCGACCACGGCCATGCGCAGCGCTTTTTGCGCGAGGTCGATTCCAGCAGCGTGATGGTCAACACCAGCACCCGCTTTGCCGACGGCTTCGAGTACGGGCTGGGGGCCGAAATCGGCATTTCTACCGACAAATTCCACGCTCGCGGCCCGGTCGGGGTCGAGGGCCTGACCTCGCTCAAGTACGTGGTGCTGGGCGAAGGCCAGGTGCGCGTCTGACCATGCCACCCCGCAAGCCCTCCCGCGCCCAAGCCAGCGCAGCCACCAGCGCACCCGACCCGCGCTTTGCCGAGCAGCCCAGCCTGTTCGACGAAGCCGCCGCCGCCCCACCGGCCCAAGCCGCTGCGGCCGCCCACCCCGCTGGCGCCCCCAGTGCCGCCACCGGCCTGCGCGTGCAAGCGCCGGGGCAGCGCCTGCGCTCCCCGGCGGGCAAGGCCTTTGAGCGCGAGCGCGAGCGCATCGAGCGCCTGCGCCAGCAGTTGCAAACGCTGGACGCCGTGGGCCTGGCGCACCGCGCCCAGTGCGCCCAGCGCCTGGCCCCGCTGCAGCAGCAAGAAACCGAGCTGCGCCGCCGCATGGTGCACGCGCTCGATGCCTGGTTTGATGGCGCGCGCAAGGGCCTAAGCCCGACTCAGTTGGCGCTGCTGCGCCAGATCGTGATTGCCCAAAGCCACAGCCTTGCGCTCGCAGGCGATGCCGACATGGCCGCCCTGCACGACCGGCGCAGCCCGCAAACCCTGGCTGAGCAGCGGCGCGAGCGGGCCCAAGCCATGCACCAGGAGCTGCAGCAAGACTTTGCCGACGCGCTCGACACCGAGCTGCCCGCCTTCGACCCCGACAACCCCGACGCCTCGCTGCACGCCACCATCGACCACCTGCGCCAGCGCCTGAGCGAGCAAGACGAGCTCAAAAAGGCCAAGCGCGCCCAGCGCCAGGCGCGCCGCAAACCCAGCGCCGCCCAAGAAACCGCCGCCGCCCACCTGGCCGACGCCGACGCCACGCTGCGCCTGCTCTACCGCCAGTTGGCCAGCGCGCTGCACCCCGACCGCGCCAGCGACGCCGCCGAGGTGGCACAAAAGCACGCGCTCATGAGCGCCGTCAATGCCGCCTACGCCCAGCGCGACCTGGTGGCCCTGCTGGAGCTGCAATGGCGCGCCGAGCTGGTGGACCCGGAACACCTCGAGCGCGTGGGCGAGCAGCGCCTAAAGAGCCTCACGCTGCTGCTCAAACAGCAGGCCGCCGCGCTCGAGCGCGATCGCCAGGCCAGCCAGCAGCGCTGGTGCGCCGAATTTGGCCTGCCGCCCTACATCGCTTTCAGCCCCACCAGCTTGCACGACATGCTCCAAGACCAACTGGAAGACTTGGAAGCCGCCATCGACGCCATGCAGCACGACCTGCAACAGGTCGAGGCCCTGCCCACCCTCAAACCTTGGCTGAACGAGCAGCGCCGCCTAGTGCGCGAAGCCGAGCGCTTGGATCAGCGCTTGGCCGCCTTGGACCCCTGGGGCTGAGGCCTTTGGCTTGCCGGAGCATCAGCCCATGAACCCCAAACCCCGTGTCGTCGTCGGGCTCTCGGGCGGAGTCGATTCCGCCGTCAGCGCTTGGCTGCTCAAGCAGCAGGGCTTCGAAGTGATCGGCATCTTCATGAAAAACTGGGAAGATGATGACGGCGACGTAGGCCCCGACGGCAGCAGCGCGCACTGCTCCAGCCGCCAGGACTGGCTCGACGCCGCCAGCGTGGCCGACGTACTCGGCATCGAGATCGAATACGTCAACTTTGCCGCCGAATACAAAGACCGCGTCTTTGCCCACTTTCTGCGCGAATACCAGGCCGGCCGCACCCCCAACCCCGACATCTTGTGCAACGCCGAGATCAAGTTCAAGGCCTTCCTCGACCATGCCCTGCGCCTGGGGGCCGAGCAGATCGCCACCGGGCACTACGCGCGCGTGCGCTTCGATGCCGCCAGCGCCCGCTACCAACTGCTCAAGGGCCTGGACCCGCTCAAAGACCAGAGCTACTTCCTGCACCGCCTGACGCAAGCGCAACTGGCGCGCACGCGCTTTCCGGTGGGCGAGCTGCGCAAAACCGAGGTGCGCCGCATCGCCGCCGAAATCGGGCTGCCCAACGCCAAAAAGAAAGATTCGACCGGCATTTGCTTCATCGGCGAGCGCCCCTTTCGCGAGTTTTTGGGCCGCTACCTGCAACACGCCCCCGGCCCCATCCGCGCCCCCGACGGGCGCACCATCGGCCAGCACGTGGGCCTGAGCTTTTACACCCTGGGCCAGCGCCAGGGGCTGGGCATCGGCGGCCTCAAGCCAAGCGGGGCCACCCAAGGCGGCGCCGACCACGCGCCCTGGTTCGTGGCGCGCAAAGACATGGCCCACAACACCCTGTGGGCGGTGCAGGGGCACGATCATCCTTGGCTGCTCGCGCCCAGTCTGCAAGCCAGCGACCCCAGTTGGGTAGCCGGCCAACCCCCGCCCGCCGGTGCCTACGGCGCCAAAACCCGCTACCGCCAGGCCGATGCCGCGTGCCGCTTCGAGCCCGCCCCCGCAACCAAGGGCGCCCCCGACGAGCGCTTCGCCCTGCACTTCGAGCAGCCCCAATGGGCCGTCACTCCCGGCCAGAGCGCGGTGCTGTACGACGGTGAGGTGTGCCTGGGCGGCGGGGTGATTTACGGCTCCGGCGCTGCCACCTGGAAAGTCGACGGGGATTCGCAAATTTGATTAAACTTGCAGTTTTCGGCCCAGCGGAGACCCCCCATGCCACCTGACGAACACCCACAGCGGCGCGAGCGCCTAGGCCACTACCTGCAAGCCTATTTTGGCGAGATGGACCCCGAGGTGCTGGCCGCCGTGTGCGCGCACTTCACATGGGTCGAGCTCGAAGCCGGGGAGGTGCTGATGCAGCAAGGGCAGGTGGCCGATGCCGCCTACCTGAGCCTGAGCGGGCGCCTGCGCGTGTACGTCGAAGGCCCCGAGGGCGCGCGGCGCGCGGTGCGCGAGTTGGGGCGCGGCGAGATTTTGGGCGAAATCGGCCTCTACAGCGAGGCCCCGCGCTCGGCCACCGTGGTCGCGCTGCGCCACAGCGTGCTGGCCCGGCTTGAAAAAGCGCACTTCCACGAGCTGGTGCAGCGCTACCCGCAAGCCTCGTTTGCGCTCACGCGCCAGATCATCGAGCGCTTGCAAACGCAGCACAGCAGCCGGCCCGAAACGGCCCCGGTCATGCTCTGCCTGCTGCCCATCACCGCCCACGTGCAGGCCACCGAACTGGCCGAAAAGCTGCGCCTTGCCCTGTCACCCTACGGCCGCGCCTGCTGTGTCGGGGCCGCCCAGGTGCGCGCCCAAGCGCAGCAACAGCACGGCCTGGCCTCTGACACCGCCTGCGCGCAGGTGCTCGACGCACTCGAAACCCAGCACGACTTCGTGCTCATGCTCGGCGACAGCGCCGACGAAGGCTGGAGCCGCCTGTGTGCGCGCCACGCCGACGAAATCCTGCTGCTGGCCCAGGCCAGCGAGCCGGCGCAAATCCACCCCATCGAGCACGCCTGCCTGAGCGCCCTGCAACAGACCAGCGAACCCAACCAAACCCTGCTGCTGCTGCACCCGGCCGAGCTCAAATCGCCGCTCGGCATGCGGCGCTGGATCGATCGGCGCCCGGTGGGCGCGCACCTGAACCTGCGCCCGGCGCTGGAGCGCGACATGCAGCGGCTGGCGCGCATCCTCAGCCACAACGCCACCGGGTTGGTGCTGGCCGGGGGCGGCGCGCGCGGGCTGGCGCATCTGGGCGTCTGGAAAGAGCTGCAACGGCGCGGCATCGAAATCGACTGCGTGGGCGGCACCAGCATCGGCGCCGTCATGGCCGCCCTGATCGCCGCCGACGCCGGGGTCGAGCCCACCATCGAGCGCGCCCGGCGCGCCTTTCGCATCAACCCCACCGGCGACTACAACTGGCTGCCGCTGGTCTCGCTCATCCGCGGTGGCCGGGTGCGCAAATTGATCGACCGCACCTTTCACGAGCTCACCGGCGGCCAGGCCGACGCGGTCGATCTGTGGAAAGGCTTTTTTTGCATCGCCAGCAACTACTCGCGCGGGCAGGAGCTGCGGCTGCAGCAAGGCGACCTCAGCCAGGCCCTGCGCGCCAGCTTGGCTATTCCCGGCGCGCTGCCGCCGGTGGTGCGCGACGGCGAGCTGCTGTGCGACGGCGGCACCTTCAACAACTTCCCCGTCAACGTGATGCGCTTGCAGCGCGGCGTGCGGCGCGTAATCGGCGTCGATTTGAGTGCACGCAGCACGCGCCGGCTCACTTTTGACGAAATACCCGGCCCGTGGGCGCTGCTGCTCGACCGCCTGCGCCCGCGCGCACGCCAGCGCTACCGCCTGCCCTCGCTGGTGTCGTATTTGCTCAACGTCTCGATCCTCTACAGCGTGTCGCGCCAGGCCGAATCGCGCCGCCAGTGCGACCTCTACCTCAACCCGCCGCTGCTCAAGATCGGGCTGCTGCAGTGGAACCAGTTCGACACCATCGTGCGCCAAGGCGAGCAGCACGCGCGCGAGGTGCTGGAGCAGCAGGCTGCGGGGGCGGCGGTACCGCCGGCCTGAAGCCCTCGGCTCACTCACACTCGTTCGGTCCTTCGCTTTTACCTTGTGGCCTAAGCGGCCCCAGCCCGTGCTGGGCGCACGATAAAAACGTGGTCTGCCCCATTTTCCCCCTGTAACCTCCCCCTGAACGGAGACTTGATGTTTGTACGTAACTTGCGTATAATTCGTCCCGTGCATGCTTTGTTTATCGAGCTCCCGCCGTTCGAGCGGCAGCGCGCCAACTACCTTGACGATGAAGGCTATCGGGCTTTGCAGCTGGATTTGATGCGCAACCCTCTGGCCGGTGATGTGATTAAAGGCACGGGGGGTCTGCGCAAGCTTCGTCAACCAGACCCTCTACGCGGCAAAGGCAAGCGTGGCGGGTTGCGTGTGATTTATTACTGGTGGCTTGGGGGTAGCCAGTTCTGGCTGTTCACCCTCTACGACAAAGACCAAGCCGATGATCTGACGGCCGAACAACGCAGTGCCATCAAGAAACTGCTGGATGCCGAACGCCAACACCGTCAACCCAAGGAGTGCTGAACCATGAAAAAACGTGATGTTTTTGCTGAATTGCTGGAAGGCTTTGACGCCCTGAAGTCTGAACGTGAAGGCAAGCTGACTTTACGGCAAATCAAGGTACAGGACAAACCCGTTCCCACATTGGCGCCTCAGGAATTGATCCAAGTGCGCGAGAAACTTCACCTCTCGCGAGCCTTATTTGCACGCTACTTACGCACCAACCCGCGAACCTTGGAGAACTGGGAGCAGGGTCGAGCAAAGCCGAACGCTCAAGCGGTGCTGCTGATTCGGATGGTTTCGCAATTCCCAGATACGGTGCAACGCTTGGAAACGGTTTGAGCCACCACACATTCACCGGCGGCCAGGCCGACGTGGTCGATCTGCGGAAAGGTTTTTTTTTGCATCGCCAGCAACTACTCGCGCAGGCAAGAGCTGCGGCTGCAGTGGAACCGGTTTGACACCATCGTGCGCCAAGGCGAGCAGCACGCGCGCGAGGTGTTGGAGCAGTAGGCTGCGGGGGCGGCGGCACCGCCAGCCTGAAGCACACGCGAACACACCCAGCAAAAAAGGGGGGCGCATTGCGCCCCCCTTTGCTATTGCACCGCGGGCCGATCAGTCGGTGCGCAAGTGGCCACCTTCGCGCAGTCTGGTGAGGATATCGGCATCATTCGGAGTGCCCGACATGCCCAGCGCCTGCGCCAGTGCCGCCCGATCGGCAAAGTTGTCAAACACGATGTGCTGCGTGGCCTCGAAGGTGCCGGTGCCACCGTCGTGATCGACCAGCAACACCAGCTTCGTGCCTTCGGTGTCAAAACGCAGGTAGTTGCCGAGGTTGGTCGCGCTCTCGCCTTGCAGCAGGTCGCGCAGGTCGAGTGCGTCGCCTTGGCCGGGGGTGAAGTCGGTGATCACATCGCGCGCCGGGGTGCCGGTGCTGCCTTGGTCGCCCAAGCGCCATGCGAACACGTCGGCGCCCAAACCGCCGGTCAGGGTGTCGTTGCCGATACCGCCCAGCAGCAGGTCGTTGCCGGCGCCGCCATCGAGCGCGTCGTTGCCAGCGCCGCCATACACCACGTCGTTGCCACCCAGGCCGCCCAAGGTGTCGTTGCCGTCGCCGCCGCCTACCAATTGGGCGCCATCGGTAGCCGCTGCGCTGTAGGTGAAGTTGGTCAGGTTGACCGTCAGGTTGGCGGTAGCGGTGTCGCCGTCGGGCTGGCGGATGGTGTAGCTGAACACGTCTTGCGCGCCGTTCGGGTTGTCGCGCTGGTTCGGGGTGTAGGTGTAGGCGCCTTGGGCGTTGATGCTCAGGGTACCAAACTGGCCCACGATCAGCGTGTTTCCGGTGGCCTCCACGGTGGCCACCGTGCTGGCCACCGTGACCTGTGACACCACCGCCCCCTCGATGCCGACGTCGTCGTTGGCCAACACATTGCCCACCGCCACCAAACCCGCCACCCATAGCATATTGGGCGTGGCAACGGATTGCGTCACCCACCGGGCCGGGGTGAAGGTGCGGCTGGTGACTTGCAAGTCATCCAGATAGGCCTTCAGGTTGCCGCTGCTCGTGTTGTCATCCCCCACGAGGCGCAAGAAGTAGGTGCCGCCGGTGGTGACGCTGAAGGTTTGGTCGCTGGCGTTGCCGCTGAACGTGCGGGTTTGGACCGGGGTGCCGGTGGCGGCGGTGTTCACCAGCTCCACCCGCACCACGTCGTCACTGCTGCGATACCCATCGACGTCGATATCGAAGCGCACCGTGGCCGGGTTGGAGGCGTTGGCATCGAAGGTGAAGGTGGGGGTTTGCACAGTCACTACGGAACCGGGATGGGCCGGATCGATTTCCCATTTCCCATCCACCTCTGTTGTGGTGCTGGCGCTCCAGCTCTCGGGTTGCAGCACCTTCACCGTCCGGTTGGTTTCAGTGCCAAGACTCCAGTTCCCCTCGCGGGCGGTGGCGCTGTCGTGGTTGGCTACCGGGTTGTGATCAATCACGTTGATGTTGAGCACGCCGATGGCGGTGTCGCCGTCGCGGTCCACGATTTTGTAGGTAAACGCGTTCGTCGAGTCGTTGGGATTGGCGCTGGTAGTAAAGCTGTAGGCCCCGGTGGCAAAGTTGACACTGAGCGTGCCACCATTGGCTTGCAGCGTGAGGGTCTGCGTGTCTGCATTGAACTGGGGGGCGGATGCGCTGGTGTACTCCACAGTGTTGAAGGTGACCGAGTGGATCGGGCGCGTGCCGGCCCCATCGGCGCCAAAGCGTGCATCGGGGTTGCCATCGGTGAGCAGGTTGCCGCTCACGGTGCTGGCGCTGCTCACGGTGCCGCTGAGCACCTGACTCAGTTGCGACAGGTCGGTGACCGCAATCGGGTTGAGGTTTTGTTCGACAACGCCGTCGTAGGCAATCGGGTCGAGTTCGTCGTCGAGCGCACCCGGATTGACCACCAGCCCAGCGCCCATGCCCAAGGCAAAGGATTTGATGTCGTTGGTGCGCAAGAAGGCCTCCCACTGGGCCTGCTCTTGGGTGCCGATGCCGCTGTCGTCGGCGGTGGCGGCGGTGGGGCCGTTCTCAATGAATGGTGCGCTGCCCCGGTTTGGCTCGCCGTCCGAGAGGAAGTACGACACGTTAACGCCAGCCGGGATTTTGCCCGCTGACCCAAAGGCAGTCATGGCGGAGTTGAGGGCGGCATCGAAGTTGGTGAAGCCATTGCCGGCGTCGTTGGCCAGGGCGTTGATCCAAGTTCTGGCTGCGGTGGCAGTCATCCATTCGGCGCCCACGGCAGACGCCGTGTCGTTGAAGATGACGATGCGCACCTTCACCTCGCCCATGCTGTCGTAGGTGCTGATGAGCCGCTCCATCGCATCCTTGGCCACCGACAGACGGGACTGGATGCCGGCGGCAGGTAGGGCGTCGTCGTCCATGCTGCCCGACAAGTCGAGGATAAACATGACGTTGTGGTTGGATTGCCCGCTTTCGTTAATGCTGACGTTGATGGCCGGCGGCACGGCGGGCATGTCGTCTTCGATGGTGATGTGGATGAGGCCCGCGTCGGCGGTGTTGACCCCATCGGTGATGCTCAGGCCCACGCTCAACGAGAGCACATCTTCCACGCTGTTGGTGGGGTGCTGGATGGGTTGCAGCAGTGTGACTGCATAGCCCACGGACGTGGCACCCGCAGCCACGGCGGTGTTGCCGCCGTTGAGCGTGATCTCGATGACCGGCGTCGTGCCCGAGCTGCCGATGAGCACCGTTGGGTTGGCGCCATGGCTCCAGGTGAGTGCCGTGCCGCCGATCAATGTGGGCAAGCCGGTGAGCGTCAAGGCCACGGTCAAGGGAGCCGCGCCGTTGCCGGTGAGGGCGATGGTGCCGCTGGCGCTGGCGCTGTTGGTGGTGTCTGCTGGGGTGCCGCTGGTGTCAGGGATGCCGTTGGGCAGGCCTTCTTCGGATACCCTGGCCGACGCGCCTTCGATGGTGGGCGCTGTGTCGTTGTCCAAAATGGTGGCCGTGGCGCTGTCGCTCACGACCGTGCTCGAGCTGCTGAGCGTGGCACCCAAGGTGAAGGTCTCGTTGGCTTCGACGAGCGCGTCGCCCACGGTGTTGGTGCGCACCAGCACGCTGCTGCTGCCCGCTGGCAGGACGATGGCTACGGTGTAGGCGGTCCAAGTGCCGCCGTTCAGGCTGAACTCGAACACTTGGCGGCTGTAGTCGGCCGGGCTGATGGCCGGGTTGACAGCCGTGCCGTCGGCCAGCGTGAGCACCAGCGTCGAGCCGGCGGCGGCGTGGTTGACCAGCACCTCAAACACGGCCGGATCGCCTTCGGGCACGGTGATGTCGCCCGTTGCGGTGCCGGGCGCGCCCACTTGCACCGTGGGCACGTTGCTGGGGTTGACGTTGACCGTGAAGTTGGCGGTTACCGCGTCCCCATCGCGGTCGGTGGCGGTGACTTGGAAGCCGAGCGCCAAATCCGGCGGGGTGATGCGGTCGATGACGTTGAAATTCTGAATCCGCACCGACTCGTTGCTGTCCATGACAAAACGCACGTCCACACGCGAGAACTCGGCATCGGATTGGATCGATGCCAACTGGCCTGCCGTGCGCAAGCCCGACAGGGCCAAGGTGCCGGCATCGACCACGGTCGTGCCGTCGGTCGCGTAAGCGCGCCATTCGACGGTCACTTGGTCGACGTTGCCCCCAAAACCCTCAACGGTGAAGGACAAGCCGTCTGCAGGGCTGGTCATGCTGGCCCGGAAGCCCTCGTTGTGGTCGAGGTTGCCGTTCTGGATGCCAAAGCCGTTGTCATTCGGGTTCAGGTCATCGCTGTTATTGCCTTGCTCAGGGTGGTTCTGCGGTGCCCCCACACCGGCTGCGTTGTTAAACAGCAGGCCGTCGAAGGTCACGACATTGGTCCCTGCGGTGACGGCAATGGTCTCCTGGCGCCCACCAGCGCCAAACTGATCGCCGATGGCAATGGTCTGCGTCGGCTGCGGCGTGACGAGGGTGAAGGTGTAGCCGCCGCTGTCGTTCAACACCAAGGTGTAGAACACCGTGGGCGACGAGCCGCTGCCATCGATGGTGGCGGTGAGGGTCTTGCCGTCGTTCGAGAGGGTCTCGGAGATGCCAGGCAGATCGGGCCAGCCCGACAAGCGCAGGGCCTGCGCGGTTGCGGGGCCGTCGGCTCCGAAGAGCAAGCCGTTGATGTTGCCGGTTTGGCTCGTCACCTGGTTGGCCAGCGTCAGGTTGTCCGCGCTGGTGATGACGGGCATGTCGTCTTCGATGGTGATGTGGATGAGGCCCGCGTCGGCGGTGTTGACCCCATCGGTGATGCTCAGGCCCACGCTCAACGGGAGCACGTCTTCTACGCTGTTGCTGGGGTGCTGGATGGGTTGCAGCAGTGTGACTGCATAGCCCACGGACGTGGCACCCGCAGCCACGGCGGTGTTGCCGCCGTTGAGCGTGATCTGGATGACCGGGACCGGCGTCGTCGTGCCCGAGCTGCCGATGAGCACCGTTGGGTTGGCGCCATGGCTCCAGGTGAGTGCCGTGCCGCCGATCGATGTGGGCAAGCCGGTGAGCGCCAAGGCCACGGTCAAGGGAGCCGCGCCGTTGCCGGTGAGGGCGATGGTGCCGCTGGCGCTGGCGCTGTTGGTGCTGTCTGCTGGGGTGCCGCTGGTGTCAGGGATGCCGTTGGGCAGGCCTTCTTCGGATACCCTGGCCGACGCGCCTTCGATGGTGGGCGCTGTGTCGTTGTCCAAAATGGTGGCCGTGGCGCTGCTTGCAGTCGTGCTGACCGTGGCACCGGTGGCTGCGGTGATGGTGGCAACGACGGTTTCGTTGACTTCGTCGAGGATGTCGGGTGTCGGGTCGGCGCTGAAGGTGACGCTGGTCTGACCGGCCGGGATGGTCACGGTGCGGGTGACGGTGCCGGTCAGGCCAGTCACCGCATAGTCGGTGCCCTCGGTGGCCGTACCGGTGAGGCCGATGGTCACCACGGTGTCGGTCGTCGATGGCCGGTCTTGGCTGACGGTGAAGGTGACGTTGGTGGTGCCGTCCTCATTCACTGTGTCCGGGTTGGCGCTGATCGAGACCACGGGCGGGGTGCCGTCTTCGAACTTGAAGGAGGCGCTGATGTCGAGCGTTTCGCTGTCGCGGGCCGTGTCGCCGTCGCCGTCGGTGATGCTGGCGCTGGCGGTGAGCCGCACGGTGCCCGCGTTCAAGCCCAGCAGGCTGCCACTGATGGCGTGGTCGATCTCGCTGTGCTGGGTCAGGGTGACTTGGCCTGCGGCCGTGACGCTGATGTCGAACACGGTGTTGGCTGGCGTGATGCCGCCGGCCGAGGTGGCGGTGGAGCCGAGCAGCTTGCCGTTGCTGCCCAAGTACAGCGTAATGGCTAGCCCGCCGGCTGTGAGGCCGGTAACTGCTTGGCCGACGCCGAGGGCGTAGGTGGTGATATGGGTGCCGGCGCCGCTGGTGCCATCGGCGCTGGGGGTAGGTGTAACCGTGAACCGGTTGGCGAAATTGCCGCTGGCGGTATCGGAAACCGCTGTGGTGACGATGCCGCTGACGGTATCGATCGTCTGTGCGTCTTGCGTGGTGAGCACGGGCAACGCTGGGCCGTTGGTCGACAAGGCAACGTCGATGCTCGGGCCGTCGTCGAGGATGCTCACCAAACGCCCCACATCGACCGTGGCGGTGGCGGTGTCGCCGTCGCCGTCGGTGGCGGTCAGACGCAGGCTGATGACGTTCGGATTGAGGCTGACGCTGTCGTTGGGGTTGTTGGGGTTGCCATGCACCACGGCGCGCTGTTGGTCGAAAGTGACTACGCCGGTGGTGGGGTTGACGCTCATGACGAAGACGGTCCGTCCGCCAAACTCGGTCACGCCCAAGACTTCATTGGTGCCGGTGCCGAGCCGGATCACTACGCGCTCTTCGCTGAGGGTATCGGTCAGGCCGGTGGCGGCGCCATTCGTGGCTACCAAGTCGTAGGCCTTGCCGCCGTTGCTCGCAGCCGCACCGTCGGCACCGAAGCTGACCGTGAAGCGCTGCGCTGCGCCGCCGCCGCTGGCATCGGTGCCCATCAGGGTTTCATCCACCAGCAAGGGGTTGTTGGCCGACAGGCGGATGTTGTCGAGGAAGGCGCCCAAGGTGTCGCCGTCGAGGTTGTCGGACAAACCCGCAAAGCTCAGGGTCTGCAGGCCGGGGGTGAGGCCGCTAAAGACCAAGGCGATGCCGGTCCAGCCGTTGCTGCCCGGGGTCTGGGTGACGGTTACGCCAGAGGGTGCATTGACGGTGACAACGCCGTTGGCATCGGCGCTGATGGTGACTTGCACGCCGTTGAGGCTGACGGTCATGGCGCTGTCGGCGCGGTCGGCCGGGCGCGGCTGGTAGTCGAAGGACATGCCAAAGGTGGTGCCGGGCACGTCGATCCGGGTCGAGAGCACGCTCAGGGTGCTGGGGCTGCCGCCCGCGAGGTTGTGCGCTTCGAGCTCGGCTTTGTTGTTGCCATCGGAGGGCAGCGCACCGCCGACGTCGCCGCGCTGGATTTCGATGCCGGCTGCGTTGAGGGTCCAGACGATGCCGTCGTTGCCGGTGAGGGTGCGACCGCCTTCGCCAACGACGAACCAGCCGCCTTGGTTGGGTTCGTCGGTGACGAAGCCCTCGAAGGATTCGCGCAGGGCTTGGGTCGGGGAGGTGGTGATGCTCGGCACATCGTCTTTGACCGAGAGGTTAAAGGTGGCCGCGGCCGTGTCACCGTCGCGGTCGGTGGCCACGACCTGGATGGAGCCGAGGTTGAGCACCTGCTCGCCGTTGCCGATGGCGTGGCGCAGGTTGTCCGACAGGGTGGCGGTGACGGTGACGTTGCCGGTTTGGCCGTGCGCGATGCTCGTCGGGGCGGTCAGGGTGAGGGTGAGGGCAACTTGCGTGGTGTTGACAAAGGTGGCGGTGATGGTTTGGCCATCTGTGCTGCGCGTCCAAACGAGTTCGTCGCCGGTGACAGCGTTGGTGTTGCGCACCAGTTGCGCCAAGCTGTTGGAGAAGGCAAAGCCCAGCAGGTCGTCCGAGCCGGCGGTGAAGCTCACGCTCGCTTGGACTTGTTCGAGGGTGCTGGTCGGGTTGCTGCCGCTGGCGTTGGCATTGCCCAGCGCTTCTTCGTCCAGCGCCAGCGTGACCGAGCCGCCTGCTCTCGGGTCGGTGCCGTCTTTTACCGTAATGCGGTGGCTGTCGGACTGCGTATCGCCATCGGCGTCGGTGACGCGGATGGTGAAGTTGAAGTCAACGCCGCTGGAATTGTTCAGGTTAGGGTTCGGGTCGAAGCTCCAAGTGCCGCCGCTGATGACGGTCAGGGTGCCGATGTTTTGGTTGCCCACCGTCACGGCGATGGGGCTGTCGAGGGCGTGGTCTTGGCTACCTACGCGCACCACGATCGACGAACCCGCTTGGTCGGCACCTACGGCGTTGCTCCAAGTGCCGGTGATTGGGCTGGCAGCATCCTCACGCACCCATGTCGGTCCTTCGATATCCGGGTCACGCGGAATGTCGTCGATGACGGTGATGCTCAAGGCGTTGCTCAGCGTGAGCGCGTCGCCGTCGAAGTCGGTGGCCACGATGGCCGAGGACAGGTCCAAGGTGCGCGAGTTCTCGCCGTTGCCCGAGGCATGGTCGATCGGGGCGCGCAAGGTGAAGGTGTATTGGCCATTGGCTTGCAGCACCAGCGTAAAGACGGAAGTGTTGCCTGCGCTGGCGGTGAGGGTGGTGCCGCTGACGGCGTAGGTGACGGCCACACCACCGGAAGTCAGAGTTGGCAGCCCGCCGGTGAGGGGATTGAGGGTGAATCTGAGGCCCTCGTCGGCACCTGCCTCGACTTGGCTGGAGACGCTGCCACTTTCCACCAAGCCAAGGTTTGGCCACTCTCGGTTGCCGCGCGGCAGCGCTTCTTCTTCTACCACGCCCCCTGCGGGCTTCCAGCCGTCGAGCTTGGGCACGTCGTCGGTCACGTTGAGGGTGAAGCCTCGGCTGAGCGTGAGAGCGTCGCCGTCGGCGTCGGTGGCGCGGATGACGGAGGAGAGGTCGAGCGCCAAGCTGTTCGCGCCCTGGCCGGTTGCGTGGTCGAGCTGGTCGAACAGGCGGAAGGTGTAGTTGCCGTTGGGCTGGAGTTCGAGCGTGAAGACGGTGCGCGCCGCCTGCCCGATGCCTGCCGTTGCGGTGAGCGTGTTGCCGCTGACGGCGTAGCTCAGGTCCACACCCTTGGAGCTGAGGTCTTGGTTTGCAAGGGCCGTGAAATCGGTGGCCAAGCCAAAGCCGTTGGCACCCGCACTATCGGCACCGAAGCTGACCAAGGTGGCCAGCGAGCCGCTGACTTGGGCGGGGCCTCGGCTCTGGCCCGGGTCGCCCGTAAAGGAGCCGTCGGCGTTGCCGTCGTTGGGCGAGGTGCCGCTGGAGAGGGGCGTGTTGATGTCGTTTTCGGCCACGGTGGCACTCACTGCGGCACCGGCCACGGCCACGGGCACGTCGTCGGTGATCTGGATGCGCACCGGCACGCCGCCCTCGACGGCGTCGCCGTCGCCGTCAACGGCTTGGAAGGTGAAGCCGTTTTGCAGCAGGCTCACCACGTTCTCGCCCGCGCCGCCGATGAGCAGGTTGTCGAGCAAGGTGACGGTGTAGCTGCCGTTGGCGTTGACCAGCAGGCTGACGGCGGCGCCGGTTGCGCCTTCCTGCACTTGGCCGTTGGCACCAAGGAAGACCGTGGTTGAACCACCGGTCGGCACCGTAGCCGTGCCGCCGTTCCAGCTCACGCCCGTGACGCGGCCAAAGCCGTCGGCGCCCCAGTTGACGTTGTCCACGATGCTGCCGCTGGCGCTGAGTGGCTCGGGCGGCGCGGCATCGTTGCCTTGGCTCTCGCCCGTGCCGCGCACTGCGCGCAGGTCGTCTTCGTCTAGCCGCACGGTGTCGGTGCCGTTGTTGGCATCCAGCCGTGGCACGTCGTCCTCGAAGCGCACGGCCGCACCGATGTCGAGCGTTTGGCTGTCGCGGGCCACATCGCCATCGCGGTCGGTGATGGTGTCGGTGCGGGTCAGGAACAGCACGTCGGCGGGCAGGCCGAGCAGGGCGGCGCTGTTGTTGAAGGCGTCGCTGTCGGCGTCTTCGCCTACGTGGTCGAGTTCGGCGAACTGGGTAAGGGTGACTTGGCCGGTGCCGGGATTAACCGCGATGCTGAAGATGTCGATCGCTGTGCTGCCGCTGCCAGTGCGGCCAAACACCACACCGCCCTCCATCGTCAAGGTGATGGGCTGGCCGTTGCTGGTCAAGCCGGTGGCACCGTTGCTGCCGATCGACAGCACGTAGTTGGACTCCACTGTCCCGGCGCCGTCGGCACCGTAGGAGTAGGTGCGGCCAAAGGCACTGGCAAAGCTGGCGCTGGCGGTGTCGGAAACCGGCGTGGTTGTGCTGTTGGTGACGGTGTCGATCGTGTCGGCGTCTTGCGTGGTGAGCACGGGCAGGTTGGAGGTCCAAGCGTAGCTGATGTTGACGTCGTTGAAGTCGCCGTCGCCACCGCCCAGAATGTCTTCCCAGTTGAGGTTGCCGGGGTCGGCGTTGTCATCCACTTGGGCCGATCCCTCGGGGTTGAGCGCCACTGCATCGAACAGGACGCTGGCCCCTGCGCCGACCAAGGGGGCCGTGCCGCCAACCGGCACCGCCTGCCAGTTGCCATTGACTTGCTGGAAGGTGACGGCGGTGTTGGGACCAAGGTTGGGGTTGAGGCGATCGCCGTTGGGGATGATGAAGAAGCCAACCTGAACCGGGGTGTGGCCGGTGAGGGTGATTTGGGTTACGTCGAAGTCTTTGACGTTGTCCCAGATCACCACGCCAGTGGTGGGGTTGCCGTTGGCATCTTTGATGTAATAGCCAAAGCTGTTGTCGTAGCCGGCGTCAGAGCCCTTGAGGGTGACGGTGAGGGTGAATGAGCCGCTGAGGTCGATGACGTCGATCACCGGGATGTCGTCGAGCACGCCGACGTTAACAGTCACGCCGTCGGGCACGGCGTCGCCGTCGCGGTCAACGGCGTTGACGGTGAAGCCGCTGGCCAGCAGGGCTTTGAAGTCTTCGCCTTGGACGCCGTGCGCCTGCGCCCGGTTGAGGGTGATGGTGTAGTCGCCGTTTTCTTGCACCACGAGGGTGTAGTCGTCGTTACTGATGGTGTAGGTGCCGGCATCAGCGTTGAAGGTGGCGGCGGTGCCGCCAACCATGACGCCCGTAACGCGGCCAAAGCCGTCGGCGCCCCAGTTGACGTTGTCCACGATGGTGCCGCTGGCGCTGGTGGAGCCGCTGCCGGTGCTTTCGCCGTCGCGGCCAGCGTCGGCATTGCCGCCGGGGAGGCCGTCTTCGTCCAAGGTGTGGGCGTCGGTGACGCCCACTTTGAGGCTCGGGCCGTCGTCAAGGATGCTCACCAAGCTGCCCACATCGACCGTGGCGGTGGCGGTGTCGCCGTCGGCGTCGGTGGCGGTCAGGCGCAGGCTGATGACGCCTTCCCTGATGCTCACGATGTCGTCGGGGTTGGTGGCATCGCCATGCACCACGGCGCGCTGCTGGTCGAAGGTGATTTCGCCGGTGGTGGCGTTGACGCTCATGATGAAGACGGTGTCGCCATCGGTCTCGGTCACACCAAAGACTTTGCCTGCATCGGCCCCGGTGCCAAGACGGATGAGCACTGCTTGGTCAGTGGCGGTGTCGGTCAGGCCGGTGTCGGTGTCCGCCACGGCTTCCAGCGCGTACAGCTTGCTGCCGTCCACTGCGGGCCCATCGGCACCAAATCTGACGCTGAAGTGCACCGTGCCGGGGTCGGAGGTGTCATCGAGTGCGAAGTTGGTCTCATCAACCGTCAATTGGGGCAATGGAAACGGCCCATCGCCATTGGACGGGAAGTCATCACCGTAACCGTTGTCATCGTCGGGGATCGGACCGACCAACTCGATCACCGGCATGTCATCGAGCACATCGACGTTGACACGCACGCCGCCCACGATCGGGTCGCCGTCGCCATCAACGGCGCTGATGGTGAAGCCGCCTTGCAGCAACGCTTGCAGGTCTTCGCCTTGGGCGCCGTGCGTTTGGGCGCGCAGCAGCTCGAATTGGTATGCGCCGTCAGCGCCCAGCGTGAGGCGAATGGCGGCGCTGTCGGCCGTGCCAAGCGTGCCGTCGGCGTTGATGAACAAGGTGGCGCTGGAATTGGGCTGCACCGCCGCGCTGCCGCCGCTCCAGCTCACGCCGGTGACGCGGCCAAAGCCGTCGGCGCCCCAGTTGACGTTGTCTACGATGGTGCCGCTGGAGCTGGCTGAGCCGCTGCCGGCCGTCTCGCCCGGACGGGCGTTGTCGGTGTTTCCACCTTCAAGCGCGTCTTCGTCGAGCTCGATCAAGTCCGCACGCGGCACCAGCCCGCCTTCGCCTTCATCCTGCAAGGCCACCGGCACGTCGTCTTGCACATTGAGTTGCAGGTTAATGGTGAGGTAGCCGCCGCTGCCTGCGGTGCCGACGAGGGCGATGGGGCTCAGGGCCAGCAGCTCTTCGACGGTGCCGGGGGTGGGGTGGTTGAGCGCGCCGACCACGGTCAGGGTGTAGCTACCATTGGGCTGCACGAAGAGCAGCACCGCAGGCGCCGTGGTGGAACCGGGGGGGATGACTTGGCCGTCGGCATCGAAAGCCAAGGTGCTGCCGCCGTCTGCGATGGTGATGAAGCCTAGGCCGGGCACGCTGAAGCTGCTGAGAAAGCCGCCGATGCCGGTGAGGAAGTTGCCGCTCAGGGTGAAGGGCAGGCCGTCTTCGGCTTCGTCGTTGCCTTCGAGCAGGGGGACAGATTCTTCTTCGAGCGTAAAGGCCAGATCGACGGTGACGGGGGCCGGAGCGCCTTCGATCACGTCGTCCACGTCGGCGGCAGCGGCACTGAACTGGAACGCCAGCGGATCAACCGGCTCGACCACACGCAGCAGGCGCACGAAGTCGCTGCCCTCGCCGGCTCCGGCGGCCACGGCACCGGCGGCGGCGGGGTCCACTTGCTCGAGCAGGTCGAGGCCTTGCTCCAGAATCTGGACGATTTCGGCCACGGTGGTGGGCTGCACGGCGGCGTCGGCGGCTTGCGGGGTGGCGTCGGTGAGGGCGATGGTTTCATCGACCCGCAGCGCCTGGTTGGGGCCCATGGCCATGATCTGGCCGTCGGGCAGCAGCAGCTCGACTCGGGCGCCGGCTTGGGTGCGGATGACGTCGCCGCGCTGCACGACCTCGCCTACTTGCAGGGCACGGGTGGTGCCGTCGGCCTTGACGATGACGGCGTTGCCGGTGATGGAGGTGACGGTGGCTTGGCTCATGGTGGCGCTCCAGTGGGGTATGACGATGGGCGCAGCTTAAGGGCTGGCGGCGGCCTTTGGCTATTGGACTTTGGTACAGTTTTGCGGGTTTTCGTGTTGAGGGTTTTCCACTATTCGCCGGTGCCGGCTTTTGATGTGGGTCAAAAGTTGACCGGGCAGGGCGCAAGGGCATTCGGTATGATGGGGGTATGCAAAACCACCCCGCACGGGCGCACCTCTCGCTGCGCCAAAAGCTGATTGCCGCCTTCTTTTTGCTGTTTGTCGCGCTGATGGGCACGATGGCCGGCACATGGTGGACCTTTGACCGCATCGACCAGCAAGCCGACCGCATGGCGCAGCGCTATGCACCGCAGATCGAGCGCATTTCCGACATCCAGGTGCTGATGTTTCGCATCTCGCTCGAGGCGCGCCATGCCATGCTGGTAACCAGCCCGGAAGACGGGGCCGCCACGGTGGCGCGCATCGTGGCTTTTCGCGAGCAGAAGATGAAGCTGTTCGAGGAATTCGAGGCCAACATCACCACCGAGCGCGGGCGCGAGATCGCGGCCCAGATTCGCGCCGCCGACGTGGAGTTCTGGCGCCTAGGGCAGCAAGCCGTGGGCATGGTGCAGGCCGGCGATGTGCCGGGCGCCTTCAGGCTGCTCAGCACCGACCTGGTGCCGGCACGCGACCGCATGGTGGGCCATATCGTCGAGCTGCGCCAGTGGCAGCAGCAGCTCATGGCCGAGGCCATCGCCGAGGCCGACCGCGTGGCCTTCATCGCCAAAATGACGCTGGCTGCCTTGTCCACCTTGGTGCTGCTGATCGCCGCTTGGATGGTGTGGTCGGTGCTGCGCATGATGGAAGGGGCCTTTGCCCGGGCCCAGTCGGTGACGCGCCAAATTGCCGGTGGCGAGTTGAACACCCAAGTCTGGGTCCGGCCCGGGGATGAGTTTGGCAAGCTGTTCGATTCCATCTCCGGCATGCAACAGCGCCTGAACGAGGTGGTTTCGCGGGTGCGCCAGACTTCTGCGCACGTGGTCAGGGCGGCCTCGGAACTGGACCACACCAACCACGACCTGAGCCACGTCACCGGGCAGCAAAGCGAAGCCATCGAAGCCACCGCCGAGCACGCGCGCAGCATGACCGGCGCCATCGAAACGAGCGCCCGCAGCGCCGACAACGTCAGCCGCCTAGCCGGCAAGGCCTCCGAGATTGCCTCGCAAGGCGGGCAGGCCGTGACCGAGGTGGTGCAAGAAATGCAGCGCATCGACGAGGCCTCGCGCCGCATTTCCGAGATCGTCAGCGTGATCGACGGCATCGCCTTCCAGACCAACATCTTGGCGCTCAATGCCGCCGTGGAAGCGGCCCGCGCCGGTGAGCAAGGGCGCGGCTTTGCCGTGGTGGCCGGTGAGGTGCGCTCGCTGGCGCAGCGCAGCACGCAGGCGGCGCGCGAGGTCAAGCAACTCATCGAAACCTCGACCCAGCGCGTGCAGACCGGCTCGGCG
The DNA here is from genome assembly GCF_000828895.1 of Serpentinimonas raichei. Taxonomy (NCBI): domain Bacteria; kingdom Pseudomonadati; phylum Pseudomonadota; class Betaproteobacteria; order Burkholderiales; family Comamonadaceae; genus Serpentinimonas; species Serpentinimonas raichei. The sequence goes on along the minus strand of NZ_AP014568.1, from coordinate 2,395,697 downwards.
GCGGCGCACAATGCGGGCCAGACCATGCAGCGGGTGGTGGAGTCGGTCGATGAGCTCTCGCGCCTGATGGGCTCCATCGCCCAAGCCACGGCGCAGCAGCGCTCCAGCGCGCAGGAGCTGGACCACGCCGTGGGTTCGCTGCACGAGTCGGCGCAGCAGAGCGCCGACGTGGTGCAGCGCTCGCAAGACACCGCCGCCCGGCTGCGCGAGCAGGCCCAGGATCTGGATGAGACCATGGGGGCCTTCCGCGCGGCTTGAACGCGGCTGCAACGCTTGGTCAGCCGCTACACTTCCGGCATGAGCCCCGCCCTGCACACCTCCACCCTCCGATCTTTGCCGCTGCTGGCGCGCGGCAAGGTGCGCGACAACTACGCCGTGGGCGACGACCGCATCCTGATGCTGGCTTCGGACCGCATCAGCGCCTTCGATGTGGTGATGAGCCAAGCCATACCCGGCAAGGGCGAGCTGCTCACGCGCCTGAGCCTGTTTTGGTTCGATTACCTGGGCCGCCTTGGGCTGTGCCCGAACCACCTCACCGGCGCCGAGCCCGAGAGCGTGGTCAGCGCAGCCGAACAGCCGCTGGTGCGCGGCCGCTCGATGCTGGTGCAGCGCCTGCGCCCGATTCCGGTGGAGGCGGTGGTGCGCGGCTACTTGGCCGGCAGCGGCTGGAAGGAATACCAGGCCAATGGCTGCGTCTGCGGCGTGCCCTTGCCACCGGGTTTGGTGAACGCGGCGCAGTTGCCCGAGCCCATTTACACCCCGGCGGCCAAGGCGGCGCAGGGCGAGCACGACGAAAACATCACGTTCGAGCAAACGGTGCAACTGATCGGCCCCGAGCTGGCCGGGCAGATCCGCCGCGTCTCGATCGGCCTGTACCAGGCGGCGGCGGCCTATGCGCTGGGCAAGGGCATCATCATCGCCGACACCAAGTTCGAGTTCGGGCTCGACCCAGCCGGCCAACTGGTGCTGATGGACGAGGTGCTCACCCCCGACAGCTCGCGCTACTGGCCGCTGGAGCAGTACCGCGCCGGGGCCAACCCACCCAGCTTTGACAAGCAGTATCTGCGCGATTGGCTAGAAACCGCCAGCGTGGCCGGCCAACCCTGGAATAAGGCCGCCCCGCCGCCGTCGCTGCCGCCCGAAGTGATCGCGCAAACCGCCGCCAAGTACCGCGAAGCGCTGCAGCGGCTGCTGGACTAAGGAAATATTCATGCGTGCTTTTATTTTTTCCCTCGCCTTGGTTTGCTGCAGCTTGGTGGGTACCGCCGCCGCGCAAAGCCCGGTGGTCACGGTGAGCGAGCCTTGGGTGCGCGCCACCGTGGCGCAACAGGGCGCGACCGGGGCCTTCATGCGCCTGAGCGCGGCCCAAGATGTGCGGCTGGTGGAAGCCAGCTCCCCCGTGGCCGGCATCACCGAAATCCACGAAATGACCGTGGTCAACGATGTCATGCGCATGCGCGCCGTGGCCGGCCTGGACTTGCCTGCTGGGCGCACGGTGGAGCTGCGACCCGGTGGCTACCACGTGATGTTGATGGACTTGCGCCAGCCGCTGAACGCGGGCGAGCGCGTGGCCATCACGCTGGTGTTTGAAGACCGGGCCCAGCGGCGCTTCACGCAGCAGGTCGAGGCACCCGTGCGGGCGCTGGGCATGGGGGCCGGGCATGGGCATGGCGGGCCGCACGGTGCGGGCGGCATGGGCGCGCACACGCCACCCGCTGGCCATGGCGGCCATGGCATGCCCGGGGCCGGTGGGCACGGCGGGCCGCAGCGCCCCTGAGCTTTAGTTCAACGCCATGCTGAGCCGGCGCCGGTAGCGCGCCACCAACTCGCGCTGCGGGTCGGTGGGGGCGCTGCTCTTGCCGGACAACTCGATGCCGCCGGCGCTCTTGCCCGCCAGCGCCGGGTCGGCTTTGGGCGCGGGCGGTGTCATCAGCTCCAGCAGCCCGATGTAGGTTTTGCGCGCCAGCTCGTCGGCCCAGCGCCGGTCGCGGGCTATGATTTCTAGCAGCTCATCGAGCGCCGCCGGCCACTCGCCCAGCGCAATCAGCAGCCGGGTCTTGGCCATGCGGGTCTCGAAATCGCGCTTGTCTTTGGCAATGAGCTCATCGAAACGCTCCAGCGGCCACTGGCCGCGCGCGTCGGTGGCGGTAAAGAGCAGCGCATTGAGCCAGTGCGACAGCGCCTCGAAGCGCAGTTGCAGCGGGATTTGCGCCAGCGCCGGGGCCAGCGCCAGCTCGGCCTGCTCGAACTGGCCCGCCCCGATCAGGTGCCGCACGCAATCGAAGCGCAGATCGTCGTTGCCGGGCTCGGCGTGCAGGCGCTGCAGCAGCCGCGCTAGGTGCTCTTCGTCGCTCAAATCTTCCGGCTCGGGCTCTGCGTCCTGCGCCGCGTCGGGGGCTTGGTCGGGCAGGTGTTTGTCGAGGAAGGCGCGCAACTGGCTCTCGGGCAACGCGCCGGCAAAGCCATCGACCGGCTGGCCGTCGATCAGCAGCACACAGGTGGGGATGCTGCGGATGCCAAAGGCCGCCGCCAGTTGCTGCTGCTGGTCGGAGTCGATCTTGACCAGTTTGAAGCGGCCCTGGTAGGCGACCTCCAGCTTTTCCAGCAGCGGGCCGAGGGTGCGGCAAGGCCCGCACCAGGGGGCCCAGAAGTCCACCAGCACCGGCACTTGCGCCGAGGCGGCGATGACTTCGGTTTCAAAATTGGCTAAGGTGACGTCGATCATGGCGTGGTGCTACAGGGTATGGGAGGTGCGGCCCCAAGCGGCGGGCCGTGGCAGGCGCCATTGTCGCCCAAAGCCAAGCCTTAAAATCCTCGCCTTGACCCGGACCGCCCAATGCGCGCGGCTCCGGCCACCTTGGGCTATGGCTGCGATGGGCTAGTTTATGAATGCGACAGTGCAAATCGGCGTGGTGATGGGTTCCAGCTCCGACTGGGACACGATGCGCCATGCGGTCGAAATTTTGCAGCAATTGGGTGTGCCGCACGAGGCGCGCGTGCTCTCGGCGCACCGCATGCCCGACGATATGTTTGCCTACGCCGACAGCGCGGCCGGGCGCGGCCTGCAAGCCATCATCGCCGGGGCCGGGGGTGCCGCACACCTGCCGGGCATGCTGGCGGCCAAGACCACGCTGCCGGTGCTCGGGGTGCCGGTGGCGGGCAAGGCGCTGGGCGGGGTGGATTCGCTGCACAGCATTGTGCAGATGCCCAAGGGCATACCGGTGGCCACCTTTGCCATTGGGGCCGCCGGGGCCGCCAACGCGGCGCTGTTTGCCGTGGCCATGCTGGCGCTGCACGACGCGGCGCTGCTGCAGCGCCTGCAAGCCTTTCGCAGCGCCCAAACCGAGGCCGCCCGCGCCATGACGCTGCCACCGCAGCCCCAGCCATGAGCGGCCCGGGCAACCTAGCCCAGCCGCTGCCGCCGCTGCTGCCCGGCACCCTGGGCCACGCGGGCCAACCCTGCACCTTGGGTGTGCTGGGCGGCGGGCAGCTCGGGCGCATGTTCGTGCAGGCGGCGCAGCGGCTGGGCTATGCCTGCGCGGTGCTGGAGCCCGAAAGCCACAGCCCAGCGGCACTGGCCTGCCCGCAGCACATCCAGACCGACTACGCCGACCCGCAGGGGCTGGCGCAACTGGCGCAGCGCTGCGACGCCATCACCACCGAGTTTGAAAACGTGCCGGCCGAGGCGCTGCACTGGCTGGCGCAGCAGCGCCCGGTGGCCCCATCCGCCGCTGCGGTGGCGCTGGCGCAAGACCGGATCGCCGAAAAAGCCCACTTCAGCGCCTGCGCCCCCTTGAGCGGCGTCGGCCCAGCCCCTTATGCGGTGATCGAGACCGAGGCCGATCTGCACGCCGTGCCTGTCACGCTGCTGCCTGGCATCCTCAAAACCGCGCGCCTGGGCTACGACGGCAAAGGCCAGCAGCGGGTGCACACGCCCGCCGAACTGCAAGCCGCGTGGCAGCAGCTGGGCCAGGTGCCTTGCGTGCTGGAACGCCTGCTGACGCTCCAAGAGGAGCTGTCGGTGCTGGTGGCGCGCGGCCGCGACGGCCAAATGGTGCACTACCCCCCTCAGCGCAACCTGCACCGCGACGGCATTTTGGCGCTCACCCAAGCCTGCCCCGGCCGGCTGGCGGCAGGTCTGGCAGAGCGCGCCGTGGCCGCCAGCCGCTTGATCGCCGCCCAGCTGGGCTACGTGGGCGTGCTGTGCATCGAGTTTTTTGTGATCGACGACGGCAGCGCCGAGGGCGCGCTGGTGCTCAACGAGATGGCCCCGCGCCCGCACAACAGCGGCCACTACACGCTCGACGCCTGCGATGTATCGCAGTTCGATCTGCAAGTGCGCACCCTGGCCGGGCTGCCGCTGGTGGCCCCACGCCAGCACAGCCCAGCGCTGATGCTCAACCTGCTGGGCGAGCTCTGGTTCGATGCCCAAGGCCAGCCGCGCAGCCCCGACTGGGCCGCCGTGCTGGCGCTGCCCGGCGCGCACCTGCACCTGTACGGCAAGCACGAAGCCCGGCCCGGGCGCAAAATGGGGCACCTGACCCTGACCGGCCCCACCCCGGAGCAAGTGCATGCCACGGCGCGCGCGGCGGCGGCCATCTTGGGCATCGCGCCGTGGCCCTGATACTCGACTTGCGCGCCTTGGGTAGCACCTTGGGCACAGCCTTGGGCGACCCGGGCGGCGCAACCGCAGCCGGGCTGGAGCCGCTGCTGCAGCGCGCCTGCGCCCAGTTGCAAGCCGGCCGCTTGCTCGCCTTGCCCACCGAAACCGTCTATGGCCTGGCCGCCGACGCCGATGCGCCCGAGGCGGTGGCGCGCATCTTTGCCGCCAAGGGCCGACCGGCCGACCACCCGTTGATCGTGCACGTGGGGGGCCGCCAGCCCGCGCAGTGGCAAGCGGCGGTGGCGCACTACGCCAGCGCCTGCCCCGACTTTGCCCGGCGCCTGATGGCCGCTTGCTGGCCCGGCCCGCTGACGCTGATCCTGCCGCGCCGCCCCGGTGTGGCCAGCGCCGCCGCCGGTGGGCAAGGCAGCATCGGGCTGCGCTGCCCGGCGCACCCGGTGGCGCAAGCCGTGTTGCTGGCGGCCCAGCAAGTGGGCCTACGCGGCTTGGCGGCCCCGAGCGCCAACCGCTTCGGCCGCCTGAGCCCGACCCACGCCGAGCACGTGGCCGACGAATTTGCCGGGCTGCTCAGCGACGAAGAACTGCTGATCTTGGATGGCGGCCCCTGCCCGGTGGGGATCGAGTCCACCATCATCGACTGCAGCCGCGGCCAGCCGGTGCTGCTGCGCCCCGGCGTGCTGCCCCTGAGCACGCTGGAAGCCGCCGCCGGCCAGCGGCTGGCCGAGCGCGACGCCGCCGCCCCGCGCGCCTCCGGCACCCTGAGCGCCCACTACGCGCCACGGGCCCGGTTGCGCCTGATGCCTGCGGCCGAGATGCAAGCCGCGCTCGACCTGCTCGGCCCCGACGCGCGCCACCTGGCGCTGTACAGCCGCAGCCTGCTGCGCAGCGCCAGCCGCCATGTGCGCGTCGAGCGCATGCCCGAGCAGGCCAGCGCCTGTGCACACGAATTGTTTGCCGTGCTGCGCGCCCTCGACCGCCCCGAAACCCGGCTGATCTGGGTTGAAACCCCGCCCGACGATGCGGCCTGGGACGGCGTGCGCGACCGGCTGCAGCGCGCGGCCGCGGCTGGCTGCAACACGCCTCCGAGTAGAGCCGCAGGTTAGGGATACTTCGTGTGGTTGATCGTGCCACTGGGGTTGAACGACCTGTTGGGCGCTCTATAGCCGACCCAGCAACTCTTCGACCAATACGTTGATGTCTTGCGCAATTTTGCGCAGCAAGACGGGTGAAACATCTTGGCCCTTGTGAAACGGGACGGTTGTTGCACGACCGTCGGGATGGCGGAACTGCTTGTGCGAGCCCTTCTGCCTAGACTCAGCGAAACCCAAGCGTTCGAGATGGCGAACCACTTCCTGCGGCTTCAAAACGGGCAGACTGCCCATTAGGCGATGGCAAGCTGCTGGGTACCCACAAACTGTGCATCCAACACGGGCTCGCCATCTTCCAAGAGCATGGAGACAACCTCTTGGAGGTTCTGCTGCAACTCATCCAGTGAGGTGCCTTGGGTATGCGCACCCGGGAACCCGGGCACGTAACCGACGTAAAGCCCTGTTTCGGTACACTTTTCTACTATGGCGGTAAAGGTTTTCATGATCAGGGTTGTGGCGGCCATGGAACGCAGCGGGCTTGCTTGAGATTATGAACGGGTCAGTGCTGGAAAGCAAGCTGCGTAGCCCCGGCTCAGGGGCGTGGCGCCGGCCCTTGCCAGCCCGCTGCCAGGCGCGCCTGCTCGTCGGCTGCGTCCAAAAACTCAACCGCGCCCAAGCGATCATAAAAATCTTGCAAAGCCGCCTGCTGGGCCCCGCTGGCGGTCACAAAGCTGCCCTCGGGCAGCGTTTCGCTGGCGGCAAAGGCCACCGCCCAGCCGCTGTCCGGGGTTTGGCACAGCACCGCCAGCGTCTGCGTCACCGCGCCGGCCACTGCGCGGCTTTCTTGCAGCTCGCGGCAATGCTGCCCCGGGGCGCGCTCGAAACTGCCCATCAGTTCCAGCGTGTCGGCCCCGATGCGCAGCACCTGGCCGCTGGGCAGCGCCTGCAGCGCCACCCGCACGCGCTCGTCTTGCAGCGGCGCTTGCACTTGGGCCCAGTGCGGCTGCATCGTTGGGGCCTGCACCCCGGGCCCGGCGCGCCCCAGCAGCAGCAGCAGCGCCAGCCCGGCCAAGGAGGCCAGCGCCACCCCCTGCCAGAGCCACGGCGCCGCCCCGGCGCCAGCCGGTCCACCCGCGCCACCCGCGCCACCCGCGCCACCCGCGCCACCCGCAGCGCCCACCCCCCCCGCACCGCCAGCCATGGGCCCGCCCCGCCGGCCCAGCCAAGCCCCGGCCCAATGGCGCAGCAGCCGCCGCCACGGGCTGGGCGGGCTTGGATCGGGCGCGGTGCGCTGCGCCGTCTGCGCCAGCGGCGGCCACGGCGCGCTCATGATCGCTGCCACCAGGTGCGGCGGCACCGGTTCTTGCAATTTGGCCTGAAAGGCCGAGCGGATCGCCTCGCCTTGCCCCACCAGCGCCTGCAAGCGCTGGCGCAGCGCAGCGTCCTGCTCCAGTGCCTGCTCCACGCGCAGGTAGTCTGCATCCGCTTCCAGCTGCCCATCCAAGTAGGCCAGCAGGGTGCTGTCGTCGATCGCCGTGTTCATCATCTTCCTTTGCCTCGTTCTGCTTGTCCCAGCCCCTCGGCCAACTTGCTGCGCGCGCGTGCCAGGCGGCTCATCACGGTGCCGATCGGCAGCTCCAGCGTGCTGGCCGCTTCCTTGTACGACAAACCCTCGACCGCCACCAGCAGCAGCACCGCGCGCTGCTCTTCGGGCAGCTCGGCCACCAGCCGCCGCACCTGGCGCGCCTCGCTGCGCGACTCCAGTTGCGTGCGCCCGTCGTCGCCCATCAACTCATCGAAACCCTCGTCCCACGAATCGGTCTGCTGGCGCTGGCGGGTGCGGTACTCGTCGAGCCAAGTGGTTTGCAAAATGCGAAACATCCAACTGGCCAGACTGGTGCCGGGCTGAAACTGCTGCCAGCGCTCGATCGCCTTCAGGCAGCCGGTTTGCACCAGATCGTCGGCCTGATGCCCGTCGCCCGTGAGCCCGTAGGCAAAGCGGCGCAAGCGGGGCAAGAGGCTGATGAGTTCGGCGCGCGGGTCGATGGGATTCATGTCGGGTGTTGCAAGGGACAACGATCGGGGGCGCGCTTTATTCCGCGTTGGCGCAGCGCGGCGCTTTGCGATAGAGTCTACCTCTGTGATGCTGCACTCCACCCCCTTGTGCCCCCCCGCGCGCGCCGCCCGCCCCCTTGGGCTGGTCCGCGCGGGGCTGCTGGCCGGGCTGGGTTTTTTGGGCCCGCTGCTCTGGCTGCCCCCCTTGGGCACCGCCCCAGGCCCGGGCTCCGCTTTGGTGTGGGCTGACGACGGCGGTGGCGATGATGGCGGTGGCGATGATAGCGGTGATGATGGCGGTTCTGCTGCCGGCAGCAGCGGCAGCGCGGCCGATGGCGGCGGCTCTGGCGCCGACCCCGCACCCGCATGGGGCTGGTTCGCTGCAGCCCAGCGCGCCGACGAACACCTGCCCAACGAACTGCTGGCCCTCAACCCCAGTTCGGCGGCGCTGGCCTATGCCAGGTTGCAAATGGGTGTCGAGGTGCTGGAGACGCGCAACCTGCGCGGTTTGGGCCTGCAGGTGGTGCGCCTGCGCTTGCACGGTGTGCCCGCCCGAGCCACGCTGGAGCGCTTGCGCGCCTTTGACGCCGGCACCTTTCATTTGCAGCACCTGTACGCGCTGGCGCAAACGCCGCGCGCGCCTGCCTTGGCAGGGGAGCGCGGCGCAGAACCGATGGCTCCCTCCAAACTGGCCATCGGCTGGCCAGCCGCAAGCGCGGCCTGTGGGCGCAATCAGATTGTCGGCATTGTGGACACCGAGGTACAAGCCGGCCACCCGGCGCTGCGCGGCGCGCAAATTCGCAGCCAGCGCAAACTCAACCCAGAGCAAAGCGCGGTGGCCGACGACCACGGCACCGCCATTGCGGCGCTGCTGGTGGGCCAACCCGCCGGGGGCTACACCGGCCTCATGCCGCGTGCGCGCCTGCTGGCAGCGGCCCCCTTTTACCGCCTGCCTTCAGGCCAAACGCGCGCCGACGCCTTGGGCTTGGCCCTCAGCCTGGACTGGCTGGTGGGGCAGGGCGCGCAGGTGATCGGCATGAGCCTGGCGGGCCCGCGCAATGCGGTGCTCGACGCCGCGCTGGAGCGCGCCCGCGCCCGGGGCGTGGTGGTGGTGGCCGCAGCCGGCAACGGCGGGCGCGCTGCCGCACCGGCTTTTCCCGCCGCCCACCCGTCTGCCTTGGCCGTCACGGCCCTGACCCCGGCCCAAGCGGTGTACCGGCGCGCCAGCCAGGGCGAGCACATCCGCTTTGCCCTGCCCGGCGCCGATCTGCCCACCCTGGGGCGCGACGGCGCCTTGCAACGGCGCAGCGGCACCTCGTTTGCGGTGCCTTTCATGGTGGCCCTGGTGTCGCAGTCGCTGCACGAGCGCCAGCTCAGTGCCGCGCAGTGGTTCAGTGGCCAAGGCATGGCGCTGCAAGACCTCGGTGCCCCCGGACGCGACCCGGTTTTTGGCTGGGGCCTGCCACGCCTGACGCCGCGTTGCCGCTGAGTTGGGGGCCCACTGCAAGCGGCCTAATTGGGCTCCGCAGGTCCCAGCACAGCAGCCGTTTGACCTGGATTGAGCAACCAGCGCTGGGTTGGCAACCCCTCACGGCCCAGTGCCTCAAAGCCGACCCACACCACCGCCGCCGGGCTGGTCTGCAACCAGTGCCGCACCGCACGGATCAGCAGCGGGTCGCGATCCAGCCCCAGATCGTCTAGCAGCACCACCGGCATGGTGCTGAGCAGCGCGCGCGCCAGCAGCACCCGGCGGCGCTCGTAGTCTGACAAGTTGCGCCCCGCCCAAAGCAGCCGACCCTCCAGCCCGCCGAGGCGCCGCAGCGTGTCTTGCAGCCCGACGGCGTGCGCCACCTCCAGCACCCGCGCATCGCTGGGTCGCGGTCGGCAGTTGAGCGTCAGGGCACGGCGCAGGCTGCCCGAAAGCAGGGGGGCCTCGGGGTCGATCAGGGCCACCCACTGCAGCCCTTTGCTGCCCGATGGGGCGCGCCGCCGCACCTGCCCGGCCTCGGGCCGCACCAGGCCTGCCAGCAAGCGCAGCAGCGTGCTCTTGCCAGACCCGGCTGGACCGGCCAGCCAAACCCTGTCGCCGGCGTGCAGTTGGAATGCGCCGCTGTGGTGCAGCGGCCCGGCCCGCACGTCCACCAGTTTGATCAGCGCGGCCTCAGCCCATGCGTCGGACTCCGCCCGCTCTGTCGGCGCCCGGGCCGAGCCTGTATTGACGGGCAGCGGCCCGTTGCCCCCCGCCAGACCCTGCAACAGGCGTGGCTTGGCGGCCAGCCACGCAGCTCGCCGGTCGCCCACACCGGCCAGATCGCGCAAACCCTGCACCATCAAGCCCACCGCAGCCAAGGTGGCGGCGGCGTCGGCCGCCGCCAAACCCAGCAAAAAAGCCGCTGCCAACACCCAGACTATGGCCGCGGCGCGCACCAAATCGGCCGCCGCACGCATCAGCCCATGCTGGCCTTGGCGCGCCACCGCGGCCACTTCAACGCGCTCAAAGCGGCTCTCCATGTCGTCGCACTCTTGCTGCAAGCGCCCCGCCAGCCGCAACGACTGGGCATGCGCCAGCCGCTCAGAGACAAACAGATTCAAGCGCGAACGGGCTCGGCGCAAACGCCCATGCACCGGCTGCAGGCCAGCAGCCAAATAAAACTGGGCAGCCATCCCCACGCCGATGGCCACCGCAACGCCCAAAGCCAGCACCGGCGGCATCCAGAGGGCCAAAAAAACCAGCAAGGCCGACAGGCTGATTCCGGTCGCCAGCAAGCGCAGCAACCCTTGCCCTATCCACTGGCGCACCGCCCCCATGTCGCCCACCAAACGCTGGTGCAGCACACCCGGGTTGAGTCCGCCCCCCCAGAGCGGTCGGCTGCGCGCCATGGCTTTGAACAGGGCCAGACGCAGCTCGTTGGCGTAGCGCTGACCGAGCCGCTCAGACTGCTGGCGCTCGTGCCAGCGCGCCAGCGCCAAACCCACTCCACCCACGGCCACCCACAGCAAGGCCTCCCACGGCAAGGGCTGGCGCGCACCCAGTTCCACAAAAGCCAACCGCACCCCCAGCGCCACCAGCGCAGCACAGGCTGCCTGCGCCAGCGCCAGCACCAACACCTTGAGCACGGCCGCTTTGCGCCCGCTGCACCACAAGGGCGGCAGGGCCAGACTGGGCTGATTGGGCGCCATCGCTGCGCCGCTCAATGCACGGCCTGCGCCAGCTCGGGGCGGCCTGCTGCGGCAGCAAAGCGCTGCAGCAAAGCGGCCGCCACCGCGGGGTCGCGCAAAGCCTCGCGCGAGAGCACTTCGAGCCCGGTGGCGGCAGCGGCCTCTTGCGCGCTCAGCGGTGCGGCGGTGATCAGCCCGGTGATGGCGGCCGGCGCTTGACCCAGCGCCCGCATGCTCGCCAGTCCGCCTACCGCCGAAAGCGAGTCGGCGGCGGCAAACAGCCAGGCGTTGAAGCGCTCACACACCTGCGGATCGCCCAGCAGCGCACGCGTTTCCTGTTGCAGCACGCCATCGGCAAACTCCACCACCGCCACTTCGCAGGCCGCAGCCTCGGCGCTGGCCAGCAAGGTGTCGAGCGCCTGCGCCAGCCGCGCATGGGGTTGCTGATAGGTCGAGACCATGCCCGCGTCGGTGAAATCGCTCACAAAGCTGGCACCGGCGTCGTGGTACTGCCACCAGTCGCCAAAGGCCCCGGTGCCGGTGGCCTTGATGGCCGCCGTGCGGTAGCCGGCCCGCTCCAGGCCGTGCACCAGCGCCGCCACGGCCGAGGTTTTGCCGGCGTTCATGCTCGCCCCCACCACACCGATCACGCACAGCCCCCCGCTCGGTGTTGCCGGAGCAAGGGCGTAGCGTTGCAGGTTGATCACCGCCCCAGCCCCATCGCACAGCAACCCGAGCGGCTGCAGACGGGTGGGCGTTTTCATGCGTGCGTGGCGCTGGCGCATGGTGCCGATGCAGCCCCCGCCAGCCAGCAAATCGGCCCCTTCGGGGTCGAGCTGCGCCACCCCCTCAAACTGGTCGCTGGCATAGCGCGCACCGCAAGCGGCCACGATCAGATCGCCCTCGTAGAGGTCGCTGTGGCGACCATCGGCAAGCTGCAAGCGCGGGTGGGCTGCCACTTGCAGCACCCGCGCCAGCACCAAGTCGCCCGAGCGGGCTTGCGCCACCGCTTCCTGCAGGCCCTGCGCCTGCTCAGCCGGCACGCGGCGGGTGGAAAAGGCCCATTTGGCGCTCTGCAGCGTGTGCTGCAACCAACGGTTGAGGGTCGAGTCTTGCATGATGGATTCCTAGATAGAGGGATGACAAAGGGGAGAGAAATTCCTCGGTAGCCTCGGCCTCATGGCTCAGGCAAAAACCAAGTTGCGCAAATTGCCGTGTGGCTTGGGCTCTGGCAAGGCGAGTTCAGCCAACTGACCGCTGGCCATGCACTGCTTGAAATCGTGGCCGGCTTGGGGCAGCACCGTCAGCCGCACCTGGCTGCTCAAACCGCGCATCTGCCCGATATGGCGCAACTGCGCGACCCAGCGCCGGGCCCTGGTTAGCCGGTCACGGCCTTGCAGGGCATCGAGTGGTGGCGACGAACGGGTGTTTTCGTCCACATGGCAATCCTCGCTGCCAACGGCCACCTCAATGGGAATCTGCAAAAACCGCGCCAGGCGCTGCGCGCTCAGAACCCCGCCCCCAGCGGCTTGGCCATTCCCCACGGACTTGTGCAGCGGCAGCCCCAAGCCGTGCGGGAAGGCCTGTTCGTCCGGCCAGGTGTACCAACCGCTGGCGCAGACACACAAATTTTCAATCCGATGCGGGTGCAAGAGTGCAAAACGGTGCGCAAACTGGGCCCCACCGGAATAGCCAAACAGCGCAATGCGCCGGGTGTTGACGCGCCACCGAAAGCCAATCGATTCGAGCAGCATCAGCAACGCCGCATCGGCGCGCCGCCCTCGTGGCCCCAGCCTCTGGTAGCCCGGCCAATGGGTGGAATCAAAACGCGGGGCCACCACCAAGCGGCCCTGCTGGTTGGCGCGCCCTATGAAAGCCTGCACCTGGCTGCGCGCCGCGCGCCCAATGCCATGCACCGCCACCAGCACCGGCAAGGTTGGGTCGAGGCGCGCCGGCACCCCCACCCACGCCCCCAGCCCATGGTGCAAGGCCGCTGGCAGGGCCACGATTTGCCCAGGGTCGCGCTCAGGGCCTGGGCTTGCCGATGCATCGGCATGGGCGGGAAAGGGATAAATCTGCATGTATGCACTCCAGTTTGTGGACTCTGAATGCACAACGCACAAGGGCGCCGCTTAATTCCGCACTTACAAATTTTTACCGCCGCCAGGCGTTGAACCGCTGGGGCGGAATAAATCGGATGCAGCCGCGTTGTCGCTGCAACACCCGATTGTTTTTGCGAGCCGCCCCATCATGTACGCCCACCTGACCACCCTGAAGCGCCACTTTGCGCGCCTGCTGCACGCAGCGGTTGCAGAACCCGCTCAAGCCGCAGCCAGCGCCGACGTGCGCATCAGTTGGCGCCTGATCCATACCGAGCTGGGTTTGGCGGCTTGGGTGGCTGAGACGGGCCCGCAGCGCACCACCTGCTCGCCTGCAGCCAGCGCCGTGCTGGTGCTGACCGACCCCGATGACAGCGAATCACCGCGCGAGCTGGCGCGCCAACTGGCTGCCGCCCATCCGGGGCACCCGGTGGTGCTGCCGCTTTGGCAGGCTGAACAACTGCAGCAAGCAGGCCTTCCGCCCGAGGTGGCGCTGCAATTGCTGTTGCAACGCCTGCGCGACGACGGGCTGGTGGGGTCGGCCCCTCCGACCCTCTTGAGCAGCGACAAAACCCGGGCGCTGGCACGCTGTTTCACGCAGCGCTATGATGCCCACATGCAATCCTTGCCCCGCACTGCTGGCCACTCGCTGCTGCAGCGCAACGGTGCTTCAGCGCGCCGCTGGCTCCCAGCCTGAGTTCATACTTACCCCTAGCGCTCCTTGACGCTTATTCTTGCCCCACCCAGTGAGCTCAGCCCTTTTGTCGTGGTGGCAACGCCAGCGCCTAGCCACCCGCTTGATGTGGGCCTCGGTGGCCTTGGTGATGCTCATGCTGCTGCTGCTGTTTGGCTTTGTGCAGGCACTCATCACGCAGCAAGCCAAGCAGCAGTTGACGCACGAGCTGCAAGCCGCCGAGCGGGTCTGGCGCAGCCTGCTGCAGCAAGAATCGAACCGCTTGCTCGATGGCGCCAGCTTGCTGGCCTCCAACCACGAACTGCGGCGCGCCCTCGGGCGCAAAGACATGGCTCAGATGGAGGCGGCGCTGGCGCTCGAGGGCAAGCGCATCGGGGCCCAGATCACGGCCGTGCTCGACCCCGACCTGCGGCTGCAAGTCACCAACCCGCTCGACTCGCTGTTCCTGCTCTGGCTCAAGCACAACGCCTACCCACAGATGGCCCGCTCATCCGGCCCGGCGGTCGGCAACCAGCCGCCCGCTTGGCTGCAAGACGCCGACTCGCTGGCCCGCTTGCTGCAGGCGCTGGCCGAGCACACCACGCGCGACCGCCAGCGCTCGGTGCTGGCGCTGCTGGGTGGCGCGCCGTACCAGTTCGTCGCGGCCCCCATCGTGGACCAAAACCTGAATCGGGTTCAGGGCTGGGTGTTGATGGGTTTTGCACTGGCTCCCGCGCTGGCCACCCAATTGCACACCGACCTGGAAGTGCACGTGGCGCTGCTGGCCGCGCCCAGCCAGCAACCCACCAGCCTGGTCTTTAGCACCTTGGACCAGCCCCCGCCCGGGCTGGAAGTCTTGAATGGCTACGTCTGGATTGACGGCGACCGCTACGCCCGCCACCCCGTGGCCTTGCCGGCCTGGGGCGGCGAGTTGCACACCGTGTTGCTGCGCTCGCACACCCAAGCCATGGCGCCGTTCGTGCAGTTGCAAGTGGGGTGGGCGCTGCTCAGCCTGGGCGGTCTGATCTTGTTTGGCTGGGCCAGCTCACGCAGCATGCGCCGCATCACCGGCCCGCTGGCGGTGTTGCAGCGCGCCGCCCGCTCGCTCGAGCAAGGCCGCTTTGACGCCCCCTTGCCACCCAGCAGCGGCCACGACGAGGTGTCGCAGCTCAGCCGCGGCTTTGAGGCCATGCGCCAGAGCCTGGCCGAACAACAAACCGAGATTCGCCGCCTGGCCTACCGCGACCGCCTCACCGGCCTGCCCAACCGGCAGCGCTTTGTGGAGGCGGTGGAACTGGCGCTGGGTCAACAAACACCGGGCCAGCCCCCGCTGTCGGTGCTCACACTCAACCTCGACCGCTTCAAGCACGTCAACGAGGTCATGGGCTACGCCTTTGGCGACGAGTTGTTGCGCGCCGTCTCGCAACGGCTGCTGGAGGCGGTCGGCCCGACGCACCTGCTGGCGCGGCTTGGGGGCGATGAGTTCGGCGTCTTGCTCAGCGGCTTGTCGGCCCCGCAGGCGCTGGAGCAGGCGCGCCTGATTTTGGCGCAACTGGGGGCCGGGGTGGTGATCAGCGGGCAGCGGGTGGACGTGCGCGCCAGCGCCGGCTTGGCCGAAGGTCCGCGCGACGCCAACGAGGCGGGCGGCCTCGTCAACCGCGCCGAAATGGCCATGCGCCAGGCCAAACGCCGCACCGCCGGCGTGCTGTGTTTCGTGCCCGAGCACGACCGCAGCCAGGTGGCCGATTTGTCGCTGCTGGGCGCCATGCGCGACGGCATTGCGCGCGGCGAACTGCGGCTTTATCTGCAACCCAAGCTGCCGCTGCTGCCCACGCGGGCGGTGGCCGCCGAAGCGCTGCTGCGCTGGCAGCACCCGACCGAGGGGCTGATTGCACCGGCGCGCTTCATCCCCTTTGCCGAGCAGACTGGATTTATCTCGGAACTCACGACTTGGGTCATCGACGCCGCCGCCCAGGCCAGCGCGCAATGGGCGCAGCAGGGATTTGTGTGCCCGGTTGCGGTCAATGTCTCGACGCGCGACCTGCTCGATCCCACTTTTGCCGACCGGGTGGCGGCCTGCCTGGCGCGGCACCGGGTCGATGCCAGCCAGATCAGCCTCGAGATCACCGAAAGCGCCCTGATGGAGGACCCCGAGCGCGCCTTGGCCACCCTGCACCAGCTCGCCGCCCTCGGGCTCGACCTGGCGATCGACGACTACGGCACCGGCTATTCGTCCCTGACCTACCTCAAGCAACTGCCGGTGCAAACGCTCAAGATCGACCAAACCTTTATTGGCCAGATGGCCAGCGACAGCCGCGACGCCGCGATCGTGCAATCCTCGCTCGACCTGGCGCACCAACTGGGGCTGCGGGTGGTGGCCGAGGGGGTGGAAGACGCCGCCACGCTGCAGCGGCTGCGCGCTTGGGGCTGCGACTGGGCGCAGGGCTACCACATCGCCAAACCGATGCCGTGGGAGCAGTTCGCGCCTTGGTGGGCGTGGCAGCACCAGCCGAGCTGACCGCGCTGACCGTTCAGCCGCGCGCGCTGCCGGGTGCGCGCCCGAAGCGCAGCTTCATGCCCAAAATGCCCAGCGCCAGGCTGAGCGTGACCGCGTTGGCAATGATGATGGGCCACGCACCCAGCAGCCAGCCATACACCAGCCACAGCGCCACGCCGAGCGTGAAGGCGCTGTACATCAGCAACGAAATGCCGCTCACATCGCGCGTGCGCCAGGTGTGCCACGCCTGCGGAATGAAGCTGATGGTGGTGAGCAAGGCGGCCATGCTGCCGATCAGCTCGCCCCAAGCGGGCATGCTCATGCCCGTTGCCGAGTGGTGTCGGTTGGGACTGGCGCCGTGCCAGCGGGAGAGGCGGCGGGAATCGACCTTGGGGCGGCTGCGTGCAGGGTGCGGTTGTGCTGCACGATCAGCAGCGCCAGCAGCGCCGAAGCCACGCGCGCCTGCGGCCCGTCGGCGCGGCTGGTCAGCGCAATCGGAATGCGCGCCCCGAGCACGATGCCGGAACCGCTGGCCCCGGCCAGGTATTCGAGCTGCTTGGCCAGCATGTTGCCGCTCTCCAAGTCGGGCACCAGCAAAATATCGGCCTGCCCCGAGACCGGCGATTCGATGTGCTTGATGGCCGCGGCCTGGGCCGAAATGGCGTTGTCGAAGGCCAGCGGGCCGTCGAGCACGCCACCCTTGATCTGGCCCCGGTCGGCCATTTTGCACAAGGCGGCGGCGTCGATGGTGGAGGGGATGTTGGGGTTGACGGTCTCGACCGCCGACAAAATCGCTACCCGCGGCTGCTCCACACCCATGATGCGCGCAAAGTCGATCGCGTTTTGCACGATATCGACCTTCTCGCCCAGGCTGGGGCGGATGTTGAGCGCGGCGTCGGTGATGAGCAGCGGCTTGCTGTAGAGCGGCACGTCGAAGCGAAACACGTGCGACATGCGCCGCCCGGTGCGCAGCTCTTTGCGCTGCAACACGGCGGCGATCAGCTCGTCGGTGTGCAGGCTGCCTTTCATCAAGGCATCGACCTGGCCGGTGGCGGCCAGCTCGGCCGCCCGTTCGGCGGCGGCGTGGCTGTACGGCACGTGCAGGATTTCGCTTTCACCCAAATCCAGCCCGGCCTCGCGCGCCACCGCCAAGATTTTTTCCTTGGGACCAATCAGCAGCGGGATCATCAGCCCATGCCGGGCGGCGTCGAGCGCGCCCGACAGCGAGCCGACGTCGCACGGGTGCACCACGGCGCAGCGCATCGGCGCCATGCCGTCGGCCAGCGAGAGCAGCTCGCGGAAACGCGCTTGCGGATCGAACAGTTGAATGGTGGGGGCGTTGATCTTGGGCAGGCGCACCTTTACGGTGGGCGCCAGCACCTTGGCCATGCCTTGCAGCACCTTCTCGTTTTTTTGGTTGACTACCAGGCAGTCGAGCTCGACCGCTTTCTTGACCTCGTCTTTGCTCAGCACGGTGGCGGTGACGGTGAGCGTGTCGCCGATGCGCACCGGGCGCACGAAGCGCAGCGCCTGCTCCAAATAGATGGTGCCCGGCCCCGGGAACTGGGTGCCGAGCAGCGCCGAGATCAGCGCGCCGCTCCACATGCCGTGTCCGATCACGCCATGAAACAGGGTGTCGTTGGCGTAGGCCGGATTCAGGTGCGCTGGGTTGGTGTCGCCCGAGACGGCGGCGAAGGCCTGGATGTCTTGCAGCGTCAGGGTGCGCAGCAGGCGCGCGCTCTGGCCGATCGACAGCTCGTCGAAGGTGAGGTTTTCACTCCATTCGCTGGAATTTGTGGGCTGGATCATGGGGTTTCCGGTAATGAAAGGTCAGGCATTGGAGCGCAAGGCCTGCAGGCGGCGCTGCAAGGGGGTGTCGGGCACGTCAACGACGGCCAAGGCGCCAGCATAAACGATGCCTTGGTTGCCGTCCAAGGTGAGGGTCTGCCCCACCGCAAACTCGTGCGGGCCAAAAGCCACCGTTTGGCGTTGCGCGTCGATGCGCAACCCTTCGCAGCCGACCAGGCACACCTTGCCCAATTGGCGCGCCACCACCGCCGCGTGCGCGGTGCGCGCGCCGCGCTGGGTCAGCAGCCCCTGCACCCGCTGCAACGCCTCGATGTCCTCGGTTTGCGCGTCCTGGCGCACCAAAATCACCGGCACCCCGGCGCGGGTGCGCTCGATGGCGCGCTCCGGGTCGAGCGCGATCTCGCCGCTGGCAATGCCGCTGCAGGCGCTGCTGGCGCGCGCCAGCTCCAGCGGTGCGGCCGCGTCGGCAGCGCTGTCCCCGGCGCTGGGGGCCAGTTGTTGCCGCACCAGGTCTTTGG
This sequence comes from Serpentinimonas raichei, assembly GCF_000828895.1. Taxonomy (NCBI): domain Bacteria; kingdom Pseudomonadati; phylum Pseudomonadota; class Betaproteobacteria; order Burkholderiales; family Comamonadaceae; genus Serpentinimonas; species Serpentinimonas raichei. The sequence continues at coordinate 2,377,175 of NZ_AP014568.1, read as the reverse complement.
CCTTGAGGTGGGCGGTGCGCTCGCGCGCCGTCTGGCGCTCGATCTGGCCGGCCTCGTACAGGTCCAGCGCGATGCGCGCCGCCGCGCGCGGGGTGCGCTTGCCGCTGCGGGTTTGCAGCAGATACAGGTGGCCGTCTTGCACCGTGAACTCGAAGTCTTGCATATCGCCCAGCTCGTGCTCGAGCGTGCGCGCCACCTGTTGCAGCGCCTCCCAAGCCTGCGGCAAGGTCTGCGCCAGGGTGGCGTGGCCGTGCGCGTTGCGCTGCCCGCTGACCACGTCTTCCCCTTGGGCGTTGGCCAAAAAATCCACCCACAGCGTCGGCTCGCCGCTGCTGGGGTCGCGCGTGAAGCCCACCCCGGCGCCGCTGCGGTGTCCGGTGTTGCCAAACACCATGCGCTGCACGATCACCGCCGTGCCCAGCCCTTCGTCGATGCCGTGCAGCTTGCGGTAGCTGTCGGCCTTGGGGCTAAACCACGAGCCATACACCGCCTGCACCGCCGCCGCCAACTGCTCCCGCGGGTCTTGGGGAAAGGGTTGCCCCGCCAGGCTTTGATACAGCTCCAGGTAGCGCCGGCACAGGGTGCGCAGTTGCGCGTAGTCGAGCGTGCGCTCGTCGGCTCCGGCGCAGGCCAGCAAGCGCTCGGCCTCGAAGGGTTGTGCCGCCAGCCCGCCCACCACCACGGCGTAGCTGGCGATCAGGCGCCGGTAGGCGTCCCAGACCATGCGGGGGTTGCCACTTTGGCGCAACAGCCCCGGCAGGGTGGCGTCGCACAGGCCGACGTTGAGCAAGGTCTCCATCATGCCGGGCATCGACACCGGAGCCCCGGAGCGCACCGAGACGATCAGGGGCGCGTGGGCGTCGCCCAGCTGTTGTCCGCACACCGCCTCGAACGCCGTCAGGCCACCCCCAAACAAGGGCAACAGGCTCTCGGCCGGTTCGCGGGTGTAGTGCGTGCCCAGCACCAGCGCCGGCGGCACCGGCAAACCGAGCCGCGCCATGCGCAGCAAATGCCATGCCTTGGACCCCATGGCCTCGAGGCTGTCCTTGCTGGCCTTGCCGGCCTTGGGCATGGGCTCCGAGGTGCCGATCAAAAACAGGTGGCGCGGCCAAGCCGAGGCGTGGTTGGCGGGTTTTTTCATGCCACCACCCCACCCGGGTTGAGCACGATGCGGCGCAGCACGTAACCCGCGCGCAACAAGTGGTCGGTGGCGTCTTCGAGCGCGGCCGCCACCTCGTTGGCCAGCCCGAACAAAACCGGCTGCGTGGCCAGCTCGCGCACCACCTGCACCCGCGCTTCGCGGTACAGGTCATCGCACAGGCGCTCGCCGCGCAGGGTGCGCCAGAGCGCTTGCAAAAAAGCCTCTTCGTCGGTCCGGTTGGCCTGTTGGCTCAGGTGGCGCGCAATCTCGATCGCCTTGATCTGGTCTTGAATGGCCGCCAGCGTGGTGTCGGCCAGCCGCTGCAACACTTGCACGATGGCCGGCGGCAAGCCGCGCAAGGGTTCGGTGTGCAGCAAATGCAGCAGGTACACCGACTCTTCTAGCGTGTCGGCCACGTCGTCCATGGCGCCAAGCAACTCCAGCAGCGGCAGCCAGCGTTCGTGGCGCCGCGTGCGCTCGCGTGCGGTGGACAAAATCTGGTCGGCTTGGTGCTCCCAGGCTTTGGCGCGGCTGAGCGTTTGCAGCCACTGCGCCGGGTCGGCCCCGGTGTCCCCGGCCAAGGCGCGGCAGACTTCGGTGGCGATGGCATGCTGCAGCGCCGCGTGCTCGGCCAGCAAATCAAACTCAAAGCTGCGCTGGCGCATGGCGCGCGCCAGCAGCAGGCGCGCTTCGTCTTGCACCATGGCGGTGGGCAGTTGCTGGCGCAGTTTCAGGCTGGCCTCCGTCAGCAGGGCTTGCAAAAACTGGCGCGCCGCGGTTTCGCCGAGCACCTGATCCAGCCGTTCACCGACCCTAAAGGCGTGGCTGTCGACCGCCTGCATGGCCCCATAGACCAGTTGCTCGCCACCGGCCAGCAACCAGCCCATGTGGCCGACGTCGGTTTGGGCGCAGTGGGTCAGCACCTCGAGCGCCAGCGGTTTGGAGACGAACAGCTGCAGCCGCTTGCGGGCCCGGTTCCAGTCGATCAGGAATACGATGCGCGAAGCCGCCGCCTCCAGCCCCTGCAACAGCGCCGCCGGCTGGCGCACCTGCAGCGTGGCATGGCCGAGCACGTAGGGCTTGCCTTGGTTGAGTCCGTCTACGGTTTGCGGGGCCAGCAACTCCCAGGTAAAACCCAGCGCCTCCAGTTGCAGGCGAAAGAAATCGAAGCGCACCTGGTGCAAGTCGGAGTAGGTCAGGCGCACCGTTTTGCCTTGCACCTCGAGCACCAGCACGTGCGCGTCGTTGGTGCCGATGTCGTTTTGGATCAGCAGCTTCTTGCCGTGGCGCGTAACCGCCGTGGCCAGCCCGGGGTGGCCAAACTTGAGCGGTGCGGTGCGCTGCAAACCGCGCATGAAGGCCTCGATCAGGGGCCGGTCGTCGGGCTCGATCTGCCACACATGGGCGCCGTCGATGTTTTCGGTGGCAATCTGGGCCGCCAAGGCATTGAGCCGCTTGTGCAGGTCCATCACCAGCAGGTGCAGGCTGTCGCCGCGCGAGGGCTCGCCGTGGGTCAGGCTGCCCAAGTCGCCCGGGCGCAAGCCGCTTTGCTCCTGCAGCCGCTCGAGCACCGCGATCCAGTGCCCGCGCCGGCTGCAAAAATCCGACTCGGGCTGATCCGCAAACTCGCACACCGGTTTGGCCATGGTTTCGAGGTCATCGGCCATGGCTTGGGTCAGGGTCTCGATCTGCGGCAGCACCAGCAGCGAGTCTTGCATGTAGGCGTTGGCGGCCAGTTCCCCCAGCCAGAGCAGATCGGCTTGGCCGTGCTGGCGCAACTCGGCCGACCAGTCGGGCAGCGGGGCTTGCGCATCGGCCGCGTGCGCCGCCGCCGACTGCAGCACCGACAGATACAGCTTGAGGCGGTCGTTGGCCAGCAAGGCGGCGGTGATCCAGGCCGGCAGCAACAGCGAATTCTGGCCCATCGAGGCAACGGCTTTGTGTTTTTCCATGGTGTGGCTCCAACTCCAAAAGCCGAGCTTGCCTTGTTAGCGTGTCAGGCGTATTTCAGGCCGGCGCCCTCATGCACGGCAGCCGCTCAAGCCATGTGGTGCAGGCCGGCATCGACGTAGATCACGTCGCCCGTGATGCCCGAGGCCGCCCCGCCAACCAAAAACGCCACCGCGCGCCCGACTTCGGCGATGTCCACCAGCCGCCGGCCGGGCGAGCGCGTCACCGCCATGTCGATGAGCTCGTCGAAATGCGCGATGCCTGAGGAGGCGCGCGTTTTCAGCGGGCCGGGCGAAACGGCATAGACGCGGATGTCCTGCTCGCCCAGCTCTTTGGCGAGGTAGCGCACCGATGACTCCAGCGCCGCCTTCACCGGGCCCATCAGGTTGTAGTTGTTGACCACCTTGTCGGCGCCGTAGTAGCTCATCGTCACCAGCGCGCCGCCGGGGCGCAGCAGCGGTTCGGCGTGGTGCGCCATTTCGATGAAGGAGTGGCAGGACACCTGCATCGCCTGCAAAAACCCGGCTTGCGAGCAATCGACGATGCGCCCGTGCAGGTCGTCGCGTGGCGCGTAGGCGATCGAGTGGATAACGAAGTCCAGGCTGCCCCAGTGTTGCTTGATCTGCTCGAACACCTGCGCCATCTGCCCCGGCTGGCTCACATCGAGCGGCAGCAGCAGCGCGGCCTCGATCTGCTCGGCCAGCGGTTCGACGTATTTTTTGGTTTTCTCGTTGTGGTAGGTGAGGGCGATCTCGGCGCCGAAGGCGCGCAGCTTGGCGGCGCAACCGAAAGCGATGCTGTCGGCGTTGGCCACACCCACCACCAGGCCGCGTTTGCCTTGCAGCATGTCGCCGATGCGGGTGTTTTCGTCCCAGACCTTGGGCAGCGGGTCGCGCGAGTGGGGGTCGATGAACATGGCTCTGCTCCAAAGTTGCTGAAAAAATTTCAAACCGCTTGCCACAGCGCCAGCGCGTGTTCGGCCAGCATGCGCTCTTCGTCGGTGGGCAGCACCAGCACGCTCACGCGCGAGCCGGGCTGGCTGATCTGGCCTTGGGGCTGCGCACCGGCATGGGAGGATCCGTGGGTGGCATTGGCGGCTGGGTCAAAATCGATCCCGATCCAGCCCAGGTCTTGCAAAATGCGCTGGCGGATGGGCACGGCGTTTTCGCCGATGCCGCCGGTGAACACCAGCGCATCTAGCCCGCCTAGGCTGGCGCTCAGGGCGCCGATCTCGCGCTGGCAGCGCGCCACAAAATAATCCAGCGCCTGCCCGGCCTGCGGCTGCTCAGATTGCAGCAGCTCGCGCACATCGTTGCTCAGGCCCGACAGGCCCTTGAGGCCCGATTGCTGGTACAGCAGCTCGGTCAACTGCTCCGGGCTGTAGCCTTTTTCGGTCAGCAGGTAGAGCAGCACGCCGGGATCGATCTGGCCGCAACGGGTGCCCATGGGCAAGCCGTCGAGGGCGGTAAAGCCCATGCTGGAATCGATCGACACCCCTTGGCGCAGCGCGCACATCGAGGCCCCGTTGCCCAGGTGCGCCACGATCACGCGCCCCTGGTGCAGCGCCGGCCAGTGCGCCTGCAGGGTGCGTGCGATGTATTCGTAGGACAAGCCATGAAAGCCGTAACGGCGCACGCCTTCGTCGTAAAAACGCCGTGGCAGGGCAAAGGTGTCGGCCACGAAGGGGTGCTGGCGGTGAAAGGCGGTGTCAAAACACGCCACTTGCAGCGCCTGCCCAAAGGCCGCCATGGCCGAGCGGATGCCGGCCAGGTTGTGCGGCTGGTGCAGCGGGGCCAGGGGGGCCAGCGCATCAAGCTGCGCCAGCACCTGCGCATCGAGCCGCATGGGCTGGGCAAAATGCACCCCGCCGTGCACCACGCGGTGGCTCACCAGCGCCACTTTTTCCTCGGGCAGGTGCTGTTCCAGCCAGTGCAGCACGGCGTCCAGCGCCTGCTCGTGGCCGCTGCGCCCGCTGGCCACAGTCGGCAGGGCCTGCTCTTGTTTGCCGTGCAGGCTGGAGCGCAGGCTCAAGCGCGCCGCCGCACCGCCTATGCCCGACACCTGCCCGTGCGCCAGCGGCGCAGGCAAGGGCGTGCCCTTGGCCCCGGGCAGTGGGGTGAGCGAAAACTTGATCGACGACGATCCGGCGTTGAGTGTGAGCAGCAAAGGCATGGTGGGCAGCGGTAACAATGGAACCGGCCCAGTATAGGCAGGGATTTTGACAACGCGGCGGCACCGTCATGCGGTGCACCCCCTCAGCGCTGCGTGTCGGGCAACTCGATCTTGACTTCCAGCACGTCGAGGTTGTCTTGGCGCTCCAAGTGGACGCGGATGTCGCCCGGATTCACGTGCACGTACTTGCTGATGACGGCGATCAGCTCGCGCTGCAACTGCGGCAGGTAGTTGGGCTCGCTGACGTTGCGGCCGCTGCGCTCGTGCGCCAGGATGATCTGCAGCCGGTCTTTGGCGATCGAAGCAGTCTTCTTTTTCTCGCCCAACAAAAAGGACAGGAACGACATCGTGCTCACCTCCCGAACAGGCGTTTGAGCAGGCTGGGCTTTTGCGCGTCGACGAAACGCAGCGGCCGCTCATGGCCCAAAAAGCGCTCGATCACGTCTTTGTAGGCTTCCGAAACCTCGCTGCCTTGCATGTGCACCGCCGGCAGGCCCTGGTTGGAGGCTTGCAGCACGGTTTCGCTCTCGGGAATGACACCGATCAGCGGAATGCGCAAAATGTCTTGAATGTCTTGCAAGGAAAGCATCTGCCCCTCTTGCACCCGATTCGGGTTGTAGCGCGTGATCAGCAAATGCTCTTTGATCGGCTCGCGGCCGTCGATGGCGCGCTGGGTTTTGCTGCTGAGCATGCCCAAGATGCGGTCCGAGTCGCGCACGCTCGAGACTTCGGGGTTGGTCACCACCAGCGCCTCGTCGGCGTAGTGCATCGCCATTAGGGCGCCAGTCTCGATGCCGGCTGGCGAGTCGCAGACGATGTAATCGAAACCCATGCCCGCCAGATCGTTGAGCACGCGCGCCACCCCCTCTTGCGACAGGGCGTCTTTGTCGCGCGTCTGGCTGGCCGCCAGCACGTACAGGTTGTCGCACTGCTTGTCTTTGATCAGGGCCTGGTTCAGGTTGGCCTCTTGGTGGATGACGTTGATGAAATCGTACACCACGCGCCGCTCGCAACCCATGATCAGGTCGAGGTTGCGCAAGCCCACGTCAAAGTCGATCACCACGGTTTTGAGCCCTTTGAGGGCCAGCCCGGCGGCAAAGCTGGCGCTGGTGGTGGTCTTGCCCACCCCGCCCTTGCCTGAAGTCACCACGACGATTTTGCTCATGTTTGTGTATCTTTCTTGGCCGTATTCTATTTTTAGGCAATGGGTTCGATCAGCAGCCGCTCACCTTGCCCGTTGCGTTGCAGCCGCACCATGGCGGGCTTGCCCTGCACGGATTGCGGCAGCGGCACTTCGCTGGTGCGGTAGGTGCCGGCAATGGACAGCAACTCGGCTTCGAGGCAACTGGTAAAAATACGGGCGTTTTCATCGCCGCGCGCTCCCGCAATCGCTTTGCCACGCAGCGGCGCATAGACGTGGATGTGGCCATCGGCCACCACCTCGGCACCGGGGTTGACCATGGCCATGAGGATCAGGTCGCGCCCGCGCGCATAGACCTGCTGGCCCGAGCGCAAAGGCCGGTCGATCAGCAGTGCACCAGCATGGGATAAGTCTGCTGGAGCAGACACTGGGCTGGCCGCTGGCGGCTGTGCCTTGCTGGGCACCCGATTTTGCACGGTGTCAATGGCGTCGTCGGCGCGTGCCAATCCGGCAGCGGCAGCTTGTAGGCGCAGCGCATTCGATCCGCCCCGATACGCCAAGGGTTGCAAATTGGCGTTGCGCAAGAGTTTGAGCAGCGCCGGCAAATCGCATGCCTGATCAACGGTTTCGATGGCGCTGAAGTCGAGCAGCAGCGCGTCTTGTTCAAAAAACCCCTCTGCGTCGCCGTAGCGCTGTTGCCAGTCGTGCGCCAGTTGTTGCGTGTCGGCACTGCGCAGCGCCAAAGCCAGCAAGGGCCATTGGGTGCTTTTGAGTTCGAAACTCGTGGAGGGGTCAGAAGCCGCTGGCATGGACGGTGGGAGGTGGTCAAAGGCAAATCTTAACAGCCCAGCCGCCGCCCAAAGCAGGGCGATGGCGCGGGTGGCGTCGCTTATGGCCCAGGGCTCGGCCTGCGTTCTCCCCTATCTGTCTAAATGTATTTTTAAAACATAGTCGTAGTAGTAGGTGTCTGGAATTTCGCTGAACAACCCATTGTTTTCTTTATTTTCAATGCCTTGTGGGGTTTTTTGGCTGTGCACAGTGGGGCTGGTGTAAACCTTGCGGCGCGGAACAAGTGCCCATGTGCGGCGGGGCCTGTGGACAACCCTCAACTTGTGCCCGAACTATCCACACCCTTGTGCCATGGATTTAAGCCGCATCGGCATCGCTTGCGTTGGAAACAAGTTCGGGGTAGCCCGCTTCGGTCAGCGCGGCGGCCAATGCGGGGCGGCTGCTGGCGCTGCGCACGCTCACGCGGCCGCTGCTGCGCTCGATCTGCACCTCGGCCTGCGCATCGAGGCGTCGGATGGCCTGGCGCACGGCCCCTTCGCAGTGGCCGCAAGTCATGCCCTGCACGGTGAAGTGTTGTGTGTCCATCTAAAATTCCTTTTTGGTTAAAGTCGGTAGTATGAAACCTTTGCTGGAACCTTGAGTGAACCCTGCTGCAACGCCACTCGAGAGCGACTTCAAAATCCAGGGCATGACTTGCGCCTCTTGCGTGGCGCGGGTCGAACGCGCCTTGGCCAAGGTGCCCGGGGTGCAGCAAGTGAGCGTGAATCTGGCCACCGAAACGGTGCGCGTGCGTGCGGCCGCGCCCGACCAAAGCGAGCCGACCCAAGCCGGATTGGCAGCGGCAGTGGCAAGCGGAGCGGATGAGGCCGCGCTCTGGCAAGCGCGGCTGCACCGTGCGGTGCGCGACGCCGGTTATGAACCCGTGCCGCTGGCCCAGACGCCAGATGCAGACCCGGCACTGGATCGGCTCTGGGGCGTGCGGCGCGATTTCTGGCCGGTGTTGCTGGCCATTTTGCTCACGCTGCCGCTGGCGCTGCCGATGGTGGGCAAGCTCTGGGGCGAGCACTGGATGCTGGGGCCGCTGTGGCAGTTTTTGCTCGCCACACCGGTGCAATTCGTTCTGGGGGCGCGTTTTTACCGCGCCGGCTGGTACGCGCTGCGCGCCGGCAGCGGCAATATGGAGTTGTTGGTGGCCATCGGCACCACGGCGGCCTGGGGCATGAGCACCTGGCTGTGGTGGCGCGCCGAGCCGGGCACCTTGGTGCCGCTGTACTACGAGGCGGCGGCAGTGATCATCACCCTGGTGCTGCTGGGCAAGTGGCTGGAGGCGCGTGCCAAGCGCCAAACCACGAGCGCCATCCGCGCCTTGCAGGCGCTGCGCCCCGAAGTCGCGCACCTGCTGCCCGACGGGGTGCTGCGCGAGCAGATGCAAGATGTGCCGGTCTCCGAGCTCTTGCCCGGCGATCGGCTGCTGGTGCGCCCGGGCGAGCGCCTGCCCGCCGACGGCGTGATCGTGCAAGGGCAGACGCAGATCGACGAAGCCATGCTCACCGGCGAGCCGCTGCCGGTGCTGCGCCTAGTGGGCGATACGGTCACCGGCGGCAGCCTGAACGGCGACGGCGCCATCGAGCTGCGCGTGACGGCGGTGGGCACGCAGTCGGTGCTGCAGCGCATCATTGCGCTGGTGCAAGACGCGCAGGCGGTTAAGCCGCCGGTGCAGCGCCAGGTGGACCGGGTGGCGGCGGTGTTCGTGCCGGTGGTGCTGCTGATCGCGCTGGCCACTTTTGCGCTTTGGTGGGGCTGGCAGCAAGCGCCGTTTGAGCAGGCGCTGCTGGCGGCGGTGGCGGTGCTGGTGATCGCCTGCCCGTGCGCGCTCGGCTTGGCCACGCCGACAGCGATCATGGCCGGCACCGGGGTGGCGGCGCAGCACGGAATTTTGATCAAGGACCCGGAGGCGCTGGAGGGCGCGCGCCGCGTGGACACGGTGGCCTTCGACAAGACCGGCACCCTCACCCTGGGCCAGCCGGTGTTGGCGCACCTGTTGCCAGCCGATGGAGTGGATGCGGCGGCGGCCTTGCAGGCGGCGGCGGCCTTGCAGCGCCACAGCGAGCACCCGCTGGCGCGCGCGGTGCTGCAGGCGGAAAAAACGCAGGGCGAGCGGCTGGTCCAAGCCGCGGCATCGGCTACCTTGCAAGCCAGCGCGGTGCAGGCGGTGCCGGGGCGCGGCTGCCACGGGGTGGTGCAGGGCGCGCAACTGTACCTAGGCAGTTGGGATTGGCTGCATGGGCTCGGGGTGGACTTGCAGCGCTGGCAGACGCAGGCCGAAGATTGGGCGGGCCAAGGTTGCAGCGTCTCGGTGCTGGCCTTGCGCGTGGGGATAGGTGCTGCGGATGAGGCTTTGGATGCGCTAGATCCCAGTGCACCAGAGGAGCCGGGGCTGGAAGGGCCGGAGCCGGGGCCAAGGCAGGGCACATGGCAGCCGCTGGCCCTGCTGGCTTTTGCCGATCAACCCAAGCCCGGTTCCGCCCAGGCCATCACCGAGTTGCGCGCCCTGGGTTTGCAGGTGCTGATGATTTCGGGCGACAACCAGCGCGCCGCCGAAGCCATGGCGCGCCGCCTAGGCCTTGATCCCGCAGCGGGCGAGGTGCGCGCCCAGGTGCTGCCGGGCGACAAGGCGCGGCTGGTGGGCGAACTCAAAGCGCAAGGCCGGGTGGTGGCGATGGTGGGCGACGGCGTCAACGACGCCCCGGCGCTGGCCGCTGCCGATGTGGGGCTGGCGATGAGCCACGCCCAAGGTGGCTCCGACGTGGCGCTGCACGCCGCCGGCATCACCCTGATGCGCGGCGAGCCGCTGCTGGTGGCGGCAGCGCTCGACATTTCGCGCCGCACGGTGCGCAAAATCCGGCAAAACCTGTTTTGGGCCTTTATTTACAACACCGTCGGCATTCCGCTGGCGGCGCTGGGCCTGCTCAGCCCGGTGCTGGCCGGGGCGGCGATGGCGCTGAGTTCGGTGAGCGTGGTGGGCAACGCCTTGCTGCTCAAACGCTGGCGGCCACCAGGGCGGCGTTGATAGGCCCCCATGGTTGAATCCAGCGGCCCCCGCTCGACCCTGCCGCCTTGGTGGCACGGCGTGCTGCTGGCGCTGTGGCTCTCGCTGGCGGCGGCGGTGGCGCTGGGCATCACGCGCTTTGCCTACGGGCTGCTGCTGCCGCCCATGCGCGCCGACCTCGGTTGGACCTTTGCGCTGGCCGGCGCCATGAACACCTTCAACGCCATCGGCTACCTCATCGGTGCCCTGAGCGCCCCCTGGCTGCTGCGGCGCTATGGGGCCGGGCCGCTGCTGCTGGCTGGGGCGCTGCTGGCCAGCGTGTTCATGGCCAGCAGCGGTTTTTTTAGCGCCAGCGCGCCGTTGCTGGCGCAGCGGCTGGCGGCGGGCGTGTTCAGCGCCTGGGTCTTTGTGGCGGGGGGCCTGCTGGCCGCGCGCCTAGGCACGGTCTGGCCGGCACACAGCGGCTGGTTGCTCGGCCTGTACTACGGCGGGGTGGGCTGGGGCATCGTGTTGTCGGCGCTGGCGGTGCCGCCTGCGCTCGCATGGGCCGCCAACGTGGCGCACGGCTGGGCTTGGGCTTGGTGGCTGCTGGCGCTGGTCTGCCTGCTCACCACGGCCTCGCTCTGGGGGCTGCTGCGGGCGCTGCGTGGGCTCGGCTTGGAAGTCGATGCCGCTGCGCCTGGCAGCGGTGCAGGCGCGGTGCACGGCCATACCCTGGGTTGGGGCGCGATGGTGCAAAAATTTGGTTGGGCGCTGGCCGCCTACACCCTGTTTGGCCTGGGCTACATCGGCTACATGACGTTTGTGATTGCGCTGCTGCACGAGCAGGGGCACGCCAGCGGGGCGATCACGCTCTTTTACACCTTGTTGGGGCTGGGGGTGGTGGCCTCGGCGCGGCTGTGGGCGGGCTGGCTGGACCGTTTTCGCGGGGGCCAGGCGCTGGCGCGCCTGAACGCCCTGCTCGGCCTGGCCACGCTGGTGCCTGCACTCACGGCGGCCTGGCCGGCCTTGCTGGCCTCGGGGCTGTTGTTTGGGGCGGTCTTTTTGTCGGTGGTGGCCTCTACCACGGCCTTGGTGCGCCACAATTTGCCGGCGGCGCAGTGGGCCAGCGGCATCAGCGCCTTCACCATCGTGTTTGCGGCCGGGCAGATCGTCGGGCCGACGGCGGTGGGCTGGATTGCCGACGGCCCCGGCGGGCTGGAGCGCGGCCTGTTCTACTCGGCGCTGGCGCTCTGGCTGGGCAGCGCGCTGGCTTGGAGGCAGCGTGCGCTGGCGCGCTGATGCGCCCCAACCCGCGCTCAACCCGCGCCCAAGCCGCTCTCAAAGCACTAAACTCAGCCCATCGCAGGAGCCCCCCATGGCCATTGGAGACTTTGCCTACGCCAACAACAGCAACCGCTTTCTGGGCTGCGCGCCGCTGGCCGAGCAGCCCTTTGCGCTGGTCGGCGTGCCTTTCGATGGGGCGGTCAGCAACCGGCCTGGGGCGCGCTTTGGCCCGCAAGCCATCCGCGCCGCCAGCCTGATGCTGTGCGACGGCGAGCACCCGCACTTCAACCTCAGCCCCACGGCCTATTTGGGCGACGCGCTGGATATGCGCCTGCCCAACACCGCGCCGCTGCTGGATCTGCAGGCCTGCATCGAGCAGCAGGCGCAGGCTCTGATGCGGCGGCACCGCTGCGCCTTTTTGGGCGGCGACCACTCCATCACCCTGCCGCTGCTGCGCGCCGCCCAGCGCGTCTATGGCCAGGGCGAGCCGCTGGCGCTGCTGCACTTCGACGCCCACTGCGACACCTGGACCGACCACTGCGGCGAGCCTTCCGGCCACGGCACTTGGACCTACGAGGCGCTGCAGCAGGGGCTGGCCAGCCCGGCGCATACGGTGCAGGTGGGGCTGCGCTCCAGCGGGGCGCGCGCCGCGCGCGAGTACGTGCGCGATCAAGGCGGGCTCATTGTCACCGCACGCGCCTTGCGCGGCCTCGACGGCGCGGCGCTGCAACCGCTGCTGCGCGAAATCCGCCAGCGCATCGGCGCGCGTCCCTGCTACCTGACGATCGACATCGACTGCCTCGACCCCGCCTTTGCCCCCGGCACCGGCACCCCCGAGCCCGGCGGCCTGAGCAGCTCGCAGCTGCTGACCTTCGTCGAGGAGCTGGCCGACCTGAACTGGGTCGGGATGGACTGCGTGGAAGTGGCCCCGGCCTACGACCACGCCGAACTCAGCAGCAGCGCCGCCGCCACCCTGGTCTGGACCTGGCTGGCGGGCCAAGTCGCATTGGGACGCACTCGGGCGCACCCACCCACCGCGCTCAAGTGAGGCCACCGTGTTCAAGCCCGATTTGCTGCACAGCGACACCCTGCTGAACCAGCGCAGCTACTACGAGGCCTCGGTGCAGCGCGCGCCGCCGCATCCACCGCTGCAAGGCGAGCAGCGCGCCGATGTGCTGATCGTCGGCGCTGGCTTGGCCGGTTTGAGCGCGGCGCTGGAGTTGGCCGAGCGCGGTCTGCAGGTTTGCCTGCTGGAGGCGCAGCGCATCGGCTGGGGGGCCAGCGGGCGCAACGGCGGCCAGGCCTTGGTCGGCTACGCCTGCGGCCAGGAGCCGCTGGAGCAGCAACTGGGCCGCGCCGATGCGCGCCGGTTGTGGGACTGGACGCTGGAGGGCATCGAGCTGATTGGGCAGCGCATCGCCCAGCACCGCATCGACTGCGACTGGCAGCGCGGCTACTTGTATGTGGCCGATACGCCGCGCCAAGCCCAGCGCCTGCTGGCCGATACGGCGCAGCAGCAGCGCGACTACGGCCTGGCGTGCGAGCTGGCCACCGGGGCCGAGGTGCGCCGCTACATCGACAGCCCGCTCTACCACGCCGCCGCCTTTGAAAAGCTAAGCGGGCACCTGCACCCGCTCAAATACACCCTGGGGCTGGCGCAGGCGGCGCAGCAGGCCGGTGTGGCCCTGCACGAGCACAGCGCCGTGCTGCGCCTGAGCCACCACGCCGCCGGCGTGACGGCGCACACGGCCAGCGGTCAAGTGACGGCGCAGCACGCGCTGCTGGCCGGCAATTGCCTGCTGCCCGAATACGCCCCGGCGCTGGCCCCGGCCTTGGGGCGGCGCATCATGCCGGTCGGCACCTATCTGATCGCCACCGCCCCGGTGGCTGCGGCCTTGAGCCGGCGCCTGATCCCCAGCGCCGCCGCCGTGAGCGACAACAACCTGGTGCTGGACTACTTTCGCTTCAGCGCCGAGCAGCGCTTGCTGTTTGGCGGCCGTGTTAGCTACAGCACCCGCACCCCGCAGCACCTGCAAGCGCTCATGCGCCAGCGCATGCTGGCCGTGTTCCCCGATCTGGCGCAGGTGCCGGTGGAATACCTCTGGGGCGGCTTTGTCGATATCAGCATGAACCGGGCCCCGGATTTTGGCCGCCTGTCGCCGCAGGTCTATTATTTGCAAGGCTTTAGCGGGCACGGCGTGGTGCTGGCCGGCTTGGCCGGGCGGCTGGTGGCCGAGGCCATCAGCGGCCAAGCCGGGCGCTTCGATGTGTACACGCGGCTGCGCCACCACCCCTTTCCCGGCGGCCCGCGCCTGCGCACCCCGCTGCTGGCGCTGGGCATGGCGTGGCAGCGGCTGCGCGAGGCGTTGGGTTGAGCGCGGGTCAAGGATTGAGCCAATCTTGCCAAAATAAACCAACCAGGTTAAAATCTGCCAGTGGAGAAACGAAGCCCACACAGCAAGCTGTCAGTCGTCAAAGCCTTGGTAGAGGCTGGCAAGGTGCGTGCGACCCATTCAGCCAGGCTTGGGGCCGCTGCATTGGGGTTGGATCTCTCCGCCGTGTTGGCCGTGGTGATGGAGCTCACCCCTGCAGATTTTTACAAGAGCATGACTACCCATGCCGACCACACGGTATGGCAGGACGTGTACCGCCCAAGCACGCAGACGGGCGATGTGTACCTGAAACTGACGGTCATTGATGACGTGCTGATCGTGTCCTTTAAGGAGCTATGACCATGAAATGCCCGGTTTGCGGCGCGGCGGAACTGATCCATGACACCCGCGACCTGCCCTATACCTACAAGGGTGAAGCCACCACCATCCCGGCGGTGACGGCCGATTTTTGCCCTGCCTGTGATGAGTCCATTACCGACATGCCAGAAACCGAGCGTGTCATGCGGGAGATGCAGGCGTTCAACAAGCAGGTGAACGCGGCCATTGTTGACCCCGGTTTCATCCTCAACGTGCGCAAGAAGCTCGACCTCGGGCAGCGCGAAGCCGCCGAAATTTTTGGCGGTGGCATCAATGCCTTCTCGCGCTACGAGACCGGCAAGACCAAGCCACCACTGGCACTGGTCAAGCTGTTCAAGCTGTTGGATCGTCACCCCGATCTGCTGAACGAAGTGAAAACCGCCTGAAGCGCAATTCTTGTTGCCCCAGCCAAGGCGATTGCGCAAAACGGAGCCAGTGGCGCAGCGCTTACACTGCGGTTCAAGTCGGGCGCGCCTTGCAACCCGCCGGTTCAGCTCATACGATGCAAACCTCCCCCTTACCCTTGGTCTGGCTACCAGCCGACCACCGCCTGCTGGGCCGCTACGACATGCCCTATTTGCTGTTGGGCGACAAGTACGCGCGTGCCGTCAAGGTGGGCGCGCAGGCGCAGCCGGTGCTGTTCCCGCTGGCCGAACCCGCGCAGATCGAGAGCTTGCTGGCGCAAGTCGATGGCGTGCTGCTCACCGGCTCGCCCTCCAACGTACACCCGGCGCATTTCGACGAAGAAGTGCACGACCCCGCGCTGCCGCTGGACCCGGCGCGCGACGCGCTCACGCTGGCGCTGGTGCGTGCCTGCCTGGCGCAAGCGGTGCCGCTGCTGGGCATTTGCCGCGGTTTTCAAGAAATCAACGTGGCCTTGGGCGGCAGCTTGCACCAGACCGTGCACGCGGTGCCGGGGCTGATGGATCACCGCGAGGCCGATGGTTTGCCCGTTGAGCAGCAGTACGGCCCCAGCCACCCGGTGCGGCTGGCCGCAGGCTCGGTGCTGGCGCAGTGGGCGGGTGCCGAGCAGGCCCTAGTCAACTCGCTGCACGGGCAGGGCATCGGCCGCCTGGCACCCACTTTGCAGCCGCTGGCCTGGGCCGAAGACGGGCTGGTCGAGGCCTTCGAGGTGCAAGGCGCGGCCGAGTTTGCTTACGCGGTGCAGTGGCACCCCGAGTGGCGCTGCACGGATAACCCCTTTTACGCCGCCACCTTTGCGGCCTTTGGCGAGGCGCTGCGGCGGCGCCAGCAACGCCGCCAGCCGCACCGGAGAACGACATGAAAAGCAACCCACCGCAGAGCTTCAACGAACTGGAACAGTGGCTGAACCTGCGCCGCGTGACCGAAATCGAATGCCTGGTGCCCGACCTCACCGGGGTGGCGCGCGGCAAAATCTTGCCACGCGGCAAATTCACCGAAGACCGTGGCATGCGCTTGCCGCAGGCGGTGGTGGCCATGGGCGTGACGGGCGAGTTCCCCGAAAGCGGCCCCTACTACGACGTGATCGACCCGACCGATCGCGACATGCAGTTGCGCCCCGACCCGGCCACGGTGCGCATCGTGCCCTGGGCCACCGACCCGACCGCCCAAGTCATCCACGACTGCTTCGACCACGCCGGCAAGCGCGTGCCCTTTGCCCCGCGCAGCGTGTTGCGCCATGTGTGCAGCCTGTACGAGGAAATGGGCCTCTCACCCGTGGTGGCACCCGAGCTCGAGTTCTATCTGACGGCACGCAACACCGACCCCAACACCCTGCTCAAGCCGCCGATCGGCCGCAGCGGCCGCGCCGAAACCTCGCGCCAGGCCTACAGCATCGACGCCGTGAACGAGTTCGACCCCCTGTTCGAGGAAATCTACGACTACTGCGACCAGATGGAGCTCAACGTCGATACCCTGATCCACGAAGTCGGGGCCGGGCAGATGGAGATCAACTTCTTCCACGGCGCCCCGCTCGACTTGGCCGACGAGGTGTTTTTCTTCAAGCGCACGGTGCGCGAGGCGGCGCTGCGGCACGATATGTACGCCACCTTCATGGCCAAACCCATTGCCGGCGAGCCCGGCAGCGCCATGCACGTGCACCAGAGCATCGTCGAGCAAGAAAGCGGGCGCAACCTGTTTAGCCAGATCGACGGCACGCCCAGCGAGGCCTTCTACCACTACATCGGTGGCTTGCAGCGCTACATCCCGCCAGCGATGGCGCTGGTGGCGCCCTACGTCAACAGCTACCGCCGCCTGTCGCGCCACACCGCAGCACCCATCAACATCGAGTGGGGGCACGACAACCGCACCGTCGGCATCCGCTCGCCGATTTCGGTGCCGCAGTCGCGGCGGCTGGAAAACCGCGTCATCGGCGCCGACGCCAACCCCTACGTGGCGCTGGCCATGACGCTGGCTTGCGGCTACCTGGGGCTAAAAAACAAGATCGCCCCCAAGCCCGAAATGAAGTCCGACGCCTACCTCTCGGCTTATGCGCTGCCGCGCACGCTGGGCGAGGCGCTGGACTGGCTGCGCCGCGAAACCGATCTGCACGAGGTGCTGGGGCGCGAGTTCATCACCATCTACACCGAGATCAAGGAGCTCGAGTACGAGGAGTTCATGAAAGTGATCTCGCCCTGGGAGCGCGAGCACCTGTTGCTGCACGTTTGAGCCAGCTTGCCCGTTAATGTGGAAGACACCCCACCAGCAGCCGAGACTCATCCTGACCTCAGGCTGGCCGGGGCCGCGAGATCAGCGGGTAGGTCAGCCTCAGGCGGCTGCGGCTGCGGGATTGGTGATGAAGCCGTGTTTGAGCAGCATCTTCATCCAGCGTGGGGCGTTGCGCTCGACGTTGAGCGCCTCATAATCAACCTCCTTGTCCCGGTAGTGGGTGCCATGGGTGAGCATGGCGTAGATGGTGCGCAGCATCTTGTGCGCCAGCGCGATGATGGACTTCTTGCGCCCCTTGCGGATAGTCAGCGCATCGAACTTGGCCTTGAGCGCACAGCGCGTTCGAGCCGCAGCTTGGGAAAACTCGCACAACAGCCTTCGCACCCAAGCGTTGCCCTTGCGGATGCGCCCGCACTTGCGCTTGCCCGCGCTCTCGTTGTTGCCCGGGCAAATGCCGACCCAGCTAGCCAGGCGCTCAGCGCTGCCAAAGACGCTCATGTCTGCGCCAATCTCTACCAGCAGCATGGCCGCGCCCTGCTCGTCGATGCCGGGAATGGTTTGCAGCAGCGTCAGTTGCGCCCGCCAGGGCCGCAGACCTTCGAGCAAGTACCGATCAAAGCCCGCTATGCGCCGCTCCAGAGACTCGATGTGCTGCATGATCTCATCGGCTACGAAGCGGTGCGCGGCGCTGAACTGCTCGGTGCATAGGGCCTCGAACAACTCGTCTCGGCTGGCACGCAGCCGCCCCTTGTGATCGAGCACCTCGTGCATGGGCTGGCCGACAATCAGCGCCTTGATCATCGCACGCGCACTGCTGCCGTGGATGTCGGAGACCAGCACGTTGAGGCGAATGCCCGCATCCACCAGCACCTTGTGCAGCCGGTTCTTCTCGGCGCTGCACATGCCCACCAGCTTTTGCCGCTGGCGTGCAACCAAGCGCAGTTGGCGCATGAGCTGGGGAGGGATGAACGAGGCGCGCAGCAGCCCCGCACGCGCCAGCGTGGCCAGCCACTGCGCATCGGCCATGTCGGTCTTGCGACCGGGCACGGCCTTGACGTGCCTTGCGTTGACCACCCAAGCGATGATGCCCACCGCCTCCAGTGCCGCAAACGGGCTCTTCCAGTACACGCCCGTGCTCTCCATGACCACTACCTCGGGTGCGATTTGCAGCGCCCACTGCGCCAAGGCGCGCCGATCACGCTTGAAGGCACCAAAGTCGCGCTTGGTCACCTGCACGCGGCCGTCATCGTGCTCGACGACGGCACACGCGGTGATCTTGGCTTGGTGAACATCGAGCGCGAGCACGCGCTTGTGCATCGGGGTCAAATCCATTGCATCTCTCCTAGCAGCTTGAACGATAATCACAAGCGTGCAGGGCAAGCATGGGTGCCGCAGACCAACGGCCTGCCGGGCAAGCCCGGCGGCTCCATTTAATGTGGGCTGTCAGGCATGCACTGATCCGACTGGGTCAGGGCAGCGCCCGCAGGCAATCCAGGGTACGAGTGGTCGGCGGCGGGTCAAGTTAGGAATCGCGGTCAATGTGCCATCAAAGGTTTGACCGACCTCTACCCAAGCTCGCCCGCACACCCCCTCAGTGTCTTCCATCGTCCGGGGTGTCGCGCAGGATTCATGAGAGTTAGGCCTTGAGCCCCGCTTTGTCCGAGCCCAGGAATTTTTATGAGCACCGCCCCGATCCAGCCCCTCACCGCCGAGCTGCAAGCACTCGACGCCGCGCACTACCTGCACCCCTTCACCGACCACCAGGCGCTGGCGGCCAAGGGCGCGCGCGTGATCACGCACGCCGAAGGCATTTACATCTGGGACAGCGAAGGCCAGCGCCTGCTCGACGCCATGAGCGGGCTGTGGTGCGTCAACGCGGGCTACGGGCGGCGCGAACTGGCCGACGCGGCGCACGCCCAAATGCTCAAGCTGCCCTACTACAACAGCTTTTTCCAGACCACGCACGAGACGGCGGTGCGGCTGGCGGCGCGCTTGGCCGAGCTGGCCCCGCCGGTCGAGGGGCGGCGCTTCGAGCACGTGTTCTACGCCAACTCCGGCTCCGAGGCCAACGACACCAACCTGCGGCTGGTGCGCCGCTACTGGGACCTGCTCGGCCAGCCGCAGCGCAAAACCGTGATCAGCCGCCACAACGCCTACCACGGCTCCACGGTGGCGGCGGCCTCGCTCAGTGGCATGGGCGCCATGCACGCCCAGGGCGACTTGCCCATACCCGGCATCGTGCACATAGACCAGCCACATTTCGCCCAGCACGGCCAGCCGGGCGAGTCCGCGCACGACTTTGGCCTGCGCGCGGCGCGTTGGCTGGAGGACAAAATCCTCGAACTCGGGCCCGAGCGGGTGGCGGCCTTCATCGGCGAGCCGGTGCAGGGCGCGGGCGGCGTTATCATCCCGCCGGCGAGCTACTGGCCCGAGGTGCAGCGCATCGTCGAGCTATACGGCATCTTGCTGATTTCCGACGAAGTGATCTGCGCCTTTGGCCGCCTCGGGCACTGGTTTGCTTACGAAAAGTTCGGCATGCGCCCCGATCTGGTGACCTTTGCCAAGGGCGTGACCAGCGGCTACGTGCCCCTGGGCGGCACCTTGGTGGGCGAGCGCGTGGCGCGGGTGTTGATCGAGCGCGGCGGCGAGTTCAACCACGGCTACACCTACAGCGGGCACCCGGTGGCGTGCGCGGTGGCGCTGGCCAACCTCGATCTGTTGCAGCGCGAAGACCTGCCGGGCCGGGTGCGGCTCGACACCGGCCCGTATCTGGCCCAGCGCCTGGCCGAACTGGAGGCGCACCCGCTGGTGGGCCGCGCCGAGAGCTGCGGCCTGGTCGCCGCCCTCACCTTGCTGCGCGACAAGGCGCAAGGCCTGCCCTTCCCCGAGGAGCAGGCGGTGGGCATGGTGTGCCGCGCGCACTGTTTTGGGGGCGGGCTGGTGATGCGCGCCGTGGGCGACCGCATGATCATCGCCCCGCCGCTGGTCATCACGCGGGCGCAGATCGACGAGCTGATGGGCCTGATCGTGCGCGCGCTCGATGCCACGCTGGCGGAACTTCGTGCCAAAGGCGGGTTCTGAGCAGGGTCGAACCCTGTGCTTCGGGCTAAAATTCAAAGTGGTACGCGGTTTGCTTGGTCTGTAAGGCCAAGCACCCGTGCGCGGCGCCCTCCCCATCCTTTTTTGCTCTTTCCTTGCTGGAGTGAAACCATGTTGAAGACCTTGTTGGCGGCCGCCCTTGCGGCCACTTTTCTGGTGGCTTGTGGGCCGCGCGAGCAGCCCGCTGCGGTGGCCCCGGCGGCACCAGCAGCCGAGCCCAAGGTGCTCAACATCTACAACTGGCCCGACTACGTCCCCCCCGGCCTGATCGAAGCCTTCGAAGCCGAAACCGGGATCGACGTCACCTACGACACCTTCGCCTCCAACGAGGTGCTGCACGCGCGCCTGGTGGCGGGCAACACCGGCTACGACATCGTGGTGCCGGGCAGCGTGTTTGCGGCGCAGCAGATCGCCGCCAATTTCTTCCAGCCGCTGGACAAAAGCAAAATCCCGAATCTGGCCAATATGGACCCGGCCCTGATGGCCACCCTGACCAAGGCCGATCCGGAAAACCGCCATCTGGTGCCGTGGGCCTGGGGCTTTACCACCGTGGGCATCAACCGCACCCGCCTCGAGCGCGCACTGGGCAACACGCCCATGCCCGCCAACGCCTGGGAGCTGGTGTTCAACCCCAAATACACCGCGCTGGCGCAGCGCTGCGGCATCGCCTTCCTCGATGCGCCGTCCGAGATCATCCCGCCGGCGCTGCACTTCATCGGCCGCGACGCCTACTCCAACAACCCCGCCGACTACCAGGCCGCGCTGGAGATGCTGCTCACGGTGCGCCCGCACATCCGCATCTTCACCTCCACCATGATCGACACCTTCGCCGGCGGCCAGGCCTGCGTGGTGCTGGGTTGGTCGGGCGACATCAACATCGCCGCCAACCGGGCCCGTGAAATGGGCAATACCGATGTGCTCGAAGCGCTGCTGCCCAGCACCGGCGGGCTGATCTTCATCGACACCATGGCCATCACCCGCGACGCGCGCCACCCCAACAACGCGCATGCCTTCATCAACTTCTTCCTGCGCCCAGAAAACGCCGCGCGCATGGCCAACGAGATGAACTTCCCCACCGGCAACCTGGCCGCGGTGCCCCAGATAAAGCCCGAGATCGCCAACAACCCCACCATCATGGTGCCGCCCGAGCACATGGCGCGCATGATCCAGCCCGGCAGCCTCACCAACGAGGCGCGCGAAGCCATGGCCACCGCCTACAATAGCTTCAAGCAAGGCCGCTGAGCGGGGACTGACCGGCGCCCATCCAGCCCCACGCAACCCCTGCAAGGGTTGGCTGGGTAGAGCCCGGTTCACCGTTCACCATTCACAGGCCGCTGGCGCCCCGTTTGGGGTGCGGCGGCCTTCCATCTTGTACAGGGCAGACCGAGGCGCGCACATGCTCCCAGACGCAGGCAAAGAAGGATTTTTGGTCACCGAAAAAGTGGTCAAGCGCTTTGACGAGGCGCTGGCCGTCGATGAGGTGTCGCTCTCGATTGAGCAAGGCGAGATTTTTGCCCTGCTGGGCAGCTCGGGCTGCGGCAAATCGACCCTGCTGCGCATGTTGGCCGGGTTCGAGAAGCCCACTTCGGGGCGCATTTTGCTCGGCGGCCAGGACGTGGCCCAGATGCCGCCCTACGAGCGCCCGATCAACATGATGTTCCAGAGCTACGCGCTGTTTCCGCACCTGGACATCTGGGAAAACGTGGCCTTTGGCTTGAAGCGCGAGGGCTGCCCCAAGGACGAACTCAAGCGCCGTGTCGGCGAAATGCTGGATCTGGTGCAGTTGGGCGACTACGCCCGGCGCAAGCCGCACCAGCTCTCGGGCGGGCAACAGCAGCGCGTGGCGCTGGCGCGCAGCCTGGCCAAACGGCCCAAGCTGCTGCTGCTCGACGAACCGCTGGGGGCGCTGGACAAAAAGCTGCGCGAGCAGACCCAGTTCGAGCTCGTCAACATCATCGAAAAAGTGGGCGTGACCTGCGTCATGGTCACGCACGACCAGGAAGAGGCCATGATCATGGCCCGCCGCATTGCCGTCATGAGCAAGGGCCGGGTGCTGCAAGTCGGTGCCCCGCAGGACATTTACGAGTTTCCCGTGAACCGCTTCGTGGCCGACTTCATTGGCAACGTGAACCTGTTCGACGGCCACCTGAGCGTCGATGAGATCGACCACTGCGCGGTGCAAACCGCGATCGGCGAGGTCCAGATCGGGCACGGCGTCAGCGGTGCGCTGAACATGCCGGTGGCGGTGGCGGTGCGGCCCGAGAAAATTGAAATCTCCAAAACCCGCCCGAGCGGCGTGGATGGCAACCTGTTTAGCGGCCGGGTCAAGGAAATCGCCTACTTCGGCTCCTACAACAGCTTTCTGGTGCAAGCCAGCAACGGCCAGAAAATCAAGATCACCGAGCCCAACACCACCCGCCACGACCTGTCCGACATCACCTGGGAAGACGAAGTCTTTTTCTGGTGGAGCAACCGCGCCGGCGTGGTGCTGCGCGACTGAGCGCCGTTTCAGAAGCGAACCATCGTGGCCAAGCCCTTTCAACTGTCCATGCCCGGCCGGCGCTTCGTCATCGGCGTGCCCTATGCCTGGCTGCTGATCTTTTTCTTTTTGCCTTTTTTGATATTGCTGTACATCAGTTTTGTCGATATGGGCAACGAGGTTCACCCGTTTCAGCCGCTCTGGGACGCCGAGCAAGGTGTGCTGCTGCTCAAGTTCGAGAACTACTGGAGCATTTTCCGCACCGGCCCCGACGGCGCGCTGTTCCAGACCCTGTACGTCGAATCCTACCTGCGTTCGATCGTCTATGCCCTCATCACGGCGCTGCTGTGCCTGGTGATCGGTTACCCCTTCGCTTACTTCATCGCCCGCAGCAAGCCCGAAATTCGGCTGATTCTGCTGATGATGCTGATGCTGCCGTTCTGGACCTCGTTCATGCTGCGCGTCTTTGCCTGGAAGGGCATTTTGAGCGATTTTGGCGTGCTGAATCAGTTTTTGATTTGGGTCGGCGTGACCGAGGAGCCGCTGCGCCTGCTCTACACCGATTTTTCCATGCTGATCGGCATGGTCTATGTCTATCTGCCCTTCATGGTGTTGCCGCTCTACGCCAATCTGGTGAAGATGGATTTCCGACTGCTGGAAGCGGCCTACGACCTCGGGGCCTCGCCCTTCAAGGCCTTTTGGCTGATCACGGTGCCGCTGTCCAAGCCCGGCATCATCGCCGGCATGATGCTGGTCTTCATTCCCTCGATGGGCGAGTTCGTGGTGCCTTCGCTGCTGGGCGGGGCCGACAACCTCATGATCGGGCGCGTGGTCTGGGACGAGATGTTCATCGCCAACAACTGGCCGCGCGCGGCGGCACTGGCGGTGCTGATGCTGGTGCTCATCCTCGTGCCCATGATGCTCTACTTCCGCTACGGCGTGCGCGACAGCGCCGACGGGCGCTGACACCCAGGAGCCCTATCCATCATGACGAATTGGCTCAACAAACACCTGGGCAAAGTCTGGCTGGCGCTGGTGTTCCTGTTTTTGTACGCCCCGCTGGCGTTCATGATCCTGTTTTCTTTCAACAGCACGCGCCAGCACGCGGTGTTCACCGGTTTTTCGCTGCGCTGGTACGAGGCGCTGCTGGCCGATACGCGCATCGTCGAGGGCTTCATCGTGTCCTTGCAGGTGGCCTTCGTGACCGGCTTGCTGGCGGCGGTGCTGGGCACCTTTTGCGCTTTCGTGCTGGTGCGCTACCAGCGTTTTTGGGGCCGCACCGTGTTTTCCGGCATGGCCACGGCCCCCATGGTGATGCCCGAGGTGATCATCGGCTTGTCGCTGCTGCTGCTGATGGTGGGGGCGCAAAACGTGTTCGGCGGCCCCGAGCGCGGCCTGATCACCATCATCATCGGCCACACTTTGCTGGGCATGGCTTTTGCCATGGTGGTGGTGCAGTCGCGCCTGCAAGAGGTGGACCGCAGCATCGAGGAAGCGGCGATGGACCTCGGGGCGCGCCCGCACCAGGTGTTTTTCTTGGTCACGCTGCCCAATATCGCGCCCGCCATTTTGGCGGCTTTTTTGCTGGCCTTCACGCTCTCGTTCGACGACGTGGTGATCACCCTGTTCCTCTCCGGTCCTGGGGTGAGCACGCTGCCGCAGGTGATTTTCAACTTCGCCGTGCGCGGCATCAACCCGACCATCTACGCCGCCGCCACGCTGCTCATCCTCACCGTGACGCTGTTCGTGGTGAGCTACGCGCTGTGGGTGGCGCGCTCGACGCGCAAACGCCAGCGCGAGATGGCGCAAGCGCTGCGCGGTGTTTGATGACCCCGGAGAACCGCCATGAACCCGACTGCCGACACCTTGCGCCTGGACGGGCGCGCCTTCATCGCGGGCCAGCGCGTGGCGGCGCTGGACGGGGCCACCTTCAGCAAGACCTCGCCCATCGACGGCCGCGTGCTGCCCGAGGTGGCGCGCGGTGCGGCGGCCGACATCGACGCCGCAGTGGCGGCCGCCCGGGCAGCCTTCGAAGACCGGCGCTGGGCCGGCCAGGCCCCGGCCAAGCGCAAGCGGGTGCTGCTGCGCTGGGCCGAGCTGCTGCTGCAGCACGCCGACGAGCTGGCCCTGACCGAAACCCTCGACATGGGCAAGCCGCTGCAATACGCCAAGGGCGTGGATGTGGCCGGGGCCGCCAACTGCCTGCGCTGGTTTGGCGAGGCCATCGACAAGGTCTATGACCAGATCGCGCCCACACCCGCCAATGCGCTGGCCCTGATCCAGCGCGAGCCGGTCGGGGTGGTGGGCGTGATCGTGCCCTGGAACTACCCGCTGCTGATGGCGGTCTGGAAAGTGGCCCCGGCGCTGGCGGCGGGCAACGCGGTGGTGCTTAAACCCAGCGAAAAATCGCCTTTCAGCGCGTTGCGGCTGGCCGAACTCGGGCTGCAAGCGGGCCTGCCGCCTGGGGTGCTCAACGTGGTGCCGGGCTACGGGGCCGAGGCGGGGGCGCCGCTGGCGCTGCACCCCGATGTGGATTGCATCGCCTTCACCGGCAGCACCCGCGTGGGCAAGCAGATTCACATCATGGCCGGGCAGAGCAACCTCAAGCGCGCCTGGACCGAGCTGGGCGGCAAGTCGCCCTTCATCGTCTTTGACGACTGCCCCGATCTGGAGCGCGCCGTGCAGGCGGTGGTGGGCAGCGTGTTCTTCAACTGCGGCCAGAGCTGCAACGCCCCCACCCGGCTGCTGCTGCACGCTGCCATCCACGACGCCTTCGTGGCGCGCGCACTGGAACTGCTGCCGCAGTTTCAGCCCGCGCACCCGCTGCTGCCACAAACGGTGCAGGGTGCGCTGGTCGATGAGGCGCAAACCGAGTCCGTGCTGCGCTACATAGCGCTGGGCCAAAGCGAAGGCGCGCAGTTGCTCGCCGGTGGCCAGCGCGTGCACCCGGTACCGGGCGGCTGCTACCTGCAACCCACGATTTTTGGCGGCGTGCGCAGCCACATGCGCATCGCGCGCGAAGAAATCTTTGGCCCGGTGCTGGCGGTGCTGCCCTTTGCCGACGCCGCCGAAGCGGTGCGGCTGGCCAACGATAGCATCTATGGCTTGCAGGCCTCGGTCTGGAGCCGCGACATCAACCGCGCCCACGGCGTGGCGCGGGCGCTGCGCGCGGGCACCATCCACGTCAACCAGTACGACGAGGACGACATCACCGTGCCCTTTGGCGGCTACAAGCAAAGCGGCATGGGGCGCGACAAATCGCTGCACGCCTTCGACAAATACACCGAACTCAAAACCACTTGGCTGCGCATCGACAGCCCGCTGCTTTGAGCCGGGCGGTGGTTGCGATGCCCGGCCCCGCGAACCCCACCCACAGCGACGCCCACCCCGACATCCGTGCCGACACCTGAGCCGTCTTCTGTGCCAACGATTGCCGAACCAACCGCCCCAGCGCCGCCAGGCCCGCTGTGGCTGCGTGCGCTGGCGCACCTGCCCTTGCCGCTGTGGCGCGCGCTCGGGGCGCTGGTGGCGCTGCTGCTGCTGCTGGCCAAGCGCCGGCGCCAGATCGCCCGGCGCAACCTGCAACTGTGTTTCCCCGAGGCCACGCCGTGGCAGCGGCGGCGCTGGCTCTGGCAGGCCTTCAGGCACTTGGCGCAATCGGCGCTGGACCGGGTCTGGCTCTGGCACGGCAGCGCGGCGCTGGTGCGCCGGCGGGTGCGGCTCGACGACCCGCAGCAGGTGCTGCAGCGCCCCGGCCCGATGGTGTATTTTGCGCCCCACTTCAGCGGCCTCGACGCCTGCTGGACGCGCATCACGCTCGAAGTCGAGCGCCCATGGATCACGGTCTATTCGCCGCAAAAGCGGCCCTGGCTGGAGCGCTGGGTAAACCTTGGGCGCGCACGCTTCGGTGCGCCGCGCCTGGTCTCGCGCCGCGAAAGCATCCGCCCGGTGCTGCGCGGCCTGCACGAGGGGGCCGCCTTGATGCTGTTGCCCGATATGGACCTAGGTGCGCATAACGCGGTGTTCGTGCCCTTCTTTGGCGTGCCGGCCGCCACCGTGACGGCGCTGTCGCGCTACGCCAGCGCCGCCCGGGCCCCCGTGGCCAGCCTGATCTGCCGCATGACGCCCAGTGGCTACCAACTCGACGTCTCGCCGCTGTGGCCCGATTTCCCCAGCGGCGACGATGCCGCCGACGCGCAGCGCATGAACGCCACGCTCGAAAGCGCCGTGCGCCAGACCCCGGGCCAGTACCACTGGCTGCACCGGCGCTTCAAGAGCCGGCCGCCGGGGCAGGCGTCGGTGTATTGAGGCTTGTGGTATCTTTCCCCCATGAAGGTCGGCGAGGTCCTGAGACTGCTCCAAGCAGATGGGTGGCGTCTGGTTGCGACTCGTGGAAGCCATCGCCAATACAAGCATGCCAGCAAGCCTGGTCGCGTCACTGTTCCCGGCAAACCGAGCGATGAGCTGGCACCCGGCACCCTGAACAGCATTCGCAAGCAGGCTGATTTGAAATTGTGAGGACTTATGCGCTACGCCATCGTCATTGAAAAGGCCGCAGCCAACTACTCGGCTTATGTTCCCGATCTGCCGGGTTGCGTAGCCACGGGCACAACCGTCGCTGAAGTCGAAGCCGAGTTGCGCGAGGCAATCGCCTTTCACCTCGAAGGGCTGCGCGAAGACGGCATAGCCATTCCAGACGGTTCCAGCCAAGTTGAATACATCGAGGTTGTTGCGTAGCAGGTCAGCGACCTAAAATCGCCCCTTTGCGCCGCGCCTTTGCGGCTGCGCGTGTAGGCAAGGCGGACATGGCATGTGGTACCCGGAAGAATTTGATGTGATCGTGGTCGGCGGCGGGCACGCCGGGACCGAGGCCGCCTTGGCGGCGGCGCGCATGGGTTGCGCCACCCTGCTGCTGACCCACAACATCGAGACCCTGGGCCAGATGAGCTGCAATCCCAGCATCGGCGGCATCGGCAAGGGGCATCTGGTGCGCGAAGTCGATGCGCTCGGCGGGGCCATGGCGCTGGCCACCGACGCGGCCGGGATCCAGTTTCGCATCCTCAACTCCAGCAAGGGGCCGGCGGTGCGCGCCACCCGGGCCCAGGCCGACCGGCTGCTGTACAAGGCGGCGATTCGCCAGCAGTTGGAAAACCAGCCCAACCTGACGCTGTTTCAGCAGGCGGTCGATGACCTGCTGCTCGACGCCGACGCCAGCGGCGCGCGCGTGGCAGGGGCGGTGACGCAGACCGGCATCCGCTTTCGCGCCCGCGCCGTGGTGCTCACGGCCGGCACCTTTCTGGATGGAAAAATCCACATCGGGCTGCAAAACCACCCCGGTGGCCGCGCCGGGGATGCGCCCGCGCAGCGCCTCTCGGCCCGGCTCAAAGAGCTGCAACTGCCGCAAGGGCGGCTCAAGACCGGCACCCCGCCGCGGCTGGACGGGCGCAGCATCGACTTTTCCCGCTGCACCGAGCAGCCCGGCGACGGCATGCCGGGCGGGGCCAACGCCGAGCGGCCGCTGCCGGTGTTTAGCTTCATGGGCCAGCCCGCCATGCACCCGGCCCAGTTGCCGTGCTGGATCACGCACACCAACGAGCGCACGCACGAGATCATCCGCTCCGGCTTTGACCGCAGCCCGATGTACACCGGCCAGATCGAGGGCGTGGGGCCGCGCTACTGCCCGAGCGTGGAAGACAAGATCAAGCGCTTTGCCGGCAAAGACAGCCACCAGATTTTTTTGGAGCCCGAGGGCCTGACGACGAACGAGTTCTACCCCAACGGCATCTCCACCAGCCTGCCGTTCGACATCCAGCTCGAACTGGTGCGCAGCATCGAAGGGCTGGAGCGCGCGCACATCCTGCGCCCCGGCTACGCGATCGAGTACGACTACTTCGACCCGCGCGCGCTGCGCAGCAGCTTCGAGACGCGCCAGATCGGCGGCCTGTTTTTTGCCGGCCAGATCAACGGCACCACCGGTTACGAGGAAGCGGCGGCGCAGGGCCTGTACGCCGGCCTCAACGCCGCCTTGCAGGTGCGCGGGCAAGCAGCCTGGTTGCCGGGGCGCGACCAGGCTTATCTGGGCGTGCTGGTGGATGATTTGGTCACCCAAGGCGTGAGCGAGCCCTACCGCATGTTCACCAGCCGGGCCGAGTACCGGCTGCAACTGCGTGAAGACAACGCCGACCTGCGCCTGACCGAAATCGGGCACCGGCTCGGCCTGGTGGATGAAGCGCGCTGGAGCGTTTTTTGCCGCAAGCGCGACGCGCTGGCACGCGAGACCGAGCGTCTCAAATCCACCTGGGTGAACCCGCGCACGCTCTCGCAGCCCGAGGCCGAGCGCGTGCTGGGCAAGGCGATCGAGCGCGAGTACCCGCTGTTCGAGCTGTTGCGCCGCCCTGGCGTGGGCTACGAGGCGTTGCTGAGCCTGGAAGGCGGGCGCTGGCGGCCTGCAACTGGCGCGGAGCCGGACGACCCGCGCCCCGTGGTTTCACGTGAAACCTTGGACGATGGCTACGCAGCCGTGGTGGAGCAGATCGAAATTGCGGCCCAGTACGCGGGCTACATCGAGCGCCAGCGCGATGAAGTCGAGCGCGGCGCCGCCTACGAAAACCTGCGCCTGCCTGCCGACATGGACTACCACCAGGTGGCGGCGCTGAGCATCGAGGTGCGGCAAAAGCTGTCGGCGCAGCGCCCCGAGACGCTGGGCCAGGCGGCCCGCATTTCGGGCGTGACGCCGGCGGCGATTTCGCTGCTGCTGATCCACCTCAAGCGCAGCCGGGGGCGCGAATTTGCTCTGCCAGGGTCAGCGCCGTGAGTCATCCGCTCGCCGAGGGCTTGCGCAGCGGCTTGGCCGAATTGCAACTGGACTTGAGCCCGGCGCAACAGCAGTGCCTGCTCGACTACGCCGATTGGCTGCTCAAATGGAACCGGGTCTATAACCTGAGCGCGCTGCGCCAGCCGCAGCAGGTGCTCACGCACCACCTGCTCGACAGTCTGGCGGTCTGCGCCCCGGTGCAGTGCCAGTTGGCCGCGCTCGGGCTGGCGCAGCCGCCTCGCCTGCTCGATGTGGGCTCGGGCGGCGGCTTGCCGGGCGTGGTGCTGGCGATTGCCGACCCGGCGCTGCTGGTGCGCTGCGTCGATGCGGTGGCCAAAAAGGCGCTGTTCATCAGCCAGGTGGCGGCGGCGCTGCGCCTGCCCAATCTGCAGGGGCAGCACGCGCGCGTCGAACAGATTGAGCAGCCGCACGACCTGGTGCTGTCGCGCGCCTTTGCCTCGCTGGCCGATTTCACGCGCTTGTCCCAGGCGGCGCTGGCACCGCAAGGGCTGTGGCTGGCGCTCAAGGGCAAATGGCCGCACGAGGAAATCGCAGCGCTGCCGCCCGAAATCGAGGTGTTTCACGTGGAACCGATCACCGTTCCGGGGCTGGATGCCGAGCGCTGCCTGATCTGGATGCGGCGCCGCGCCTGAGCCTGAGGCGCTTGCGGCAGATGGGTTATGAGCGCTCCTGCCGCCGCTAGGCCCCGCTTGGGGCACTCTGGTGGCGTGCGCTCCTAGGCCAAGGCAGGCTCAGCCGCGCAAGGCTTACACTTGCCCCATTGCAAGTCCCCAACCCTACCCACCGCGCAGCGCAACGGATCGCAGCGACTCACCCGCACGCTTCACCCCACGTTACATGGCCAAAACCTTCTGTGTCGCCAACCAAAAAGGTGGTGTAGGCAAGACCACCACCGCCGTCAACTTGGCTGCGGGCTTGGCGCTGGTCGGGCAGCGCGTGCTGCTGATCGACCTCGACCCGCAAGGCAACGCCACCATGGGCTCGGGGGTGGACAAGCGCGCGCTGCAGCATACGGTCTATGACGTGCTGCTCGGCAGCACCGCGCTGGCGCAGGCCGTGGTACCGGCCGGACCCGGTTGCGGCTACCAAGTGTTGGGGGCCAACCGCGAGCTGGCCGGGGCCGAAATCGAGCTGGTCGAGCTGCCGCAGCGCGAGCTGCGCCTCAAGCTGGCGCTGGCCCCCGTCGATGCCGATTACGATTTTGTGCTCATCGACTGCCCGCCCGCCCTGAGCCTGCTCACCCTCAACGGCCTGTGCGCGGCGCACGGCGTGGTGGTGCCGATGCAGTGCGAGTACTTTGCGCTCGAAGGCTTGTCGGATTTGGTCAACACCATCAAGCAGGTGCACGCCAACCTGAACCGCGAGCTCAAGCTGATCGGGCTGCTGCGCGTGATGTTCGACCCACGCATCACCTTGCAGCAGCAGGTGAGCGAGCAGTTGAAAACGCATTTTGGCGACAAGGTGTTCGACAGCGTGATCCCGCGCAACGTGCGCCTGGCCGAAGCCCCCAGCTATGGCCAGCCCGGTGTGGTGTTCGACCCCGGCGCACGCGGCAGCAAAGCCTTTGTCGAATTTGCGCGCGAAATGGTGGCGCGCATCGACAAGCTATGAGCCGATCCAGCCCCCAAGCCCAGCCCCCAGCGCCTGATCGCATTCCACTCAAAGCCATGCTGAACAAAAAAACCAAAGGATTGGGCCGCGGGCTCGAAGCGCTGCTGGGGCCGCGGCTCGACGAGGGCGACAGCCTGGACCCGGCGCAGCGCGAGCTGCCGCACCAGCTTGCTCTGAGCGACCTCGTGCCCGGCACCTACCAGCCGCGCACGCGCATGGACGAAGGCGCGCTGTACGAGCTGGCAGAAAGCATCAAGGCGCAGGGCATCATGCAGCCGATCCTGGTGCGCCGGCTGGCGCAAGGCGATGGCGAGCGCCGCTTGGCTGTGTGGCAGGCGCAGCAGGGGCAGGCCGAGGCCGTGCGCGGCGCGCGCCCGGTGTACGAAATCATCGCCGGCGAGCGGCGCTTTCGGGCGGCGGCACTGGCCGGGCTGGACACGGTGCCGGTGCTGGTGCGCGATGTGCCCGATGAGGCCGCCGCCGCCATGGCGCTGATCGAAAACATCCAGCGCGAAGACCTCAATCCGCTCGAAGAGGCGCAGGGCCTGCAGCGGCTGCTGCACGAATTTGGCCTCACGCACGAGCAGGCGGCGCAGGCGGTGGGGCGCTCGCGCAGCGCCACCAGCAACCTGCTGCGACTGCTCAACCTGGCCGAGCCGGTGCAGGCGCTGCTGCTGGCGGGCGACATCGACATGGGGCACGCCCGCGCTCTGCTGGGGCTGCAAGGGGCGACGCAGATCACGGCCGCGCACCAAATCAGCGCCAAGGCGCTTTCGGTGCGCGAGGCCGAGCGGCTGGTCAAAAAGCTCTCGGCCGAATTCCGCCTCACGCCGCCAGCGCCAGCCCCAGAGAAGCCGCGCGACCTGTTGCGGTTGGAGCAAGAGCTCTCGGACCACTTCACCGCGCGGGTCGAGCTGCGCCTCAAAAGCCGCAGCCCGCGCAAGGGGCGCAGCAGCAACCACCCCGAGCAGGGGGAGTTGGCGATTGGCTTTGCCTCACTCGACGAGCTCAATGGCCTGATCGAGCGCCTGCGCGCGGCCTGAACGCGGCGCGATCACGGCCCGAGCGTGGCCGCAATCCGGGCCATGCCCCCAGGGCGGCACGCTCTGGCGCTATCAGGCCCCGTGGTCTGCCTCGCCAGCCGACAGCCAGCGTGCCAGCAGCGCCTCGGCCGGCTCCGGGCGGCCAAACAGATAGCCCTGCATCAGCGCCCCGGGGTGGCGCCGGAAAACCGCAGCCTGTTCCTCGGTCTCCACCCCTTCGGCCACCACCCGCAGCTGCATCAGGCTGGCCACCGACAACATGGCCGCCACCAGCGCCGCATCGCCCGGGTTGTGTGGGGCGTCTTGGACAAAACTGCGGTCGATTTTTAGTTCGTGGATGGGCAATGTTTTGAGGTAGGAGAGCGAGGAGTAGCCGGTGCCAAAATCGTCGATGGAAAAGCGCACCCCCAAGCCAGACAGAAAGCCCATGCGCTCGATCACCTGCTCCACTTGGCGCAGCACCACGCCTTCGGTGAACTCCAGCATCAGGTCGTCGCCGGAGGCCTCGTGGCGCTGCAACACCTGCTGCAAGCGCTGGCTGAAGTCGGCTTGGTGGAACTGGTGCGGGCTGATGTTGACCGAAATCGGCAGCGGGCGCCCCAGCGTGCGCAGCCGTCCTAGCCAGGCGCAGGCCTGCTCCAGCACCCATTGGCCCAAGGGCTCGATCAGCCCCGATTCTTCGGCCAGTCCGATGAACTGCACCGGCCCCATGAGGCCGCGCTGCGGGTGTTGCCAGCGCACCAGCGCCTCGGCGCTGACCATGCGCCCGTGTGCATCGACTTGCGGCTGCAAATACAGGCGCAATTCGCCAGCCTCGATGCCGCGCCGCAGGTCTTGCTCCAGAGAAAAGCGCTCGGCCACCCACTGGCCCATGCGGGCGTCAAAAAACACGCTCTGGTTGCCGCCGGCGTCTTTGGCTTGGTGCAGCGCCGTATCGGCCCGGCGCAGGGCCTCGGCGGCGCGCTCGTCGGCAATGCCGTCGAGCAGCGTGACGCCGATGCTCAGGCTCAGGCTCAAGCTCAGCGCATCGGGGCCCACCGCCACGGTTTGTTCGAACAGGCGGTGCAAGTCGCTGGCGCGGCGCATCAGGGCCGCCGCCGCCAAGCTGGCGTCGTGCCCGAGATCGACCATCAGCAGCGCGAATTCGTCCCCGTTGAGGTGCGCCAGCAGTTCTTTGGCGGCGGCCGCGTCGGGCTCCTGCACCTGCTGGCGCAAGCGCTCGGACACCGCCAGCAGCACCGCGTCGCCTTCGGTGCGGCCCAGGGCGTCGTTGAGGGCCTTGAAGCGGTCAAGGTTGAGGATCAGCAGCCCGGCATACTCCCCGTTGCCGTTGCTGTTGCCGTTGCCGTTGCGGTGGCGCAAGGCTCGGCCAATGTCGGCCAGCAGCCGCTGCCGGTTGGGCAAGCCCGTGAGCGGGTCGAACCAGGCCAGCAGCTCGATCTGTGCCTCGGCGTTGCGCTGCGCCGTCACGTCCATTTGCACGGCGATGTATTGCAGCACCTGCCCCCCGTGGTCGTCGCGCAGGGGCGCGATGGTGGCGGCCATGTGGCAGTGGCTGCCGTCTTTGCGGGTGTTGATGAGTTCACCCTGCCAGATGTGGCCCGCCAGCAGCGCCTGCCACATCTGGCGGTAGGTTTCGCTCGGGGTGCGGCTCGATTGCAGCAAGCGCGGGTTTTGACCCTGCACCTCGGTGGCGCTGTAGCCGCTGATGCGCTCGAAGGCCGGGTTCACGTACTCGATCGCCCCTTGCTCGTCGGTGATGATGACCGCCACTGGGCTTTGTGCCGTGGCTTGCGAGAGCAGGCGAATTTGCCGCTCGGCGCGGCGGCGCTCACGGATGTCGCGCGAAACACCCTGCACCTGGGCCGGACGACCCAGTGCGTCGAACACGATGCGGGCTGAGATTTCGACCGGCACGGCTTGACCGTCTTTGTGTCGATGGCTGAGTTCAATCCAGATGTTTTGGGCGCTGGCGTCTCCTGCCGCCAAGCGCTCAAGGTGGCTGCGCAAAACCGCTCGAATGTTCGCAACCACAGCGGGTTCGAACATGGCGGCTAGTGGCAAGTGGGTGCGCTCTTGGGGGTCGTAGCCCAAAAGCCGCTCAACCGACGGACTGACGTAGAGCTGGCGTTCGTCGGCGATATCGTACAGCCAGACCACGTCGTTGGCGTTTTCTGCCAGCAGCCGGTAGCGCGCCTCGCTCTCGCTCAAGCGCGCTTGCGTGCGCTCCAGCGCCGCCAGCGCCTCTTTGGCGCTGGCGAGCTGGCGCCGTTGCAGCAACATGCGCGTGCCACCCAGCGCCAGCAGCAGCGCCAGCGTGCCGATCAGGCCTAGGCTGAGCAAGCTGCGCTGCGCCCCGCTCATCAGTTCGGCGTGGTCGGCCTCCACCTGCACCACCCAGTCGGTTCCCTCCACCGGCAGCAGCACCGCCAGCGCCCGGTTGCCCAGGTCGTCCGGGCCGTGCACCAGCGTGCCGGTGCCGATCTCGCCGCGCAGCAGGCGCTGGGCGAAGGTGTGCGCCGGGTCGGGCGCGTGCGCGGTGTCGGATGCGGCGGGCAGATAGGACCAGTAGTGCACCTGCTGTGCGCGGATCGAAAACAGCCGTGCGCTGCCACTGGTGTGCGCCAGCGGCCACTGCGTGAGGGCGGCGTGAAAATAAGGGGGTCGTTGTGCGTGCAGCGCCACCAGCGCCGGGGCGTGGCCGGCCGGGTCCAGCAGCCCCACATAAGCCAGTTGCACCTGGCCCTGCGCATCGCGCCACGGGCCTACCACCAGGGCCCGCCCCTGCGTGCGCACGGCTTGCAGGCCAGCGCTCAAGGTCGGGTGGCTGGGCGAGGCGTGTGAGGCGGAATGCCACAGGCTTTGCAGGCTGGAGTCGAACAGCTCGATGGAGGCGATCGAGGGCGCGTGGGCGTAGTCGTGCAGCAGCTTGCTCATCAGTTGCATGCGCTCGATGCCCGGTTGGATTTGGTGTTGCGCCCAAAGCTGCTCCAAGTCGTTGCGGTATTGCAACAGTTCAGCGGCGGCCAGTCGTTCCCGATGCCAGTCGGCCAGCCGCTGCGCCATGCTGAAGGCGGTGGCCTGCAGGTGCGCCTCGGCGCGCGCATGGGCTTGTTGCCACGAGTACCCGCCCGCCAGCGCGGTGGCGGTGGCGATGGCCACGCCGATCAGCCCCGCCACCAGCCACGACAGCCCCAAGGCGGGCCGCGTGCCGCCGTTGCGCGGGGCGGGGCCTTCGCCGTTGCTGGTGGTGGACTGTTGCAGGCTCACAAAAAAATCTTGCCCGGATTGAAAATGCCGTGCGGGTCGAGTGCCTGTTTCAGGCTGCGCATGGCGTCGAGGGCCACCGGGCCGGCTTCTTGGCGCAAAAAGTCGATCTTGTGCAAGCCCACGCCGTGCTCGCCGCTGCAGGTGCCGTCGAGCGCCAGCGCGCGCGAGACCAGGCGCTGGTTCAGCCCTTCGGCCACGGCGCGCTCGGCGGCGCTGTGCGGGTCGATCAGGTAGCCAAAGTGGAAGTTGCCGTCGCCCACGTGGCCCACCAGAAAATAGGGCAAGCCCGAGGCTTCGGCGTCGGCCACCGAAGCCAGCAGGCAATCGGCCAGGCGGCTGATCGGCACGCAGGCGTCGGTGGTGATGGCGCGGCAGCCGGGCCGGGTTTGCAGCGCGGCAAAGTAAGCCTGGTGCCGCGCCGCCCAGAGCCGGCTGCGCTGCTCGGGCGTGTCGGCCCACTCAAAGTCAGCGCCGCCGTGCTCGTGGCAAATTTCCTGCACCTGCTCGGTCTGCTCGCGCACCGCAGCGGGTGAGCCGTGGAACTCCATCAGCAGCAGCGGCTGCTCGCGCAACCCGAGCTTGGCGTGCGCGTTGACGGCGCGCACTGTGGCGGCGTCGAGCAGCTCGCAGCGCGCGATCGGCACCCCGTATTGGATGGTGGCGATGGTGCTGCGCACCGCCGCCTCGATGCTGGGAAAGCCGCAAATCGCCGCCACCACCGCCTGCGGCAGCGGGTACAGGCGCAGCGTGAGCTCGGTGATCACGCCCAGCGTGCCTTCGCTGCCCACAAACAGGCGCGTGAGGTCGTAGCCGGCGCTGGACTTGCGTGCGCGGCTGCCGGTGCGCAGCACCTCGCCGTGGGCGTTGACCACTTCGAGCGCCAGCACGTTGTCGCGCAGGGTGCCGTAGCGCACCGCATTGGTGCCGCTGGCGCGGGTGGCGGCCATGCCGCCCAAGCTGGCGTCGGCGCCGGGGTCGATCGGGAAAAACAAGCCCTGCTCGCGCAGCGCCGCGTTGAGCTGCATGCGCGTCACGCCCGGCTGCACGGTGGCGCTCAGGTCCTCGGGGTGCAGCGCCAGCACGCGGTTCATGCGCATCAAATCCAGGCTGATGCCGCCCTGCACCGCCAGCAACTGCCCTTCGAGCGAGGAACCGGCGCCAAAGGGGATCAGCGGCACCCGGTGCTGCGCGCACAGGCGCACCGCGTCGGCCACATCGGCGGTGGATTCGGCATAGACCACGGCATCGGGCGGCGGCACACCGACGTAGGCCGATTCGTCGCGCCCGTGCTGTTCGCGCTGCGCCAGCGCGGTGCTGCACTGGCCCGGCCCAAAGCGCTGCTGCAATGCGGCCAAGAAGGCCGGGGGCAGAGGGGATGTGTTCAGCGCAGCGGGGCTGGCGGTCGCTGGCTGCTCGGAGATCGTGTTCATGGGTGAAATTCTATAAACACCCTGTCTGAAAATCTTTTGCAGCAAAGGATACCATGGTGCAATCAGCCTTTGTGACCAAGGCTGTAACCAAGGGTATGCACGGCAGACGCAGACCGTGTCTGACATCTAGCGCGGCTGCGAGGGGCCACTGGCGTGATGGGGCAGCTTGAAAATGCCCATGGCATTGCTGACTTGAGCCGTTTGGTCAGACAGGTTGCTGGTGGCCGCTGCCGCTTGCTCTGCCAGCGCCGCGTTTTGCTGGGTCACGGTGTCTAGGTGCCCCACGGCTTGGTTCACCTGCGCAATGCCAGTGCCTTGTTCGCGCGCGGCGGCCGAGATTTCGGTCATGACGCCGGCCACCTTGGCGATGGAGCCAATCACGTGTTCCATCTACGCGCCTGCGCGAGTGGTGAGCGTCAAACCGGTATTGGCTTGGTCCAGTGACTCGGTAATCAGGGTTTTGATCTCTTTGGCGGCGGCCGCGCTGCGCTGCGCCAAGGCCCGCACTTCGCTGGCCACGACCGCAAAGCCGCGCCCCGACTCGCCGGCGCGGGCCGCTTCGACGGCGGCGTTGAGCGCCAAAATATTGGTCTGGAAGGCAATGCCGTCGATCACCCCGATGATGTCGCCAATCTTGCGCGACGACCGGTTGACGCCTTGCATGGTTTGCACCGCGCTGGCCACCACCTGGCCGCTCTCTTGGGCGGCCTGCGTGGCTTGACTGGCCAAGGCGTTGGCCTGTTCGGCGTTGCCGGCGCTTTGTGCCACGGTGGCGTTGAGTTGCTCCATGCTGGCGGCGGTTTGCTCCAGGCTGGCGGCTTGGGCTTCGGTGCGGTTGGAAAGGTCCTTATTGCCCGCAGCCAGTTGGCTCGTCTCGAGGCGGATGGCCTCGAAGTTTTGGCGCACATCGCCGATGATGCTGCGCAGGTTGATGTTGGTTTGGCGCAACGCGTTTTGCAACTGCCCCACGGGGTCTTCGCCCGCTGATGGCATGGTTTGAGTCAAATCCCCGCCGGCCAAAATCCGAGCCTGGCCCGTGATCTGCCGCAGTGGGGCCAAGACGCGCTGGCTCATCAGCCACATGGCCCAAACCAAGCTGGCACACCCTGCGCCAGCCAGCGCCACACCCAGCCCAGCGCCGCCGAGCAGGTCCAGCGCTTGCAGGCCCAACAGCAGCATGCAGCTCAGGGCCAACAGGTATGCGGTTTTGAGCTGCGCCTGCAGGTCAAAGCGCTGCAACAGCTGCTGGGTGGGTGTGAGCACGCGCCCGCGCTGGATGCGCAGCCGGCGTGGGTTGCCCGCACGCAGCTCTTGGTAGGTCTGCTCGGCTTGCTGCACCAAGGCGCGCCCGGGCTTGGTTCGCACCGACATATAACCCGTAGGCTGGCCGCGCTCGTACACCGGGGTGACATTGGCTTGGACCCAGTAGTAGTCGCCCGTTTTGGTGCGGTTTTTTACCAGCCCGGTCCACGGAAGGCCGCTCTTGAGGGTGGCCCACATGTCGGCATAAGCCGCTGGGGGCATGTCGGGGTGGCGCAGGATGTTGTGTGGGGCGCCCAGCAGCTCATGGGGCGCATAGCCGCTGATTTCGACGAAATACGCGTTGCAGTAGGTGATGTGGCCTTGCAAATCGGTTGTGGAAACGATGGAGGCATCGTCGCGCAGGACGATTTCGGTTTGGGTAATGGGCTGGTTGTTGCGCATGGGACTCCCCCTGGTGGCTGCTTCTTGTGACAGAATGGCTTGGGTAAATCCCGCGCCCGCAGCCAAAAAAGATAAAAAATCGGATTTCCTGATTTTATTATCATCTTGCCGCTGTCAAATCGCATAACCACAATCAAGACCATGGGCAACCGCCTGAGCCAGATCGCCACCCGCACCGGCGACGCCGGCACCACCGGGCTGGGCAACAACCAGCGCGTGAGCAAGAGCAGCTTGCGCATCCACGCCATGGGCGAGGTCGATGAGCTCAACTCCCAGCTCGGGCTGCTGCTGTGCGAGCCGCTGCCGCAAGATGTGCGCGCGCTGCTCGATGCCATCCAGCACCAGTTGTTCAACCTGGGCGGCGAGCTCAGCATCCCCGGCTACGAGCTGCTGCAAGGCGCGGCGGTGCTGGAGCTGGACCAGGCGCTGGCGCACTACAACGCCCAGTTGCCGCCGCTGCAAGAGTTCATCCTGCCCGCCGGCTGCCGCGCTGCCGCGCAGGCGCACGTGTGCCGCACCGTGGCGCGCCGCGCCGAGCGCCAACTGGTGGCGCTGGGCAACGAAGAAGCCCTGCACGAGGCCCCGCGCCAGTACCTCAACCGCCTGAGCGATTTGCTGTTCGTGCTGGCGCGCGTGCTCAACCGCGCCGCCGGGGGCGACGATGTGTACTGGCGCAGCACCCGGCTGCAGCGCACAGAGCCCGAGCCCGAGCCGCCGCAGGCCTAGCGCGGCTTGGGGTTGCTGCTCTGCCGTGTAAGAACTTGCCCTACAGCGCCCGGCGCAAACCCCGACACGCGCAACAGCCAATTTCCGATTCAAGAAGAACAGGCTGGCTTTCACAATCCATTTCAACGCTTCGACGTTTTCCTGCCGTGATTGCAGCAGGCGTCTCGAGGCCTCAACTGGAGAGTGAAATTGAACGCCACCGCCATCGCCCCTGCACCCGCCCTCGATCCCATGCTGGAGCAAATTCGAGAAATCAACCTCACCTATTTGATGCTGGCGCAGCAGTTGATTCGCCACGACATGGCGGAGGCGGTCTTTCGCCTCGGGGTGAGCGAGGAATCGGCCGAGCTGATCGCCGCGCTCTCACCGGCGCAGGTGCTCAAGCTGGCCAGCAGCAACACCCTGCTGTGCCGCATGCGCGCCGACGAAAACATGGTCTGGGCCCTGCTCACCAGCCGCCACAGCCCGCAGCGCAGCGGCAACGACACCACGCAGCAGCTGCACGCCAGCATCCTCATGGCGGGCCGGCTGGCCAGCGCCTGAGTTTGAGCGGCAACACCGAACGCCCTGCACCCACCACCCACCACCCACTGGAGTCCGCCTTGAGCACCGCCACCAAAAGCCTGGTCACTGAGAGCAAAGACATCGAACGCGCCGTGGCGCTGATCCACCTCGGGGCGCGCTTGCAGGTGCTCGAGAGCGAGACCGATTTGTCTTACGAAAAACTGCTGCGCCTGTACAAAGAGGTGGCGGGCAAGTCGCCCAGCAAGGGGCAGTTGCCGTTTTCCACCGACTGGTTTTTGAGCTGGCAGCCCAATATCCACGCCTCGCTCTACGCCAACATCGCCGAATACCTGGACAAAACGGTATCGCTCGATTCGATCGAGGTGGTGATGAAGGCCTACAAACTCTACGCCGAGCAGATGCAGCTCTGCGGCATCGAGCCGCTGCTGAGCGTCACCCGCGCCTGGCGCCTGAGCAAGTTCATGGCCGCCAACATGCTGGTGCGCACCCGCTGCACCTGCTGCGGTGGGCATTTCGTGACCGACCCCTACGAGAACTCCCGCTACTTTGTGTGCGGCCTGTGCAAGCCACCGGCGCGTGCGGGCAAGGGCCGGGCGGCGGGCGGGCTGCGGCTGGAGTGAGCGGCGGCCATGCGCCCGCTGTGACTTGGAGTGCAGGGGCTGCTCGGGCGTGCAGGGTTTACGTTTATATATAAAAAGCATAAAGTAACTATATTTAATTCTTTTGAGTTTGTAGGATTTTCTCGCATGATCGCGCCCACACCAGCCTTTCAGACGAGGAAACCATGCCCAACCGCCGCCGCTTGCTGCACCTGCTGGGTGCCAGCGCCCTAGGCCCCGCCGCTTTCAGCCTGGCCAGCGCCTCCACCCCAAGCGCGCCGCTCACGCTGCTCAACGTCTCTTACGACCCCACGCGCGAACTCTACGCCGACTACAACCCGCTCTTCGGCCAGCATTGGCGCGAGCGCACCGGCCAAGTGCTGACTTTTCAGCAGGCGCACGGCGGCTCGGGGCGGCAAGCGCGCGCCATCATCGACGGGCTGGCCGCCGACGTGGCCACGCTGGCGCTGGCGGCCGACATCGATGCCTTGCACCACAACGGCAACTGGGTGCCGCGCGACTGGCAGCGCCGCCTGCCGCACAACAGCACCCCCTACACCTCGACCATCATCTTCGTGGTGCGCAGCGGCAACCCGAAAAACATCCGCGACTGGGGCGACCTCGTGCGCCCGGATGTGCGCGTGGTCACGCCCAACCCCAAAAGCTCGGGCGGGGCGCGCTGGAACTACCTGGCGGCGTGGGAATTTGCGCGCCGCCAAAGCGGCAGCGTGGCCGGGGCGCGGGATTTCGTGACGCGCCTATACCGCAACGTGCCGGTGCTGGATGTGGGCGCACGCGGTGCGGCCACCAGCTTTGCCCAGCGCAACCAGGGCGACGTGCTGCTGGCGTGGGAGAACGAGGCCCACTTGCTGGAAAAAGAATTTGGGCAGCGGGTCGATTTCGTTTACCCCAGCATCAGCATCTTGGCCGAGCCCCCGGTCACGGTGGTGGACCGCAACGTGGAGCGCAAAGGCAGCCGCGCCGCAGCCCAAGCCTACTTGGAACACCTCTACAGCGAAGCCGGGCAAGACTTGGTCGGCAAACACTTCTACCGCCCGCGCTCGGCCGCCGCGCTGGCCAAGTACGCACACCAGTTCCCCGCGCTGACCCTGTTCACCATCGACGAGGCTTTTGGCGGCTGGACCAACGCCACTCGCGTGCACTTTGCCGAAGGGGCGCTGTTCGATCAGATTTTTACGCTGCGGCGCTGAGCGGCTGATGTGGAATGGCTGCAGTGCCGGAAGGCCGGTTTAGCGTGCGGGCGGGGCGGCGTCGCGCTGCAGCAGAGCCTGGCTGTAGTGCAGGAATTCATCGAGATGTTGTTCGATGATGCGCACCGTGATCGGCAGTTGCAGGGCTTGGTAGTCGTGCACCGCAATGTTGCGAAACCCCACCATGCGCTTGAGGCCATCAGCCAGTTCGGCTGTGATCCAGCCGCCCTGTGCCAGCAGGGTGAACACGTCGCGAGCGCTTTGCGGCAGGCCCAGTTGCTCGCGCCGGATCAGGTGCTGTCCCATGTCTAGGGCGGCCTCGCAGGCGCGCTGGATGTTCAAAATGGCGGCATCTTGGCGCGTGGTGTCGGTGCCAAACCCGCTCGGGTTGGCCGCGTACTCTTGGCGCGCCCGCGCCACGCAGCGCTCGATGGTGGCGGCCTTGTTGAGCAACACCTCATCGTGCATAAACGGTTCCCCTTTGCAGGATGTCGGCCAGCAGCCCGGCGCGGGCCTCGTCGAGTGCGGTTTTTTCGCTCAGCATGGCGGCCTCGAACAGGGCGGCTTGGGCATCCAGCGCCCACCAGCGCTGGCCGGTGACAAGAATCTGGTGTTGCAACACAGTCGAGGCGGCGCGCAGGTCCAGCAGATCGACCGGGCAGCCCGCCACATCGGCCAAATCGCCCGCCAGATCGAACAAAGCCAAGGGGTC
The DNA here is from genome assembly GCF_000828895.1 of Serpentinimonas raichei. NCBI lineage: Bacteria > Pseudomonadati > Pseudomonadota > Betaproteobacteria > Burkholderiales > Comamonadaceae > Serpentinimonas > Serpentinimonas raichei. Next base: position 2,335,024 of record NZ_AP014568.1, on the reverse strand, counting down.
GGCGTAGCCCGCAACCAGCACCGCCAAGTCCAGATCGCTCTGCGGTCCGGCGGTGCCTTGGATGCGGCTGCCAAAGGCATAGATGGCCAGCAGATCGGGCAGGCGCTCGCGCAGGGTTGCAACGATGGTTGGGCGGTTCATGCGGCTAAGCGGGCAAGCCGACGCTGGATAGCGGCGTTTGTGCGCGGGTGGTCTGGCGATAGGGCATGGGGGTGGTGAGTGGACGGCCGCTTGGGTGCGTGCGGCACCGACTCCAGTATAGCCAGCCCAAACTGCGGCAGGCTACGGCTGTGGGGCACAGCAGAAGCGCAGCGTGCCAAGTCCGTTAACAACTTTAAGTCATGTAGAAACAAAAACAAAGTAGTTTGACATATGAAGAAGGCCGGGCACACTCGCGCTTCGCACCGTCTGCCTCAAGCCCTTGGAGCCCCTCTCATGAAACCCAGTCTGCGTGGCCTGTTGGCCGTATTTGCCCTTTTGACCCTGCTGTTTAGCCCGTGGGCGCTGGCCCAGGGCACTTTGCTCAACGTCTCGTTCGATGTCTCGCGCGAGTTCTACCGCGAGATCAACGCCGCCTTCGTGGCGCAGCAGCAGCAGCGCGGCGCACCGGAGCTGCGCATCGACATGTCGCACGCCGGCTCCAGTGCGCAGGCGCGTTCCGTGGCCGACGGGCTGCACGCCGATGTGGTGAGCATGAACACCGTCACCGATATCGAATTTTTGGCCAGCCGCGGCGTGGTGGCGGCCGACTGGCGCCAGCGCTTCCCGCACCAAGCGGTGCCGACCACTTCGACCATGCTGTTTTTGGTGCGCCAAGGCAACCCGAAGAACATCCGCGACTGGAGCGACCTGGTCCGCCCTGGGGTGCAGGTGGTGGTGGTCAACCCCAAAACCGGCGGCAACGGCCGCATGGCTTACTTGGCCGCATGGGGCTACGTGCGCAGCAAAGGCGGCTCCGACGCCGATGCCGCCGCCTTCGTGCGCCAGCTCTACCGCAACGTGCCGGTGCTGGCGCGCGGCGGGCGCGACGCGACCGGGGTCTTTTTGCAGCGCAACATCGGCGACGTGCTGGTGACCTTCGAGTCTGAAGTGATTTCGGTTGAGCGCGAGTTTGGCGTCGGGCATGTGGATGTGGTGCACCCGAGCGTGAGCTTGCTCACAGAAAACCCGGTGGCGCTGGTGGAGCGCACCGTGAACCAGCGCGGCTCGCGCGAACTGGCCACGGCCTACCTGAACTTCCTCTACAGCGAGCAGGGGCAGGAAATCGCAGCGCGGCACCACTTCCGCCCGCGCAACCCCGAGGTGCTGCGCCGCCACGCCCAGACCCTGCGCCCGATCCGGCTCTTTACCGTGGAGCAGTATTTCGGCTCTTGGGCCGAGGCACAGCGGGTGCATTTCAACGACGGCGGCACCTTCGACCAAATTTTTGAGGCGCGACGCTAAATGGCTACCGCATCCACACTGGTGCTCGAGGGCACGGCAGCGCCCGGTGGGCGCAAACCCAGCGCGCCGCAGGCCAGACCGAAGCAGCGCGCGGTCAAGCGCGTGTTGCCCGGTTTTCACCTGGCGCTGGGCTACACGGTTTTCTACCTCAGCCTGATCGTGCTGATTCCGCTGGCGGCGCTGATACTCAAAACCTTCGAGATGAGTTGGGCCGAGTTCTGGGAGGCCGCGACCACGCCGCGTGCGCTGGCGGCGTACCGGCTCTCGTTCGGGGCGGCGCTGCTGGCGGCGCTGTTCAACCTGGTGTTTGGGCTGCTGCTGGCCTGGGTGCTGGTGCGCTACACCTTCCCCGGCAAAAAGATCGTCGATGCGCTGGTGGACCTGCCCTTTGCCCTGCCGACGGCGGTGGCGGGCATTGCGCTGGCCGCGATTTTGGCTGGCAACGGCTGGATCGGGCAGTTCTTTGAGCCGCTGGGCATCCAGCTCGCCTTCAACCCGACCGGGGTGGTGATCGCGCTCATCTTCGTCGGCCTGCCCTTTGTGGTGCGCACGGTGCAACCGGTGCTGCAAGACGCCGAGCGCGAGCTCGAAGAAGCGGCGCAGTGCCTGGGTGCCACGCGCTTGCAGATTTTTTGGCGCGTGATCCTGCCGACCATCATCCCGGCGCTCATGACGGGTTTTGCCATGGCCTTTGCGCGCGGGGTCGGGGAGTTTGGCTCGGTGATTTTTATCGCCGGCAACATCCCCATGGTGTCGGAGATCGTGCCGTTGGTGATCATTGGCCGCCTGGAAGCCTTTGACTACCAGGGCGCGGTGGCGCTGGCTTCGGTGATGCTGCTGTTTTCCTTCGTCATGCTGCTGGCGATCAACGCCTTGCAAGGCTGGCAGCGCAGCCGCGCCGGAGGTGGCCTGTGAGCGCCGCCGTCGGGCGCTCCGGGCGCGTCGGCGTGCGCCAGGGCGAGGCGCCCTGGGTGCGGCGCTTGCTGATCGGGCTGGCGCTGGGCTTTATGTTCCTGTTCCTGGTGTTGCCGCTGCTGGCGGTGTTCACCGAGGCGCTGCGGCTGGGCTGGGGCGCCTACTTCGAGGCCCTGCGCGACCCCTACGCCATGTCGGCCATTCGGCTCACGCTGCTGGTGGCCGCCATCACGGTGCCGCTGAGCCTGGTGTTTGGGGTGGCGGCGGCGTGGGCGGTGGCCAAGTTCGAGTTCTGGGGCAAGTCTTTCCTGACCACTTTGATCGACCTGCCGTTCTCGGTCTCGCCGGTGGTGGCGGGTTTGATCTATGTGCTGGTGTTTGGCGCCCAGGGCTGGTTCGGGCCGTGGCTGGACGAGCGCGGCATCCAGATCATCTTTGCCGTGCCGGGCATCGTGCTGGCCACGCTGTTCATCACCTTCCCCTTCATTGCGCGCGAGCTGATTCCGCTCATGCAGGCGCAGGGCACCGATGAGGAGCAAGCGGCGCTGGTGCTCGGGGCCAGCGGCTGGCAGACTTTCTGGCGCGTGACCATGCCCAACATCAAGTGGGGCCTGATCTACGGCGTGATTCTGTGCAACGCGCGCGCCATGGGCGAGTTCGGCGCGGTGTCGGTGGTCTCGGGCCATATTCGCGGCCAGACCAACACCATGCCGCTGCACGTGGAGGTGCTGTACAACGAATTCCAGTCGGTGGCGGCCTTTGCCGTGGCCTCGCTGCTGGCGCTGCTGGCGCTGGTGACGCTGGTGATCAAGTCGGTCTCGGAGTGGCGCATGGAGCGCGAAATGAAGGCCCTCGACGCCATGGCGCCCGAGCGCCCCGGCGCTGCCGCCGGTTCCAGCAGCCCCTCTTGGGCCGGCCGTCCGGTCTGAAACCTTGTAAGCGAGTTACCCCATGAGCATCGAAATCCGCCAAGTCTCCAAGCATTTCGGCAACTTTCACGCGCTGAAAAACATCGACCTCGACATCGAATCGGGCGAGCTGCTGGCGCTGCTGGGCCCCTCGGGCTGCGGCAAAACCACGCTGCTGCGCATCATCGCCGGGCTGGAAACGCCCGAGCATGGGCACATTCTGTTCAGCGGCCAAGACACCACCGACGTGCACGTGCGCGAGCGCAACGTGGGCTTCGTGTTCCAGCACTACGCGCTGTTTCGGCACATGACGGTGTTCGAGAACGTGGCCTTTGGGATGCGCGTGAAACCCCGGCGCGAGCGCCCGAGCGAGGCCCAGATCAAGGAGCGCGTACACGAGCTGCTGGGGCTGGTGCAGCTCGACTGGCTGGCGGATCGCTACCCTTCGCAGCTCTCGGGTGGGCAGCGCCAACGCATTGCGCTTGCGCGCGCGCTGGCGGTGCAGCCGCGCGTGCTGCTGCTCGACGAGCCCTTTGGCGCGCTCGATGCCAAGGTGCGCAAGGAGCTGCGGCGCTGGCTGCGCCGCCTGCACGACGAGCTGCAGGTGACCAGCATCTTCGTCACCCACGACCAGGAGGAGGCGCTGGAAGTGGCCGACCGCGTGGTGCTGATGAACCAGGGCCGCATAGAGCAGGTGGGCACGCCGCAGCAGGTGTGGGAGCACCCGGCCAGCCCCTTCGTCTATGGTTTTTTGGGCGACGTGAACCTGTTTCACGGCCGCGCCCACGAGGGCCAGTTGCACCTCGAAGGGGTGGCGATCGACACGCCCGAGCACGCGCTGGCGCGGGACGCGCAAGCCTTTGCCTACGTGCGCCCGCACGACCTGGAGGTGGAGCGCTGGCGCCCCGGCGCGGTGGGGATTGCGGCCGAGTTGCAGCGCCTGATCGTGGTGGGGCCGATTGCGCGGCTGGAGCTGCTGCCGCTGGACGCCGAAGCCCCCGACGGGCACGACCCGCTGATCGAGGCCCAGATACCGGCCGAGCGGCTGCGCGAGCTCGGCCTCAAAGAAGGCGACCGGGTGCTGCTCTCGCCCAAGAAGGCGCGCGTGTTTTTGCAGCCGCAGCCGGCCTGAGGGCGGCGGCTGGCGGGCACTGGGTGCCGCGGCCAGGCCGGGCGCGCGGCGGCGCTACCATTGGGCCCCATGTTGACTCCCAGTGCCACCTCGGCTTGCGGGCAGCGCCTGGAGGCTTTTCGCCAACTCGGGCGCATGCGCGCAGGCTCGCTCATCATCACCTGTTTTGGCGACCTCTTGCTGCCGCGCGGCGGCCGCATTTGGCTCGGCAGCCTGATCGCGCTGCTGCAGCCGCTGGGCCTGAGCGAGCGGCTGGTGCGCACGGCGGTGTACCGCTTGGTCAAGGACGAATGGCTGGCGACCGAAGCCAGTGGGCGGCGCAGCGACTATTTCCTCACCCAAACCGGGCGCCAGCGCTTTGAGGAGGCGGCCGAGCAGATCTACGCCCCGGCGGCGCCGGACTGGGACGGCCACTGGCGCTGGGTGCAGGTAGTGGGTGAAATGGGCAGTGGCCCGCGCGAGGCCGTGCGCCGCGCCCTGTATTGGCAAGGCTTTGGCGAACTGGGCCGGGGCAGCTTCGTACACCCCGGTGCCGACTGGGAGCAGGTGCGGCTGGCGTTGCGCAGCGACGGCCTAGGCCCGTGGCTGCCCGCCCTGCTGCCTTTGCAGGCCACGCACGCTCGAATGCAAGGCAGCGCCGACGACGCCGCGCTGGTGCAGCGCGCTTGGCCGCTGGCGGCGCTGGCGGCGGGTTACCTGGATTTCGTGCAGCGCTACCAGCCCATACTGGCCGAGTGCCAGTGGGCGCAGTCGGGTGGCGGCACCGACGCCACCGCGCTGCAACTGCGCCTGCTGCTGCTGCACGACTACCGGCGCCTGCTGCTGCGCGACCCGCAACTGCCCGCCGCGCTGCTGCCGCCCGACTGGCCAGGCCAGCAAGCGCGCAGCCTCTGCCAGGCCCTGTACCTGCACTTGCTGCCCGCCTCCGAGCGCCATCTGGACACCCACTTGCAACTGGCCGACGGCACCCTGCCCACAGCCAGCGCGCGGTTGCAGCAGCGCTTTGCGGCCGCGCGCGCGCCTCTCTGAGCAGCGCCCAGCACGCCCAGTCGCGCCCGGCAACAGTCGGCCCGAGCAGGCGGGAGCGGGCACCCAACCAAGGGAAAACCCCGTCTTGCCAAGCACCGGGTTTAGGCTTGATACTTTAGCCAAGGATTTCGGTGCAATTTTGTATCGGAATTGTGCCCCACACCTAGCACCCCAGTGCCGACCGTGGCAAGGCCCCATCAGCGACCCATCAGCGACCCATGAGCGACGACCCCATGAGCGATCCGATTTGCGATTCAGCGCACCCCAGCGCACCCGACCCGGCGCAGCAACTGGCGCAAGACTGCGCCGCGTCCATGTGGGCGCGCGACCACGCTGCGCAGGCGCTGGGCATGCGCCTGCACGCCGTTGGGCCGGGCTGCGCCAGCCTGGGCATGGTGGTGCGCCCCGACATGGTCAACGGGCACCGCATCTGCCACGGCGGCCTGATCTTCACCTTGGCCGATACCGCCTTCGCCTACGCCTGCAACAGCAGCAACGCCAACACCGTGGCCTCGGCCTGCCAGATCGACTTCCTAGCCCCGGCGCGCCTGGGCGACGAGCTCGAAGCCCAAGCGCAGGAGCGCGCCCTGAGCGGGCGCAGCGGCGTCTATGACGTGACGGTGCGCCTGCGCGGCGGTGGCACCGTGGCCTTGTTCCGGGGCAAGAGCCACCGGGTGCAGGGTGCCGTGATCGAGCTGCCCCAATCTGCCTGAAGCCAGACCTTTAGCCCCAGAGCCAAGACCCATGCCCGTCAAACACCCCCGCCCCGGCGACCTGGAGCCGATCGAGCGCGCCAGCCGCGACGAAATCGCCGCCTTGCAACTGCAGCGCCTGCGCTGGAGCCTGCGCCACGCCTACGACCACGTGCCGCACTACCGGCGCAGCTTCGACGCCGCCGGGGTGCACCCAGACGATCTGCGCACGCTGCACGACCTGGCGCGTTTTCCTTTCAGCACCAAAGACGACCTGCGCGCCAACTACCCCTTTGGCATGTTTGCCGTGCCGCGCGAGCAGGTGCTGCGCCTGCACGCCTCATCGGGCACCACCGGCAAGCCAACCGTGGTGGGCTACACCGCACAAGACATCGACACCTGGGCCAACCTGGCGGCGCGCTCGATCCGCGCCGCGGGCGGGCGCGCGGGCGACATCGTGCACGTGGCCTACGGCTACGGTCTGTTTACCGGCGGGCTGGGGGCGCACTACGGGGCCGAGCGGCTGGGCTGCACGGTGGTGCCGATGTCGGGCGGGCAAACCGAAAAGCAGGTGCAACTGATCCGCGACTTCAAACCCGACCTGATCATGGTCACCCCCTCCTACGCGCTGGTGATTGCCGAGGAATTCGAGCGCCAGGGCCTGGGGCCCGAGGACATTTCCTTGCAGATCGGCATCTTTGGGGCCGAGCCCTGGGGTGAGGGCATGCGCGCCGAAATCGAGCGCAAACTCGGGCTCGATGCGGTCGACATCTACGGCCTGTCCGAAGTCATGGGCCCGGGCGTGGCCAGCGAATGCGTGGAATCCAAAGACGGCCCGGTGGTGTGGGAAGACCACTTCTACCCCGAGATCATCGACCCCGAAACCGGCGCCGTGCTGCCCGACGGGGCCAGTGGCGAGCTGGTCTTTACCTCGCTGAGCAAGCAGGCCATGCCGGTGATCCGCTACCGCACCCGCGACCTGACCCGGTTGCTGGCGCCCACCTCGCGCGCTTTTCGCCGCCTGGGCAAGATCAGCGGCCGCAGCGACGACATGCTGATCGTACGCGGCGTCAACGTCTTTCCGACCCAGATCGAGGAGCAGATTCTGCGCGATCGGCGCCTGGCCGGCATCTACCAGATCCACCTCAGCCGCGACGGGCACTTGGACCAGATCGAGGTGCGCTGCGAGCTGCAAGCCGAATGTTCCGGCAAGCTCACGGCCGCCGAGAAGCAGGCGATCGGGCAGCAGTTGCAGCACCAGATCAAGACCCACATCGGCGTCAGCAGCCGCGTCACGGTGCTGGAGGCGCAGCAGATCGAGCGCAGCCTGACCGGCAAGGCGCAGCGGGTGATCGACCAACGCCCCAAACCAACCTGAATTTACCCCCAGCAGGAGCCAGCCCACCATGTACACCCAAGCCTTGAGCATCCCCGACCCAGCCGAGCAGGCCGCGCCTGCGCTCAAAGTGGCCGAATCGGCCGAGCGGCTGCAACGCTTCCAAGAGCGCATCGACGCCGACGGCCGGATCGAGCCGCAAGACTGGATGCCCGAAGCCTACCGGCGCACCCTGGTGCGCCAGATCAGCCAGCACGCGCACAGCGAGATCGTGGGCATGTTGCCCGAGGGCAACTGGATCAGCCGCGCTCCCAGCCTCAAGCGCAAAGCGATTTTGATCGCCAAGGTGCAAGACGAAGGCGGCCACGGCCAATACCTCTACAGCGCCGCCGAGACGCTGGGGGCCGAGCGCGCCGACCTGATCGACGCGCTGCACAGCGGGCGCGCCAAATACAGCTCGATCTTCAACTACCCGACGCTGAACTGGGCCGATGTGGGGGTGATCGGCTGGCTGGTCGATGGGGCCGCCATCTCGAACCAGATTCCGCTGTGCCGCTGCAGCTACGGGCCCTATGCGCGCGCCATGATCCGCATCTGCAAAGAGGAGAGCTTTCACCAGCGCCAAGGCTACGAAGCCCTGCTGGTGATGATGCGCGGCACCCCGGCGCAGCGCCACATGGTGCAGGACTCGGTCAACCGCTGGTGGTGGAAATGCCTGGCCATGTTTGGCCCGCCCGATGCCGACAGCCTGCACAGCGAGCAGAGCATGCGCTGGGGCATCAAGCGCATCAGCAACGACGAGCTGCGGCAAAAGTTCATCGACGCCACCGTGCCGCAAGCGCAGGTGCTGGGCATCACGCTGCCCGACCCCGAACTCAAATGGAACCCCGAGCGCGGCCACTACGACCACGGCCCGATCGACTGGGACGAATTCTGGAGCACGGTCAACGGCAAGGGGCCGTGCAACCAGCAGCGCCTCGCGACCCGCGTCAAGGCGCACCAAAACGGCCAGTGGCTGCGCGACGCCGCCCTGGCACACGCCCGCAAACAGCAACAACGTGCCCTGAAGGAGGCCGCATGAACGCCACACCCGCTTTGAAAGACTGGCCGCTGTGGGAGGTATTCGTCCGCAGCAAGCAGGGCCTGGAGCACAAACACTGCGGCAGCCTGCACGCCAGCGACGCCGCGCACGCGCTGCAAATGGCGCGCGACGTGTACACCCGGCGCCAGGAGGGCGTGAGCATCTGGGTGGTGCCATCGAGCGCCATCAGCGCCAGTGCGCCGCAGGACAAAGAGGAGTTCTTCGAGCCGGCGGCCGACAAAATCTATCGGCACCCGACTTTTTACGAGATTCCAGCCGAAGTGGGGCATATGTGATGGAGGCGACCCAGACCGACTTTCGTCTCGCCTACCTGCTGCACTTGGCCGACAACGCCGTGGTGCTGGGGCAGCGCAACGCCCAGTGGTGCGGCCACGGCCCCGCGATCGAGGAAGACTTGGCCATGGCCAACATCAGCCTGGACCTGATCGGGCAGGCGCGGCTGCTGTATCAGTTGGTGGCGCAGAGCCTGGGGGAGGGCGTGACCGAAGACACGCTGGCCTACTTTCGCGACGACACCGAGTTCCGCAACTACACCTTGCTGGAGCTGCCGCACCACGGCCCGCTGGTCGGCTATGCCATCACCGACCTCGATTACGCCACCACCCTGGTTCGCAACTTCCTCTACAGCGCCTTGATGGTGCTGCGCTGGGAGGCGCTGCAGCAATCCAGCGATCCCGAGCTGGCCGCCATCGCCGCCAAATCGCTCAAAGAAACGCGCTACCACCTGCGCCACGCGCGCGATTGGATGCTGCGCTTGGGCGACGGCACGGCCGAGTCGCAGGCGCGCATGCAAGCGGCGCTGGAGCACCTGATGCCCTACACCCAGGAGTTCTGGAGCGAGAGCGAGGTCGAGGCGGCCGCCGCCGCCAGTGGGCTCGGGGTCGAGATGGGAAGCTTGCGCGCCGCCTGGGACGCCCTGCTCGACCAGACCCTGGCCGAAGCCACCTTGCGCCGCCCCAGCGCCAGCGGTTATCTGACGCGCGGCAAGCAGGGCCTGCATTCGGAGCACCTGGGCTTTTTGTTGGCCGAGATGCAGTGCCTGGCGCGCGCCCACCCCGGCGCGCAGTGGTAGGCCGGGGTACCCCATGCCCGCCACCGACTTGAGCCACGCTGCCGAGGCCGGCACCCGCGAGCGCCTCTGGGCCGCCCTGGACCAGCTGTGCGACCCAGAAATCCCGGTGCTGACGCTGCGCGAAATGGGCATCTTGCGCGATCTGCGCCCGGCTGCCGACGCACCCGAGGTCTGGGAGGTGCTGATCACCCCGACCTACAGCGGCTGCCCGGCCATGGACCAGATCGAGGACGATGTGCGCGCCACCGTGCAGGGCTTGGGTTTGCCCGTGCGGGTGCTGCGCCAACTGGCCCCGGCCTGGAGCACCGACTCCATGAGCCCCGCCGCGCGCGAGAAACTGCGCGCCTACGGCATCGCGGCCCCCCTGCCTTGTGCCGCCGCGGTGGCTGCCGGCCCCGAGCGGCTGCGCTTCGTGCGCGGGGCCGCCGACCCGGCGCCGCCGGTGCCGTGCCCGCGCTGCGGCTCGTTGCACACGGTCGAGACCTCGCACTTTGGCTCCACCGCCTGCAAAGCGCTCTACAAATGCCTGGACTGCCAGGAGCCATTCGACTACTTCAAGCCCTACTGAGGCCCGCCCCCGCGGAGCATTTGCCATGTCTGCATCCCGTTTTCATCCCCTCACGGTCAAGCGCATCAGCCCCGAAGCGGCGGGCTCCTTGGCGCTGACCTTCGACATCCCGGCCTCGCAGCGCGAGACCTTCGGTTTCGAGCCCGGCCAATTCCTCACCCTGCGCGCCCAGGTGGACGGCCAGGAGCTGCGCCGCACCTACTCCATCTGCAGCCCGCGCAGCCGCTTGCAGCAGCAGGGCGAGATCGAGATCGGCATCCGCCCGGTGCCGGGGGGCGTGTTTTCCAATTGGGCCGCGCGCGCCATTCGGGTGGGCGACACGCTGCAGGTGCTGCCGCCCGAGGGGGCGTTTACCGTCAAAAAAGCGCGCGCCATACACCGCGTGGGTTTCGCTGCCGGTTCGGGCATCACCCCCATTCTCTCGATCGCCGCCAGCACGCTGCAAGAGCAGCCCGAGTCCAAATTCACGCTGGTGTTTGGCAACCGGCGCATGGCCAGCGTGATGTTCAACGAGGCGCTGCAAGACCTCAAAGACACCTACCCGAGCCGCTTCACCATGATCCACATCCTGTCGCGCCAGGCGCAGGAGGTGGACTTGCTGCAAGGGCGCATCGACCAGGCCAAGGTTCAGGCCCTGATCGACACCCTGCTGCCGGCGCGCAGCATGGACGAAGTGTTCGTCTGCGGCCCCGAAGCCATGATCGAGGCCACCCAGGCGGCGCTGCAAGCCGCCGGGGTGCCAGCGCACCGCATCTACACCGAACGCTTCACCACCAGCGCCGCCGTGGCGGTGCGGGTGCAGGCCGACCGCGACGCCCAAGGGCTGCAACAAGATGCGGCCAAGGCGGCACTAGGGGTGCGCATGGAGCTGCTGCTCGATGGCAAGCGGCACGAGCTGGCGCTGGGCCGCGACGAGTCGGTGCTCGATGCGGCCCTCGAAGCCGGGCTGGACTTGCCCTACTCCTGCAAATCGGGGGTGTGCTGCACCTGCCGCGCCAAGGTGCTCGAAGGCCAGGTGGCGATGCAGCAAAACTTCGGGCTGCACGCCGATGAGGTGGCGCGTGGCTTTGTGCTCACCTGCCAGGCGCGGGCGCAGAGTGAGCGGCTGCGCCTGAGTTTCGATGAGCGCTGAGCGCGCGCGTGCGCCTCGCTCTGCGGCGGCCCGCCCCACCCCGCCCAAGCGCTCAAGCGCTTTGTTCGAGCAGGCGGCGCAGCAGCGGATGCGCCACCCGGCGCTCCAGGCTGAGGGCGTAGCAGGGGGCGGCCACGCCTTCGCAGACGCCGACGAGCGAGGCGCCATGGCGCTGCTGCAGCGTCTCGGCCAGCGCCAGCGCGGCCGGGAACACCCCCATGCCTTGGCCACCGAAGGTTTCCAGCAGGGCGCTGTCTTCAAACTCGCCGGCGATGCGCGGCGTCAGGCCGTGCCGCGCCAGCCACTGGTCGAGTTGCGCGCGCACACTGGCGTGGCGTGTGGGCAGCAACAGCGGCACCCCTTGCAGCGCAGCCGGGAAAGCGCGCTGCGCCGCATGCAGCCAAGGCGGCGCAGCGAACCAGCCGTAGGCGCTGCTGGCCAAGCGGTGGTGGTGCACCTTCAGGTGCGCGCGGCTGCTCACCGGGTGGTCGGTCAGCACCACATCGAGCCGGTGCATGGCCAGATCGGCCAGCAGGTCGTCGATCTCGCCGTCGTGGCAGATCAGGTGCAGATCGGGCACATCCAGCACCGGGCGCAGCAGGCGCAGCACCTCCAGCTTGGGCAGCCCGTCGGCCAGGCCCACCGCCAGCCGCACCCTGGGCGCCAGCGCCGCCTGGCGCAGCAGCGCGGGCAGCGCCTCGCCGAGCTCGAAAATCTGCTGCGCTTGGCGCGCGGCCAGCACACCGGCCTCGGTCAGGGCCACACCGCGCCCGGCCGGTTTGAGCAACTGGCAGCCCAGCGCCTTTTCCAGCTCGCGCACTTGCGCGCTCACGGTCTGCACCGCCATGTCGAGCCGCGCGGCGGCTTTGGACATGCCACCCTCCTGGGCCACGATCCAGAAGTAGTACAGGTGGCGGTAGCTGTAAGAGAGGCTCATGTTCAGCTTGTGGCGATGTAAAGTTGCCTGATTTTCTGCTTTTTTTGGCACCCGCTAGGCCCTAGACTGCAAAGTTCCCCAAACTGGCTTAAAGGAGCCTTTGATGAAATGCCCCAACTGCGTGAATGTGGAGCTGGTGATGAGCGATCGCCAGGGCGTGGAGATCGACTACTGCCCCCAGTGCCGTGGCGTCTGGCTGGATCGTGGCGAACTCGACAAGCTGATCGAGCGCAGTCTCGGCCAGGCCCCGGCCGGGCGCAGCGGCGCCCAAGTTCGTCAACCGGATTTTGAAGACTCCGACTTTCGCCAGCGCAGCGGTGGCTTCGCGCAGGGCGGTGGGCTGGGCAGCAAACTGGGTGGCTTGGCCGGTGGTCTCAAGGGCGGGCTGGGCGGCGGGCTCTCGGGCGGTTTTGCTGCCGGCTCCGGCCAGAAAAAGAAAAAATCGTGGTTGAGCGATATTTTTGACTGAAGCCGCTACGCGCCGAGCCGGTGCCCGCAGACAAGGGGCGAAAAAAAACCTGGCTCTAGAGGAGCCAGGTTTGGAAGCCTTTTTGCTGTCACACACAAAGGCACCCGCTCAGGGAGGAAAAGCGGGGGGCCGGTGTTAAACGACCCGAAGAAAGTATAAACCAACTTTCGCACAGGCATCAGCTAGGCCGGTCAAAAAGTCCGTATTGGCTACATAGTTTTACTTTACTCGGGGGTGGTGTCGTTGGGCTGAGCGCCAGCGCGGGGTGTGCGTGCGCTGCCGGCGACCAGGTCAAAACGAAACAGGCGGCATTCGATCGGGCCGTTCCAGAGCGGCACCCGGCGCGTGGCTTTGAGGCGCATGTGCGAGGGCAGTTGCGGGTCTGGGCTGAGCAGCCAAGCGGTCCAGCCGGCGTAGTTTTTTTTCCAGTGGCTGGCCAGTTGCGAGAAAAATGCCGTGTTTTCCTCGCCATCGGCGTGGCGGGCGCTTTCGCGGCCGGCACCGGGCACGAGCCCCTGCGCCGGCTCAGGCCGGGCCCGCGTTTGCGCCGACTGCCCGGCCACGCCGGCGGCTGCGATGCGCTCGCCATAGGGCGGGTTGAGCAGCATCACCCCCGGCGTCGGGCAAGGGGGCAGGCGCTCCAAGGCATCGCCGCCGCGCCACTCGATGGCCTGCGCCACCCCGGCGCGCTCGGCGTTGCGGCGCGCAAAGTCCACCATCCGAAACGCCACGTCGGAGCCAAAAACAAAGGCTTGGCCGCCCGGCACGGGTCGCTCGGCGGCCACGGCTTGCTGGCGCAGCGCCTGCCAGCGCGCCGGCTGGTGTGGCAACAGACGCTCGAAGCCAAAGCGGCGCAATTTGCCGGGAGCGATGTGCAGCGCCCGCTGCGCCGCCTCGATCGCCACCGTGCCGCTGCCGCAGCAGGGGTCGTAGAGCGGCTGCGGCTGGCCTTGCGCATCGAGGCCGGTCCAGCCGCTGGCGGCGATCATGGCCGCGGCCAGCGTCTCTTTGAGCGGCGCATCGCCGGTGTCGGTGCGCCAGCCGCGCTTGAACAAGGGCTCGCCCGAGGTGTCGATGTAGAGCCAGACCTGCTCCGGCCCCAGGTGGGCGTGCAGGCGCACCTCGGGCTGCAGCGTCTCCACGCTGGGGCGCTGCCCGAGGCGCTCGCGCATGCGGTCGCACACCGCGTCTTTGATGCGCAGGGCGGCAAAATTGAGGCTCTGGAACGGGCTGTGCTGGGCCGTGAGCTCGACCTTGAAAGTCTGCGCGGGCGTGAACCACAGCTCCCACAGCACGGCGTAGGCAGCCTCGTAGAGCGCATCTTCATTGGGGCAGGGTTGCAGCGCCAGCCGCACCAGCACGCGCTGCGCCAGCCGGCTGTGCAGGTTGAGCCGCAGCATGTCGTCCCAGTCGGCCGTGAGCTCGACCCCGCCGCGCTGGCGCCGCAGGTTTTGGGCCGCCGGGCAGATCTGTTGCACTTCGGCCAGCAGATAGTCTTCCACCCCGGCGGGGCAGGGCAGGAACAGGGTCAGGTTGTGCATGGGGGTTCAGAGCGCTTTGCGCAAATGGGTGGGGGCAATGCGCAGCGCCTCGCGGTATTTGGCCACGGTGCGGCGCGCGCAGGCGATGCCTTGGGCTTTGAGCAGGTCGGCAAGCTGGTTGTCGCTCAGGGGGTGGCTGGGGTTTTCGGCGGCGATCAGTTGCTGAATCAGGGCCCGCACCGCGGTGCTGGAGGCGCTGGAGCCGGCCTCGGTGGCCAGCGCCGAACCAAAAAAATATTTGAATTCATAGGTGCCTTGGGGCGTGGCCATGAACTTGGCGCTGGTGACGCGGCTGATGGTGGATTCGTGCAGCCCCACTTCGTCGGCGATTTCACGCAGCACCAGTGGCCGCATGGCCAGGGCGCCGTGCTGAAAAAACGGGCGCTGGCGCTCCACGATGGCGCTGGCCACGCGCAAGATGGTGTCAAAGCGCTGCTGGATGTTTTTGATGAACCAGCGCGCCTCTTGCAGGTGCTGCTGCAGCCCCGCGTGAGACTGGCCGCCCCCGCGGCCTTGGCGCAGGGCCAGGGCATAGGTTTCGTGCAGGCGCAGCCGCGGCAGCACCTCGGGGTTGAGCGCGACCTTGAAGCCGCGCCCCTGCGCCGTCACGATCACATCGGGGCGCAACTGGTGCGGTTCGAGCACCGCAAAGCGGCGTCCAGGCTTGGGTTCGAGGCGGGCGATCAGCCCAAAGGCGGCCCGCACCAAGGCCTCGTTGCAGCGGCACAGTTGGGCCAAGCGGCGGCTGTCGCGCCGCGCCAGATAGTCGAGCGGCTGCTGGCAGATGGCCAGCGCGGTGCGGCTCTCGGGGCGGTTGCGCAGCTCCAGAATCTGCAATTGCAAGCACTCGGCCAGGTTGCGCGCGCCCACGCCGGTGGGCTCCATTTGCTGCAACTGCTCCAAGGCCTGCTGCAGGCAGTGCTGCCAGTGGGCGTGCCGACGGTCAGTTGCCATGGGTTGCGACGCTGACAGCGGTGCCATGGTGTGGAGGCCGGAATCGGGCGCGTGGGCCCCGCTGGTTTGCTCCATGCCGCACAGGGCAGCAGCCAATTCGTCCAGCCCATCGGCGAGGTAGCCGTCGTCGTCGAGCGACTCGATGAGGGCGTGCAAGGCCAGTGCCACCTGGGGTTCGAGCCGCAGGGCGCAGGCTTGCTGGTGCAGGTGCTGCGTCAGCGACTCGGGCGCGCGCGCCCAGTCGGGCCCCGCACCATTGTCGTCCTCGGGCGCGGCCCCAGAGCGGGCAGCGCCCGGCTCACCCCAGTCGCCCGGATCGCTGGACTCAGCGAAATCCCCCGCATCGTGGTGCTCGGCCTCTGGCCCCCCCCCGCCGGAGTCCGTCGCTGCGCCTGTCCAGGCGGCCTCGAAAGCGGCGTCGAGGGCGGGCACTTCATCGGGTGCGCCAGCGCCCGCATCGTGGCTGGCAGGCGCATCGAGCTCGGCGTGGGCAGCCAATGCGGCCTCGGGCGGCGCCGCTGGGCTGGCCTCGAACGGCTCATCGGCGGGGTCGGGTTCCAAAAATGGGTTGTCGTCGAGCATCTGCCCGATCTCTTGCTCCAACTCCAGCGTACTCAGTTGCAACAGGCGGATCGACTGCTGCAATTGCGGCGTGAGCGCCAGGTTTTGGCTCAGGCGCAGCGACAGACCTTGCTTCATGGCCACCACATTCAGAGGCGGAAGTGCTCGCCCAGATAGACCCGGCGCACCTCCGGGTTGGCCACGATCTCGGCCGGTGTGCCCTGCGCCAGCACGCGGCCCTCGTTGATGATGCAGGCGTGGTCGCAGATGCCCAGCGTTTCGCGCACGTTGTGGTCGGTGATGAGCACGCCGATGCCGCGCTCCTTCAAAAAGCCGATGATGCGCTGGATCTCGATCACGGCGATCGGGTCGATGCCGGCAAAGGGCTCGTCGAGCAGGATGAAGCGCGGCTCAGTGGCCAGGGCGCGCGCGATCTCGACCCGGCGCCGCTCGCCGCCCGAAAGCGCCGGCGCCGGGGAGTCGCGCAAGTGGCCCACGTGCAGTTCATCGAGCAAGGCATCGAGGCGCTGCTCGATGCGCTGTGGCGGCAGCGGCCGGCCGTCGGCGTCGCGCTGCAATTCCAGCACCGCACGCACGTTTTCGGCCACCGTGAGCTTGCGAAAGATCGAGGCTTCCTGGGGCAGGTAGCCCAGCCCCATTTGGGCGCGGCGGTGGATCGGCAGGCGGTCGATGCGCTGCCCGTCGAGCAAGATGGTGCCCGCGTCGGGTCGAATGAGCCCGACGATGAGGTAGAACGAGGTGGTCTTGCCGGCCCCGTTGGGGCCCAGCAGGCCCACCACTTCGGCGCTGGCCAGGCGCAGCGACACGTCTTTGACGACTTGGCGCCGGCCATAGCTCTTTTGCAGCCCGCGCACCTCTAGGCTGCTGCGCTCGGCGGCCACACTCATCGGCGCGGCTCCAGTTGCGGGCTGGGCTGCAGCGGGGCAGCGGCGGGCGCTGCCGGGGGGGTGGCCGGGGGGGTGGCCGGGCGCGGGACGATGAGCGCGCGCACGCGGCCGGCTGGGTTGTCGGGGGTGCGCGCCGCCGCACCGCCGTCTACCGTGAAACGCTCGGTTTGGCGGTTCATGACGATCAGGCTGCCGCTGGCTTGGTCGCTCAGGGCGCCGTCGCGCAGCCGACGCACCACGGCTTGGTTGACGAGGCGCAGGTTGCCGCTGGCGCTGTCGTACTCGATGCGCAGCGCCTCGCCTTCGAGCACCTCGTTTAGCCCCGGGCGTTGTTGGCGGAAAAAAGCGCGCTGGCCCGCCGCACCTTGCAGCACACCCGATTGGTTGCCTTGGGCGTCTTGGCGCAGCTCGGCGCGCTGGCCGCGCAGCAGCAGCGTGCCTTGGGTGATCACCACGTTGCCGGTGAAGACGCTGACTTGCCCGGTTTGGTCGTGCTGCAGGGCATCGGCCTCGATCAGCATGGGTTGTTCGCGCTCGCTGGGTTGCGCCAGCGCAGGTGCGCTCAGACAGGCCAGAAGCAAGGCCAGCCCGACTGCACGCCAGTGCGGGGCAGCCTTGGGGCGGGGGGTGGGGGCGGTGTGGGTGGGCACGAAAATTGCATCAATCAGGCGATGCAGGCATTGTAGCCACAGCCGGCGCGCAACGCCCGCAAATGGACGCCGCGCCAAGTCGGATGGCGTCTCAGCCGCGGCGCACCCGTGCGATCAACATATTGGCCACTTGCACCGTGCGCTCGGCCTGCCCCGGAATGTAGAAGCGCCCGGCTATGCCCAGCGCCGGCGTGCCCTCGACCTGGTAGGCGTCTTGCAACTGGGTGGCGCGGCGCACCCGGCTCACCACGGCAAAGGAGTTGTAAGTCTGGGTGAAGCGCGCCCGGTCCAGCCCGGCGCTGGCGGCCCATTGGGCGATGGTCTCGGCGTTGTGCAGGCGCTGGCGTTGGGTGCCGTGGATGGCTTGGAACACGCGCTCGTGGTGGCTGTCGAGGCGGCCCATCGCCTCAAGGGTGTAGAACAGGCGCTGCAGCGGTTCGAACTCGGGCGCAAAGCCCACAGGCACATGGCGCACCACCACGTCGGCGGGCACGGTGCGCTTCCAGGCTTTGAAAACCGGCACAAAGTGGTGGCAGTGGATGCAGGTGTAGGCAAAGAACTCCAGCACCTCGATGCGGCCGGCCGGCGCATCGACTGGGGCCGGCTGGCGCAAGCGGCGGTAGTGCGTGCCTTCACGAAATGCCGGGGCAGCGGCTGGGGTTTGGGCCCCAAGTGGCAACGCGCTGCCGGTGGCGACGAGGCCGCCAAGGCCTGCCAAGGCTTGCGAAAATCGGCGTCTGTGCATGGTGCGTCCTTGATCTGAATCGGGCCAATCGAACGGCCTACCGCGACTGTGAGTTGTGAATGGGGCGCTGAAGTTCCGCGTGCTTACCGGCCGTTGCAACTGGGGTGTAGGCGGCCTTAGCGCGCCACCCGCACCAGCGCGGTTTCAATGTTTTGCTCTTGCAAATTCTGCCCAATGGCATCGGCTTCGGCTTGGGTAACGAAAGGTCCTAAGCGAACCCGGAAGATGGGCCGTCCGTTTTGCTGGCGCTCGCTCACGCTGGCATCAAAGCCCAACATGGCAAGCCGGGCGCGTTGGGCTTGTGCTTCCTCGGCATTGCCATAGGCGCCGGCTTGCACGAAATAGCTGATGCCGGCTGCCGCAGCAGCAGGGGCCGCAGCAGCAAGGCGCTGTTCGATCAACCGGGCCATGGGGTCGGCGGCCGGGGCGGCGGGCGTGGCAGCACCTGCGGCTGCGCCAGCAGGTGTGGTGGCGGGCGTCGACCCGGCCAGAGGCGGCGTGGCTGCCTCGGGCGGCGCAGCCGGAGTCACTGGCCGGGTCGAGAGCCCGGCGTTGGGGTTCCAGTTGCGGTTTTGTTCGGCCTCTTGCGCGGGCGAGGTGGCGGGCCGTTGGGCGTTGCGGTCTTCGAGGGGCGTGGCCGATCGGGTGACGTAGAGCGCCACCACCAACGCCAGCGCCAGCCCCAGCAGCAGGCCGGCGGCAAAACCCAGCAGCGTGCTGCCGCGATGGCGAGAGGGAGGCCGGATATTCATGGCGTGAGCAATGGGGCTTGCGGGGTGTGTCAGGGCGGGCATCACATTTTCACCGGCGCGCTCACTCCGAGCAGCGCCAATCCATTGTGCAACACTTGGGCGGTGGCGGCAACCAGCGCCAGGCGGGCGTGTTTGAGCAGCGGGTCATCGACCAAAATCCGCTCGGCGTCGTAGTAGCTGTGGTAGGCGGCAGCCAGTTCGCGCAGATAAAAACTGACGTCGTGCGGGGCAAAGTCGGCGGCGGCGTTGCTCAGCACCTCGGGGTAACGCGCCAACAGGCGCAGCAGCGCCTGCGCTTGCGGGCCTTGCAGCGGGCTCAAGTCCACCGTTTGCAACTGCTCGCGCGCGCCGCCCCAGGCCGCCAGCACCGAGCAGATGCGGGCGTGCGCGTACTGCACGTAATAGACTGGGTTGTCGTTGTTTTGTTGCACCGCCAAATCGACGTCGAAGGTGTATTCGGTGTCGGGCTTGCGCGAGAGCAGGAAAAAGCGCACCGCGTCGCGGCTGGTCCACTCGATCAGGTCGCGCAGCGTCACGTAGCTGCCAGCGCGCTTGGAAATTTTTACCTCTTGCCCGCCGCGCAGCACGCGCACCATGGTGTGCAGCACGTAGTCCGGGTAGCCGCTCGGGATGCCGACCCCGGCCGCCTGCAAGCCGGCGCGCACGCGCGCGATGGTGCCGTGGTGGTCGCTGCCCTGGATGTTGACGACCTTGGTGTAGCCGCGCTCCCATTTGCTGATGTGGTAGGCCACATCGGGCACGAAGTAGGTGTAGCCGCCTTCGAGCGGGCTGCCGTCGGGCGCCACGGTGGCGGACTTGCGCATGACCCGGTCTTTGTCGTCGCCAAAAGCGGTGCTGCGCAGCCACAGTGCGCCGTCTTGCTCGTAGGTGTGGCCGGATTCGACCAGCCGCTGCACCGTCTGCGCCACCCGGCCGCTGGTGTAGAGGCTGGATTCGAGGTAGTACTGGTCAAAGCGCACCGCCAGCGCCTGCAAGTCCAGGTCTTGTTCGTGGCGCAGCCAGGCCACGGCAAACTCGCGCAGGCCGTCGAGGTCGGCCGGGTCGCCGCTGGCGCTATAAGAGCGGTCGTCGGCGCGCACGGTCTGGCGCGCCAGAAAACCAGCAGCGATGTCGGCAATGTAATCGCCGTTGTAGGCGGATTCGGGCCATTCGGGGTCGCCCGGCTTGTGGCCCAGTGCGCGCAAATGCACGCTGCGCGCCAGCGTTTCGATCTGCACCCCGGCGTCGTTGTAGTAGAACTCGCGGTGCACCTGCCAGCCCTGGCTGTGCAGCAGGTTGCAGATGGCATCGCCCAGCGCGGCCTGGCGCGCATGCCCAACGTGCAGCGGCCCGGTCGGGTTGGCCGAGACGAACTCGACCAGCACGCGCTGGCCGTTGCTGGGCTGGCAGCCGTAGTGCGCACCGGCTTGCAAGACCTCGCGCAGCACCTGCTGCTGGGCGGCGGGCTGCAAACGCAGGTTGATGAAGCCCGGGCCGGCGATTTCCAGCTCCTGCACCCAGCGCCCAAAGGCCGGCTGCGCCTGCAGCGCCGCAACCAGTTGCTGCGCCAGTGGGCGCGGGTTGGTTTTGAGCTGCTTGGCCAGCGGCATGGCGGCGGTGCAGGCCCAGTCGCCGTGCGCGGCGAGCTTGGGCGATTCGAAGCGCGCTAGGCTGGCGGCACCGGGGGCGAGGCGTTCCAGCTCGGCCGCCAAGGCGGTGAGCAGTTCGGATTTGACACTGAGCATAGGGGGGATTTTAGGGCTTGTCGGGGCTTGCTGCCGGGTGTGTGCCGGGGGTGCGCTGGGTCTGGGTGGGTTCAGTCGGCCACGGCAGGCCCCAGCGCCGCCGCCGCCGCGGCTTTGACGGCATCGGTCAGGCGCTGCGCGCTCAGCGGCTCGTGCGCCCAGTGGTGCCAGTACAGCGCCACCTCGACCGCGGCCCCGGGCAGCAGGTCCACCAGCGGCGTGGCGCTGTCTGGGCGGCGCTGCAGGTGCAGCTCGGGCACCATGCCCCAGCCCAGGCCGAGTTCGATCGCGGCTTCGAAGGCGTCGATGGCGGGGGCGAAGTGGCGCGGGTAGTGCGCCTGGTGCAGGCCGAAGTGTTGCGCCAGAAAGCGGTCTTGCAGCGCGTCTTTGCGGTTGAAAATCACGGCCGGCCACTCCAGCAAGCGGTGCACCGAGAGCGCCCCCTCGGGGTTGCGGCTGCGCTGCGCCACTTCGGGGGTGGCCACGCAGCGGTAGCGCATGGTGCCCAGTGGCTCGGCCCGGCAGCCGGACATGGCTTGCGCCAGCGTGCTGACGCAGCCCAGCACCTCGCCGCTGTGCAGCGCGTCGTGGGTGTGGTCTTGGTCGTCGATCCAGACGTCGAGCAGCAGGCGCTGCTGCAGCAACAGGGGCGCGACGCCGGGCAGAAACCAGCTCGCCACCGAGTCGGCATTCACCGCCACCGACAGGCTGTGCCAGTGCGCGCGCCGCTGCGGCCCCGTGGCCGAGCCCGCCAGCGCCCCCAGCAAATCGGCTTCCAGCAGTTGCACCCGTTTGGCGTGCGTCAGCAGGCTTTGTCCGGCGGCGGTGGGGCGCACTTGTTTGCCGCGCACCAGCAGGCGCTGGCCGAGCGACTCCTCCAGCGCCTTGATGCGCAACGACACCGCCGCCACCGTGAGCGACAGGCTGTGGGCGGCGGCGGCAAAGCTGCGCTGCTCGACCACGGCGCTGAGGGCTTGCAGGTGGCGCGGATCGAGCATGGGCGGTTGGGATGGGGTTGAGGCAAGCGAATCCTATCAAGTGTAATTTAAGCGAATCAATTTAATTTAAATACCCTAAACCAAGCTGCGGCTTGGGGCACACTCAAGGTCAGGCGCTGCCACTTGCGCGCTGCGGCTGTTGGGCCGCAGTGCCTGCCTAGGCCTTGAATGGCTGCAACCCCCTGCCCTTGCCTGCCCTTGCTGGAGAGATTGCGTGACCCTGACCCTGTCCACCCCGGCCTTTGCCGCCGGCCTGCTGTTGAGCTTGTCGCTGATCATGGCGATCGGGCCGCAGAACGCGCATGTGCTGCGCATGGGCTTGCAGCGCCAGCACGTGGGGCTGACGGTGGCGGTGTGCGTGCTGGCCGATCTGGCGCTGATCGCCCTCGGGGTGCTGGGGCTGGCGCAGTTGGGCGGGCTGTCGGACCAGCTGCACGGCGCGCTGGTCGGGGCCGGGGTGGTGTTTTTGCTGATCTACGGTGGGCTGGCGTTTCGGCGCGCCTGGCGGCCGCCGCTTGCTGCGGCTGGCTCCGTCGGCACCCTGGCACCCTTGGCCTTGGCCCCGGCTTCCCCCCCGGCTGCGGTGCCGATCTCGCGCCTGCAAGCGGTGCTGGCGGCGCTGGCGTTCTCTTGGCTGAATCCGCACGCCTGGCTCGATACGGCGGTGCTGATCGGCTCGGCCTCGCTGGCCTGGGGTGCCGCGGGCCCCGACTTTGGCTTGGGCGCGGCCACGGCCTCGCTGCTCTGGTTTTTGCTCTTGGGTGGGGCGGCGTTCTGGCTCGGGCAGCGGCTCCATTCGCTGCGCCTGTGGCGCGCCCTCGACGGCGTGGTGGCGCTGATGATGTGGGGCATGGCGGGGCTGCTGCTGCACAGCCTGTTTTGAGCGATTACACTCAAATGTTGCGGCTGCCGCCAGCCCCGGCGCGCGCCCGTTTTTTCATTGGAGCCCATCGTTCATGTCCACCGCCCGCACCGCCGCCGGCCGCCTGCAAGTTGCCAGCGCCTTGTACGACTTTGTGAACCACGAGGTGCTGCCCGGCACCGGCATCGAGAGCGCCCCTTTTTGGGCCGGTTTTGAGGCCCTCGTCACCGATCTGGCGCCCAAAAACGCCGCCCTGTTGGCCGAGCGCGATCGCATGCAGTCCGAGCTGGACCGCTGGCACCGCGCGCACCCGGGCCCGATCACCGACATGCCGGCCTACCGCCAGTTCCTCGAAGGCATAGGCTACCTGGTGCCCGCGCCCAGCGGCGTGCGCGCCAGCACCGCCAATGTAGATGCCGAACTGGCGCTGCAGGCCGGGCCGCAACTGGTGGTGCCGATTTTGAACGCGCGCTACGCGCTCAACGCCGCCAATGCGCGCTGGGGCTCGCTCTACGACGCGCTCTATGGCACCGACGCCATCCCCGAGTCCGAGGGCTGCGAGCGCGGGCGCGGCTACAACCCGCTGCGCGGCGCGCGCGTGATCGCCTTTGCGCGCCAGTTCCTCGACCAAGCCGCCCCGCTGGCGATCGAGTCGCACCAAGACGCCTGCGGCTACCGCATCGTCGCCGGGGCGCTGCAAGTGAGCCTAGACGACGGCCAGCAGACCGGCCTGCGCCAGCCGCAGCAGTTGCTGGGCTACCGTGGCGCGCCCGAGGCCCCGAGCGCGCTGCTGCTGCAGCACCACGGCATGCACATCGAAATCGTGCTCGATCGCCAGACCGCGATCGGGCGCACCGACCCGGCCGGCATCTCCGACGTGGTGCTGGAGTCGGCGCTCTCGACCATTCTGGACCTAGAAGATTCGGTGGCCGCCGTCGATGCCGAAGACAAAATCTTGGGCTACCGCAACTGGCTCGGCATTTTGCGCGGCAGCCTGACCGAAACCTTCGACAAAGGGGGCATAAGCCTGACGCGCGGCCTCAACCCCGACCGCCGCTACACCCGGCCCGACGGCGGCGAGCTGCGCCTGCACGGGCGCTCGCTGCTGTTCGTGCGCAACGTCGGGCACCTGATGAGCAATCCGGCCATCCTCTACACCGATGCCGCAGGCGTGGCGCGCGAAATCCCCGAAGGCATCTTGGATGCGGTGCTCACCACCACCATCGCCTTGCACGACCTGCAAGGCCACGGCCGCCTGCCCAGTGGTGAGCCGGTGCGCAACAGCCGCAGCGGCAGCGTCTACATCGTCAAGCCCAAGATGCACGGGCCGCAGGAAGTGGCGTTTGCCGCCGAACTGTTTGGCCGCGTCGAGCGCTTGCTCGGCCTGCCCGAGAGCACGGTCAAGCTGGGCATCATGGACGAAGAACGGCGCACCAGCGTCAACCTCAAGGCCTGCATCGCCGCCGCCGCCAGCCGCGTGGCCTTCATCAACACCGGCTTTTTGGACCGCACCGGCGACGAGATGCACACCGCCATGCAGGCCGGCCCCATGGTGCGCAAGGGCGAGATGAAGTCCAGCGCCTGGATCGCCGCCTATGAGCGCAACAACGTGCTGGTGGGCTTGGGGATGGGCCTGCGCGGGCGGGCGCAGATCGGCAAAGGCATGTGGGCCATGCCCGACCTGATGGCCGAGATGCTGAAACAAAAAATCGCCCACCCCAAGGCCGGCGCCAACACCGCCTGGGTGCCCAGCCCCACCGCAGCCACCCTGCACGCGCTGCATTACCACCAGGTGAACGTGGCCGAGGTGCAGCAAGAGTTGGAGCGCATCGACGCCGACGCCGAGCGCGCCGCCCTGCTCCAGGGCTTGCTCACGGTGCCGGTGGCGGCGCAGCCCAACTGGAGCGAGGCCGACAAACAAGCCGAGCTCGACAACAACATCCAAGGCATTTTGGGCTACGTGGTGCGCTGGGTGGACCAAGGCGTGGGCTGCTCCAAGGTGCCCGACATCAACGACATCGGCCTGATGGAAGACCGCGCCACGCTGCGCATCTCCAGCCAGCACGTGGCCAACTGGCTGCTGCACGGGGTGGTGAGCGAGGCCCAGGTGCGCCAGTCCTTTGCCCGCATGGCGGCCAAGGTCGATGCCCAGAACGCCGCCGACCCGGCCTACCGCAGCCTGCTGGCGCACCCCGACGGCGCCGCCTACCAAGCCGCGCTCGACCTCGTGTTCAAGGGCTGTGCGCAGCCCAGCGGCTACACCGAGCCGCTGCTGCACGCCTGGCGGCTCAAGGTCAAGGCCCAGTCGGCTCGCGCTTAACCCAAGTTCGAGAGCGCGAAGCGCACGGCGGGCGCCAGCGCGGCCGGCAGTGCGTCGATTGGGACCTGCATTTTTTCTGACATCACCGCCGTGTCGCCGCCGCCTTCGTCGTGGGCGGTGGCGCGCAGCCGCACCAGCCGCAACACCGGTAGCCCAGCGCCGTCGCCCGCCAGCGCTTGCTGCAACTGCGGCGCGTCGGCGGGTGGGTGCTCTTGGTCGTAAATCAGCAGCGCCACTTGGCGCTCGCCCAAGGCCGCCAAGGCTTGGGCCGCGCTGGCGACGGCACTGGCCGCCAAGCCCATCGGGTGCAAGAGGGCCAGCGTTTCGCGGCGCACAGCGGGGTCGGCCGAGCACACCAGCACCGCACCGGACTGGGCCGCTGGCCCCAGCTTGGCTTGGGCGGGCGGCGCTGGCGCTGGCGCTTTCGATAGCGGGGCGGCCGAGCCATCGGCTGGCTGGGTTTCGGGCGCGGCCGACACCCGGCGAAAGCGCGCGCTCAGTTCGACCCCGTTTTCGGTCGCGCGGCGCTGCAGCTCGATGCCGCCATCGGTGGCGGCCAGTTGGCGCAACAACAGCCATTCGATCGAGTCATGCTGCAGCCGTTCGGCATCTGCGGCTGGGCTGCCATCCTGCGTGCGCAGGGACAACAACGCGCCGGGCTGGAGGGGGTCGAGCCCAAGGCGCAGCTCGAGGTGCTCGCCAAAGCGCTGTGCCCAATCGACCATCGCCAGGCACAGGCTGTAGCCCAGCGTCGGGTCGATCAACAGCTCGACGGGTTGCAGAAAGCGCTGCAGCGTCAGGCCGCGGGCCACCCATTCATCGCGCCGATCGTGCAGCGCCGCGTCGACCACTTGCGCGAAATCGATTTTTTCGTGCGACAGCCGCACCTGGCCGCTTTGCGTGCGCAGGATCTGTTGCACCTGCTTGGCGCAACGCTGCAAGCGCAGGGCCGGGGTGGCCAGCACCTGCATTTCGGCGGCGCTCAGGCGCTCGCGCTGCACCAGCATCTCGAGCCCGCGCAACATCCGGTCGGCCGCCTCCACCGCTTGGGCGGTGAGTGCGGCGCTGAGCTCGGGCCAATGCTCGGCCATGCGCCAAGCCTGATCGGGCGCCAGCGGCTCGACGGCAGGGGTCCAAGGAGCGCTTGGGGCAGGGGTCGGGTTGGAAGGGGGCATGGGCTCAAAATGAAAAAACACATGCAAGGCGCTTGCGACCCTCAAGGCCCGCGCATCTGTGCGGCAGAGTTTGCCACAATACACGCATGAGCCAGCCCCCCGCCCCTTTTCCGCTGTCGCGGCCGCGCCGCCTGCGCCGCGACGCCTTTAGCCGCAACCTGGTGCGCGAACACCAGCTCACGGCGCACGACCTGATCTACCCGGTGTTCCTGCTCGACGGCAGCGACCGCTGCGAGCCGGTGGCCTCCATGCCCGGCGTGGAGCGCTTGAGCCTGGACCGGTTGCTGCCCGTGGCGCAGGAGTGCGTGGAGCTTGGCATTCCGGCGCTGGCGCTGTTTCCGGTGCTCGACCCAGCCCTCAAAACCCCGGACGGGCGCGAAGCCTGCAACCCCGAAGGCTTGGTGCCGCGCGCGGTGGCGGCGCTGAAAGCGCGCTTTCCCATGCTGGGCCTGATGACCGACGTGGCGCTCGACCCCTACACCAGCCACGGCCAGGACGGCCTGCTCGATGACAGCGGCTACATCGTCAACGACGCCACGGTGCAGGTGCTGGTGCAGCAGGCGCTGTGCCAGGCGGCGGCCGGGGTCGATATCGTGGCCCCGAGCGACATGATGGACGGCCGCATCGGCGCCATCCGGCAGGCGCTGGAGGCGCAGGGCCATGTGCACACCCGCATCATGGCCTACAGCGCCAAGTACGCCAGCGCCTTTTACGGCCCCTTTCGCGATGCGGTGGGCAGCGCCGCCAACCTCGGCCGCGCCGACAAAAAAGTCTATCAGATGGACCCCGGCAACAGCGACGAGGCGCTGCGCGAAGTGGCGCTCGACCTGGCCGAAGGGGCCGATATGGTGATGGTCAAACCGGGCCTGCCCTACCTCGACATCGTGCGCCGGGTGAAGGATGAATTCCGCGTGCCCACCTTTGCCTACCAGGTGAGCGGCGAATACGCCATGCTCAAGGCGGCGGCGCAAAACGGCTGGCTGGCGCACGACGCCGTGATGATTGAGAGCCTGCTGGCCTTCAAGCGCGCCGGGGCCGACGGCGTGCTGACCTACTTTGCGCGCGAGGCGGCGCGGCTGCTGCGGCGAGAATAGGCCCCTATGCAACACCTTTTACCCCGCCAAGCTTGGGACTGGCTGCAAAGCCTCAGCGCGCGCCCGGCCGAGCAACGCCCACTGTTTGTCGATGTGCGCATGGAGGTCGAGTCGCTCTATGTGGGCCGCCCGCCCGGTGTGGTGCAAGTGCCGTGGTACGAATACCCCGAACTGCGCCCCGATGCGCAGCGCTTCGTGCAGCAGGTCGAGCGCGAAGCCGGCAGCAAGGAGCGCCCGCTGCTGCTGATCTGCCGCAGCGGCAAGCGCACGCTTGATGCCGGGGCGGCGCTGGAGGCGGCTGGCTTTGGCGAAGTGGCGCACGTGCTGCACGGCTTCGAGGGCGACTTGGATGCGAACTTTCACCGCTCCACCCGCAACGGCTGGCGTTTCGACGGCCTGCCGTGGGAGCAGATGTGAACGCAGCCCGTGGCTGAAGCGGCGCTGGCACCCCTAGGGCTGCAGCCAGGGGCGGTGACCGAGCCGGGGCTGGAGCCCGGGTCTGGCTTGGACGGGCCGCGCTCGGACCGCGCCAGCGCCGACCCCTGCCTGCAGGTGCTGCAAGAGGTGTTTGGCTACCCCGCCTTTCGCGGCGCGCAGGCCGAGATCGTGGCGCACCTGAGCGCGGGCGGCGACGCACTGGTGCTCATGCCCACTGGCGGCGGCAAATCGCTGTGCTACCAGGTGCCGGCGATCGTGCGGCAGCGCGCCGGGCGCGGGCTGACGGTGGTGGTCTCGCCGCTGATCGCGCTCATGCACGACCAGGTGGGGGCCTTGCTCGAAGCCGGGGTGGAGGCGGCCTACCTCAACTCCAGCCTGAGCCCGGAGCAGGCCGCAGCGGTCGAGCGGCGCATGATGAGCGGCGCGCTCACCTTGCTCTACGCCGCCCCCGAGCGGCTGGCCACGGCGCGCTGCATGGCGCAACTGCAAGCCCTGTACGAGCGCGGCGCCCTGAGCCTGTTTGCCATCGACGAGGCGCACTGCGTGAGCCAGTGGGGGCACGATTTCCGGCCCGACTACCGCAGTCTGGTGGCGCTGCACGAGCGCTTTCCCGGCGTGCCGCGCATCGCCTTGACCGCCACCGCCGATGCGCTCACGCGGGCCGACATCGTCGAGCAGTTGCAGTTGCAGCAGGCGCGCACCTTCGTGAGCAGCTTCGACCGGCCCAACATCCGCTACGCCATCGTCGAGAAAAAAGACAGCCTGCAGCAGTTGCTGCGCTTCATCGAGCGCGAGCACAGCAGCCAGGTCAATGGCCAGTTGCAGCACGACGCGGGTGTGGTCTATTGCCAGTCGCGGCGCAAGGTCGAAGACGTGGCGGCGCAACTGGCGGCGCATGGCCTGCAGGCGCTGCCCTACCACGCCGGGCTCGACGCCGCCACGCGCCAGCGCCACCAAGACCGCTTCTTGCGCGAAGACGGGCTGATCATGGTCGCCACCATCGCCTTTGGCATGGGCATCGACAAGCCCGACGTGCGCTTCGTGGCGCACCTCGATTTGCCCAAAAACATCGAGGGCTACTACCAGGAGACCGGCCGCGCCGGGCGCGACGGCCAGCCGGCCAATGCCTGGATGGCCTACGGGCTGCAAGACGTGATCCAGCAGCGCAGCCTGATCGACGCCAGCCCGGCCGCCGACGAATTCAAGCAAGCCATGCGCGGCAAGCTCGACGGCCTGCTGGCCCTGGCCGAGGCCAGCGACTGCCGCCGCGTGCGCCTGCTGGGCTACTTTGGTGAGGACTCCAGCGCCTGCCACAATTGCGACAACTGCCTGGCCCCGCCCCAGACTTGGGACGCCAGCGAGGCGGCGCGCAAGCTGCTCTCGTGCATCTTTCGGGTGCAGCAGGCCAGCGGCAGCGCCTTTGGGGCCGGGCACCTGATCGACATTTTGCGCGGCAAGGCCACCGACAAGGTGCAGCAGCACGGGCACCAGCGCCTGAGCACCTTTGGCATCGGGGCTGAACTGGGCGAGAGCGAATGGCGCAGCCTGCTGCGCCAGCTCATTGCGCGCGCGGCGGTGTGGGTCGATGGCGAGCACTTCAACACCCTGCGCCTGGGCGAAGGCGCGCGCGCCGTGCTCAAGGGCGAGCAAAGCGTGTATTTGAAACTGCAGGCCCGCACCCGCACCACGCCGGCCGCTACCGCGCGCACGCGCAGCAGCGCCGCCAGCACGCTGCCGCTGGCCGCACGCGAAACGCTGGCCGCGCTCAAAGCCTGGCGCGCCGAAGTGGCGCGCGAGCACAACCTGCCCGCCTATGTGATCTTTCACGACGCCACGCTGGAGGCGCTGGCGCAGCGCCAGCCGCGCACCTTGGCCGATCTGCAGGGCATTCCGGGACTGGGCCAGAAAAAACTGCAGGCCTATGGCGCCGAGGTGTTGCGCGTGCTGGAGCGCCGGCTCTGAGGCCCGGCAGGGCTGCCTGCGGGCCTGTGGCAAAGCCGGCTGCCGGGGTAGGGCCAGCACGGCCATCGCAGAGGCGGCATCAGTTTATGCAAGTCTTGCATGAGAAAATTCAGCCAATTTCACGCGCATTTCATAAAATTCAAGTTTGTACCCACGCGGCTCGCATGGCACCTTCCAGCAAGGCCCCCAAACGGATCCGGTAAGTCCCTCGTCGGGGATTTCCCACATCCGTTTTTTAGTCTTTGGAGTCGATTGCATGAACGCACCTGCGATGTCGGGCTTGGCCCTGAACGCACCCGATTGGGTACTACACCCCCGCCTGCTGGCTTGGGTGGCCGACATGGCCGCCCTGTGCCAGCCCGATCGCATCGAGTGGTGCGACGGCAGCGTGGCCGAATACGACCGCCTATGCCAGCAGATGGTCGAGGCCGGCACCCTGGAGCGCCTGAACCCGGCCAAGCGCCCCAATTCCTACCTGGCCCGCACCGACCCCTCTGACGTGGCTCGGGTCGAAGACCGCACCTACATCTGCTCCGAAAAAGCCGATGACGCCGGCCCGACCAACAACTGGATGGATCCGGCGCAGATGCGCGCCACCTTGCAGCCGCTGTTTCAAGGCTGCATGCGCGGACGCACCCTGTACGTGATCGCTTTCTCTATGGGGCCGCTGGGCTCGCCGATCGCGCACATCGGGGTCGAGCTCTCCGACAGCCCCTACGTGGTCGTCAACATGCGCCACATGACGCGCATGGGTCGCGCCGTCTATGAGGTGCTGGGGCGCGAGGGCGAATTCGTGCCCTGCATGCACACCGTGGGCGCCCCGCTGCAACCGGGGCAGGCCGATGCGGTTTGGCCCTGCAACCCCAGCACCAAATACATCGTGCACTACCCCGAGACGCGCGAAATCTGGTCCTACGGTTCGGGCTACGGCGGCAACGCGCTGCTGGGCAAAAAATGCCTGGCGCTGCGCATCGCCTCGGCCATGGGGCGCCAGGCCGCGCAAGGCCCCAACGGTGGCCCGGGCTGGCTGGCCGAGCACATGCTGATCTTGGGTGTGACCAACCCGCAGGGCAAAAAATACCACGTCGCCGCCGCCTTCCCGAGCGCCTGTGGCAAAACCAACTTCGCCATGCTGATCCCGCCCAAGGCCTTTGAGGGCTGGCAAGTGAGCACCGTGGGCGACGACATCGCTTGGATCAAGCCCGGTGCCGACGGGCGCCTGTACGCCATCAACCCCGAAGCGGGCTACTTTGGCGTGGCCCCCGGCACCAACACCCTGACCAACCCCAACTGCATGCGCAGCCTCGAACGCGACGTGATTTTCACCAACGTGGCGCGCACCGACGACGGCGACGTCTGGTGGGAAGGCATGGGCCCAGCCCCGGCGCACGCGATCGACTGGCAGGGGCGCGACTGGACGCCGCAACTGGCCCAAGCCAGCGGGGCCAAGGCGGCGCACCCGAACGCGCGCTTCACCGTCTCGGCCACCAACAACCCGGCGCTCGACCCGGCTTGGGACGACCCGGCCGGGGTGCCGATCGACGCCTTCATCTTCGGCGGCCGGCGCAGCAGCACGGTGCCCTTGGTCACGCAGGCAGGCAGCTGGAACGAGGGCGTGTACATGGCCGCCACCATGGGCTCCGAGACCACCGCCGCCGCCTTTGGGGCCCAGGGCGTGGTGCGCCGCGACCCCTTTGCCATGCTGCCCTTTTGCGGCTACCACATGAGCGACTACTT
Source organism: Serpentinimonas raichei (assembly GCF_000828895.1). Taxonomy (NCBI): domain Bacteria; kingdom Pseudomonadati; phylum Pseudomonadota; class Betaproteobacteria; order Burkholderiales; family Comamonadaceae; genus Serpentinimonas; species Serpentinimonas raichei. The sequence goes on along the minus strand of NZ_AP014568.1, from coordinate 2,303,847 downwards.
CCAGCACTGGATCAGCCTCGGGGCCCGCCTGGAGGCCAGCGGGGCCCGGCTGCCCGCGATTTTCTGCGTCAACTGGTTTCGCAAAGGCGCCGATGGCAAGTTCGTCTGGCCCGGCTTTGGCGACAACATGCGCGTGCTGCACTGGATGCTGCAGCGCTTGGAGGGCCAGGCCGAGGGGCAGGCGCACGCCTTTGGCACCAGCCCGCGCTACGCCGATCTGAACTGGGATGGGCTGGATTTCAGCGCGCAGCAGTTTGAGACCGTGAGCCGCATCGACGCCGCCGACTGGGCACAAGAGCTGGCCAGCCACAGCGCGCACTTCGAGCAACTGGCGCACCACCTGCCGCCCGAGCTGCTGGCGGTCAAGGCGCGGCTGGAGCAGCGGCTGGCGGCAGGCGCGCACGCTTAAGGACTTCCTAGAGATGCCGCTAGGCGTGCGGTGAGCCTGTGGCCGGCGCAGCGGGCGTGTGCGCGCTCGGCAGTGCGGTGCCGGCCGCGCCTGTGGCCTCGGTGGCCTCCGCTGCCCGCACGGCGGCGGCCTCGCTGGCGGCCCACTCCCGCCAGATCGCCAGCAGCACCGCCAAGATGACCGGGCCGACGAAGAGTCCGATCAGGCCGAACGCGCCCAGTCCCCCGAGCACGCCGAACAGCACGATCAGGAACGGCACATTGGATACGCCGCTGATGACCAGCGGGCGCACCAGGTTGTCGATCCAGCTCACCGCCAGCATGCCCCAGAGCAGCAGGCCGACGCCAGCGGCGATGTGGCCGGTGAGCAGCAGCCACAGCCCCATCGGCACCCAGATCAGCGTCGCGCCGAACGGGATCAGCGCCAGCATCGCGGTTGCTGCGCCCCAAAAGACCGGCGCCGAGATGCCCGCCGCCCAGTAGCCCAGCCCAGCCATAAAGCCCTGTACGATGGCCGCCAACAACAGGCCATAGACAACGGCGCGGGTGGTGTCGCCGACCGCGTCGAAGTAGCCCCGCACGCGCGCTCCGAGCAGGCTCTGCAACACCTGGCGCGATTGCGCAATCAACTCCTCGCCGTCGCGGAACAAGAAGAAGGCGGTCAGCAGCGCGATCGCAAAGCGCATCGCATTCAGGCCCAGATCGCCCAGCAGGCTGACCGCGTGCGCACCCAGCCACTGCCCCCACTGCTCGCCCATTGCGGCGAGCTGGCGGCCCAAGGCCTCGCGGTCGCCGCCGAGCAGCGCCAGCCGCTCCTCCAGCCAGGGGCCGAGCCAAGGGATGGCCGCCAGCGGTTCCGGCAGCTCGACCCCGGCGCGCAGCAGGGCGACCGCGTCGCGCATCGCGCCGTAGCCCTCGCGCTGCAGCATGAACAGCAGCCAGGCCGGCACCGCGACCAAGACCACGGCCAGCGCCATGGTCATCGTGAACGCGGCCCAGCCGCGCCGACCATGAAAGCGAGCCAGCAGGCGCTGGTACAGCGGCCACGAAACATAGACCAAGATCGCCGCCCAGACCACTGCGGTGACAAAGGGCTGCAACACGACCAGCCCAGCGAGCAGCAGCACACTCAGCAGTGCGGCGATCAGGGCACGGCGCAGCCAGAGCGGAGGGTGGGCTTCGTTCATCGGTGCGTGGGGGTGGGCAAAGGGCGGTTAACGGCATTATCGGGCAGGGCGCGTGGGCGCAACCGATTGGGCATCTTGCTGCGCGCGCAATTCGGCCTGTAGGCGGGCGTCGTGTTGCGCCAGCGCGGCGAAGCGGGCGTCGGCACGGGCTTGGGCACGTCGCTGGGCCCAGTGGTCCAGCGCCTCGGCGCTGCGCTGGGCCATGCGGTGTGCGGTGCCGGCCAGCAACAGGCAGCCGGCAAACAGCAGCAGCCACAAAGCCAGCCAGGCCAGCAGCAGATAATCGTTGGCCCGCTCGCTCAACAGTTGCGCGCTGGCCAGCGCCAGCAAGACCACGCCTAGCGCCAGCAGCAGCACCGCCAGTGGACGCACCCAAGCGCGTCGGTGCAGCAGGTGCGGGCTGAGCGGCGGTTGCGGCTGCACACGCACCATGGCGGGCGCATTTGTGGGCGGGTGGGTTGACTCTAGGGCCCCGGAGTCGGCCGGTGTGGGGGTTGATGCGTACATCGTCAATCTCCTTTTGCTGCACTGCAGCATTACCAAGGTCCGATCTTAGGGTAAACCCCAGGTGGCTGCCAAGCGATTTTTCAATCCCTTACATTTGCTTGCCCGTTGCGGTCTTGTGCAAGGGGAGCCAGCCCTTGTTTATTCGGCGCCCCGCATGGGGAATCGCCCTCACCGCATGAAAATCCAGCTTCTGAGCGATTTGCACCTCGAAGTCCAGCCCAACTGGCAAGCCCGTCCGGCCCCGGGGGCCGATGTGTTGGTGCTGGCGGGCGACATTGGGTCTTACCAAAGCGCATCGGTGCCCAAAGCCGCCCTGGCCGCCGCCCCGCTCGCTGGAGACAGCCCGGCCGCCGCCCGGCTGCAGCCGCTTGCATCGGAGCCGCTGCCAGCGCCCCCCGCGCCGCCCCTGATGAGCGAGCCCGACTGGGGTTTGCGCCGCTTCTCGCCCTTGCCGCAGTACGCGGGCTGGCCCACGCCGGTGCTGTTTTGCCCGGGCAACCACGAATACGACGGGCTCGACTTCGACACCACCCACCAGGCCCTGCGCGCCTGCTGCGAGCGGCTTGGCATCATTTGGTTGGAGCGTGAGCAATGGATTTACCGAGGCGTGCGTTTTGTCGGCACCACCTTGTGGAGCGACTTTGATGCCTTGGCCGAGCAGCCGCACAGCGGTCGCGGCCTGCCGGTCGATCCGCTGGCGCGGCGGCTCAAGCTGCGCGAACGCGCCTTTCGGGCCGCCAACCACTATCTGCGCAAAATGCAGACGCTGCGCCATGGCCAGGTTTTTGACGCCGCGGCCATGCGCGAGCAAGCCCTGCTGTGCCAGCAGTGGTTGCGCCACGCGCTGGCGCAAGCGCACCCAGGTCCGACCGTGGTGGTGACGCACTTTGCCCCCAGCCTGCGCAGCCATGACCCGCGCTACGGGCTCAATCCGGGCAGCGCCGGCTTCTGCAACGCCCTCGACGAGCTGTTGCCGCTGGCCGATCTGTGGTTGCACGGGCATTTGCATTGCGCCCACGACTACACGGTGGGGCGCTGCCGGGTGGTGGCCAATCCGCTGGGTTACGCCGACAAAAACGAACAAGCCGGATTTTTGGCGCAGCAACTGATCGAATGCCCGCCGCTTGATCGGAGCCCCCTGCCAGCAGGCACTTGGGGCCGTGGCGTGGATTGAGCTGGGGAATGCGGCAAAATCAGCGGCACAACGGGCCCCAAGCGGCCCACGAAAGGAGCTTGCATGCACGTCGTCGTCCTCGGGGCTGGCATCATCGGTACCTGCAGTGCATGGCATTTGTTGCAAGCCGGGCACGAGGTCACGCTGGTGGACCGCCAAAGCGATGCGGCGCTGGAAACCAGCTTTGCCAACGCGGCCCAAATCTCGGTCGGCTACAGCGCACCGTGGGCCCATCCCGACACGCCCCTGAAGGCCTTGGGCTGGATGCTGCAGCGCCAAGCCCCGTTGCTGCTGCGGCCGCAGTGGGACCGGGCCCAGTGGTCGTGGCTGTTGCGTTTTTTGCGCCAGTGCACGCACAGCGCCTTCGAGCGCAACCTGCGCCAACTGGTGGCGCTGGCGCGTTACAGCCAGGCCACCCTGGAGCAGATGGTGCAGCAGACCGGCATCGAGTACCAGCGCAGCCAGCGCGGCATCGCGCTTTATTGCACCGACGCCGCCAGCCTGCGCGGCGCCGCCCGCGTCACCGAAATGATGCGGGCGCTCGGGGTGCAGCGGCGCCAGCTCGGGCGCGACGAGTTGTTGCAGCTCGAACCGGCCCTGCAGCCCTTTGCCGAGCGCTTGCTGGGGGGCTGCTACACCGGCACCGACGAGCATGGCGATGCGCGTGCCTTTACCCAGGCGCTGGCGCTGCGCTGCCAGAGCGCGGGCGCGCACCTGCTGTATGGACACCTGATCGAGCAGCTGGCGCTCGAAGGCGGGGTGCTCAAGCGAGCGGTGCTCAGGCACCAACGCACCGGTGTGACCCGGGTGCTGCAGGCCGACGCCTTCGTGCTGGCTTGCGGCAGCGACTCGGTGGCGCTGGCGCAGCCCTTGGGCTTGCATTTGCCGGTGTATCCGTGCAAAGGCTACAGCGCCACGCTCAAGCTGCTGCGGCCCGAGCGTGCGCCGGCGCTCAGCCTGATCGACGACGAATGCAAAATGGCCGTCTCGCGTCTGGGGGACCAGTTGCGGGTCGCGGGCACGCTCGAATTGGCCGGCATGGACCGCGCGCTCGATACCCCGCTGGCGCGGGCGCGCTGCGCACGCCTGTTGCAGCGCATCGAGGCGGTGTTCCCCGAGGTGGCCGATACCCGCTTGCCCGAACAAGGCGGAGCGCCCAACTTTTGGTGCGGCCTGCGCCCCACCACCCCCAGCAACGTTCCGCTGATCGGCCCCAGCCGCATCGCCGGCTTGTGGCTCAACGTCGGCCACGGCACCCTGGGCTGGACGCTGGGGGCGGGCTCGGGGCGGGCGCTGGCGCGTCAGATGAGCGGGCAAAGCCCGGAGTACGGACCGCTATAAATCCCTTGCGCCTTGAATGCAAATGGGGGCAAGGGCGGTTTCGGTGACAATCTAGCCCGTTTATGACGCCACGCACCGCCGCACCACACCCCTCCCCGCAGGACCTGCGCGCCGCATTGGGCCGCTTTGCCACCGGCGTGACGATCGTCACCACCCGTGCGGTCGATGGCAGCCCGGTCGGGCTGACGGTGAACTCTTTTAATTCGGTTTCCTTGCAGCCGGCCTTGGTGCTGTGGAGCTTGGCGCTGCGCTCCAACGCGCTGCCGGTGTTTCAGCAAGCCCAGCACTTTGCCATTCATGTGCTGGCGGCCTCGCAGCGCGACCTGGCGCTGCGTTTCGCCACCCCCGGCATCGACCGCTGGGCCGGGGTGGAACACCAGCCCAGCCCCGCCGGCGTGCCCTTGCTGGCCGGCGGCGTGGCGCGCTTCGAGTGCCGACACCACAGCCTACACACCGAGGGCGACCACCTGATCTTCGTCGGCGCGGTCGAGCGCTGCGAGCATCGGCCAGATGCCCGGCCCTTGCTCTACCACGGTGGGCGCTTCTACACCGAGCACCCGCTCTGAGCCGGCGCTTGCCTGTTCAGTGCAGGGAGACGGCCTCAAAGACCGGGTGCAACTCGTCGATCCAGTGCTCCACTTCAGCGGCATCGATTTGCAAATGCGCCAAACACGCGGCTCCGCAACGGGCCCAGTCGGCGGGTGCGTTGACGCCCTCGTGCTGCAGCACCAGGTAGTCGGCCACCAGCAACAGCGCCACCAGTTGGCGCACTGGGGCACCAATGCGGGCATCGCCTAGGCAGCTGAAATCGTGGTGCAGCCGCACCGCCAGCGCCACCTCGGGCGGCAGGTTCCAGGTGCGGGCCACGATCGCCCCCACCACCGCGTGGTCGGTGCGGTGGTTGGCCTCTTCGGTCTGGGAAAAGCTGCGGTCGCGCCGCGCCAGTGCTTCCGCGATGGTGCTGCCATAACCCTTGAGGCCGCCGAGCATGACCGGCATGCCCACATGACAAAACAAGCCGGCGCTGTAAGCCAGTCCGGCGTCGAGGTCGTAGAGTTGCCTGCTGATGTGCGCGCAGGCCAGTGCGCGCCGCGTCGAGGTGTCCCAGAAATGCCGCAACAGCGGCGAATGCACCGGTAGCGCCCGGCGCGTTAAAAAGCCGCTGAGCAGCTGCACCGCGGCCTGCAAGCCCAGCACCGTCATGGCGCGGCCAACCGTTTGCACCGGGTGTTCCAGTGCCAAAAGGGGGCTGTTGGCGTGGCGCATCAAGGCCGCCGCCATGGCCACATCGGAACTGGCAATGCGGTCGATCTCGACCAAATCGGGTTCCGCCTCGGCCATGGCCTGTTGCAACTGTCGCAGCAGCTCCGGGCATGGCGGAATCAGGATGTCGCGCACCGGGCCACTGCGCCGGGCGCGCTCAAGTTCGTCGATTAGGGGCTGAGACATGGCAGAAGTGAGGGTGTGCGCGGACAATGTGGATCGGGGGGGCTTGGAGGCGACGCGCCCCACCGCCCAAGCGTATTGTGCCTAGGCTTGGCCCCACTCGGGCAACAGGCAGGCTTGCAGCGCTGGCTTGGGCGGTTTACACTGCGGCAAACCAGCCACACCAACCACCCCTACGCACCGTGCAAAACTTGGCGCTCCCCGGACTATCAGGCATGCGGGCGGCGCAGTTGCGCTTGGATGTGGCGGCCCACAACGTGGCCAACGCCCAAACGCCGGGGTTTCAGCGCAGCCAAGTGCGCCAGCAGGCGCAACTGCCCAGCGGGGTGCTCGCGCAGGTCGAGCGCTTGCCCGCTCCGGGGGCCGATCTGGTTCAGGATGTGGTGCAACAGCGCGCCGCAGCTGCCGATTTTGGCGCCAACTTGCTGGCGCTGCGCATGGCGCTCAAGACGGACCAAACGCTGGGTGCTTTGCTCGATACACGGGCCTGAGCGCAGGCCATCTAGGCAAGCGCCCAATGAAAACGCCAGCACGGGGCTGGCGGGGCTTGGGCCTTGCAGGCTTGGTCCGAAATCGGTTCTTTGACCGAGCAAAACAATTGTTCGACGTTCAGGGTTGTCTCCTCTGACCTTGTGCATGCAAGGTATGGAAACCGCTTGCATCAACAATCCAACTGATTCTACGCAGATGCACCACTGTTGTGTATAGGGATTTACCCGCGCAGCGTCGGCTGCCGGCAGACCCAACGGGCTACCCGAATGGAGAGGGGTCGTCGTCGCGCAGCGCAAACTCGCCGCGCAAAAAGGCCTGGTAGATCGCTTGGGCTTCGGTCAGCCGCTGCTGCGGCACCATCACGCGGGCCGGAATGGCTTGCGCCAGCAAAGAATAGATCTGTGCCATCTGGTCGTCGGCCACCATGGTTGGCACGCCGCAGGCTTGCAGCCGGCCTTGCAACAGCCAAGCCTCGGTCGGGTTGGCAAAGCTGGTGAGGGTCTGCCAGTCGCCCAGTTCGGGGTCGTAGGGGCTGTTGTCTGGCATGGTGCGGCGGGCTTTTGATGGGTGGGGGTCGCGGACGGGTTTGGTGTAGCATGGCACACCACTGAAGCGCGGTGGTTGCGGTGCTGCCCAAGGCGGGTGAACCGCAGATTTTTGCGCTGCGGCTGGTTCATCATCGTACTACGTGCTGCCACCATGACACCCAACCCCCCGACCGACGCCTTCGACTACCTGATCGTGGGCGGCGGCTCGGCCGGTTGCGTGCTGGCGGCGCGCCTGAGCGCAGACCCAGCGGTCACGGTGGCGCTGCTGGAGGCCGGGGGCGACGGCCGCGACCTGGCCATCCGCCTGCCTGCCGGGGTGGTGGCGATGCTCCCAGCGCGCCCCTTCAAATACAACAACTGGGCTTTTGAGACCGTGCCGCAGCCGGGCTTGCTCGGGCGCTGCGGCTACCAGCCGCGCGGCAAGGCGCTCGGCGGCTCCTCGGCCATCAACGCCATGCTTTATGCGCGCGGCCACCGCAGCGACTACGACGACTGGGCCGCAGCCGGTGCGGCGGGCTGGTCACACGCCGAGGTGCTGCCCTTTTTCATGCGCAGCGAGCACAACCAGCGCGGCCCCAGTGCATGGCGCGGCGTGGGCGGGCCGCTGCACGTGGCCGATCAGGTCAGCCCGCGCCCGATTGCGCAGGCTTTCATCGAGGCCTGCGCGCAGCACGGCATCGCGCCCAACCCCGACTACAACGGGGAGGAGCAGGAGGGGGCTTACCTGTTCCAAGTGACGCAGTTCCACGACGCGGCCCGGCGCGGCCAGCGCTGCTCGGCGGCTGCGGCCTTTTTGCACCCGGTGCTGCAGCGCCCCAACCTCACGGTGCTCACGCACACCCAAGCCACCCGGGTGCTGTTCGAAGGGCGGCGTGCCGTGGGGGTGCAGGCGCGACAGCGCGGCCGCCACATCAGCCTGCGCGCCCGGCGCGAGGTGGTGTTGTGCGCCGGGGCGCTGCAGTCGCCGCAGTTGCTGCTGCTCTCGGGCGTGGGGCCGCCAGACGAATTGCAGCGCCACGGCATCCCGCTCGTGCACCGCTTGCCCGGGGTCGGGCAGAACCTGCAAGACCACCTAGACCTCACACTCTCTTACCGCAGCACCCGCACCGACTTGTTTGGCATTGGTTTCGGTGCCGCTTGGCAGCACTGGCAGGCTTGGCGGCAGTGGCGGCGCGACGGCAGCGGGCCGCTGAGCTCGCCCAGCGCCGAGGGCGGGGCCTTCTGGCGCTCCGATGCGCAGCAGCCGCGGCCCGATCTGCAACTGCATTTTTGCGTGGGCATCGTCGATGACCACGCGCGCAAGCTGCACTGGGGCTATGGCTTTAGCTGCCATGTGTGCGTGCTGCGGCCGCATGCACGCGGCCGGGTCGGGCTGCGCAGCGCCGACCCGCTGGCGGCCCCCTTGATCGACCCGGCCTTTTTATCGGATGCGCGCGATCTGCACCTGCTGAGCCGGGGCGCGCAGCAGATGCGCGAGATCTTGTTGCGCAGCCCCTTGCAGCCTTGGCGCGGCACGCCGCTGTACGACGAGCAACTGCATGGGGATGCGGCTTGGGAGCAGTTGATTCGCAGCCGCGCCGACACCATCTACCACCCGGTCGGCACCTGCCGCATGGGGGTGGACGAGGGCGCCGTGGTCGATGCGCAGCTGCGCGTACACGGCCTTCAGGGGCTGCGCGTGGCCGACGCATCCATCATGCCCACGCTCATCGGCGGCAACACCAATGCGCCCGCGATCATGATCGGCGAGCGCGCGGCGGCGTGGCTGCTGGCAGCGGGCTGAGTGGTTTTAGCCGCGCCAGAAAAACAGCGCGCTCATCACCAGCCCGGTGCAGACCACCACAGTGCGCACACTGCGCATCGACAAGCGCCGCGCGTGGCGTGCCCCGACATAACCCCCGACCGTGGCGGTGGCCATCATCAGCAGTGCCGGGCCCCAGGCGATCACGCCCGCCAGCACAAAGGTCAGCACCGACAGCAGCGACAACACCAGCGAGTTGAGGTTTTTGAGTGCGTTGGCGGTGTGCAGGTTCTTTTCGCCGCTGGCGCTGTAGAGGGCCATGAGCAAAATGCCCAGCCCGCCGTTGAAGTAACCGCCGTAGGCGGCCACCGCCAGCAGGCCGGGGTTGCGCCAGCTGGGTTCGCCCTCTGGGCCAGCCTGCACCAGACGCTGAGCCAGCCACGGCCCGAGCAAGAACAGCGCGGTGGCAAACAGCAGCAGCCACGGGATCAGGCCGCGAAACACCTCGGAGGGGGTGAGCAACAGCAGCAAGGCCCCCAACACGCCGCCGATGGCCGATAGCAGCGTTTCGCGCAACAGCCGTCGGCGCGGCAATTGCGCCAACTCGGCCCTAAAGCCCAGTGTGCTGCCCAGGTAGCCTGGGCTGACGGCCAGCGCGCTGGTGGCATTGGCCACGATCGGCGGCAATCCAGCCACCAGCAGCGCCGGCAGGGTCAAAAAACTGCCGCCGCCAGCAATGGCGTTGAGGGCGCCGGCGGCAAAACCGGCGCTGCCGAGCAAGAGGGTGAGGGTCCAGGCATCCATGGGGGCGAGTGCAGAGGGTGATGGTGGGAGCCGTGAGCGCCGACCAGATGGTGCTGGGTTGGCTGGGTGGGTGCGGGTGGCGACGTGGTGTGTGGGGCCGTGCTGTGCAGGATCTCAGGGCAGCGGCTCGACCGATACCGGCACCCTGGCGGCCAGCGCACACATCAGTTCGTAGCCCAAGGTGCCAGCGGCCTGCGCCACTTCGTCGATGGGCAGCAGTGCGCCGCAGCCGCTGCGGCCCCAGAGCGTGACTGCGTCGCCGGGCTTGCAGGTGCTGCCCAGGTGCGCCTCGACCGGGCCCAGATCGACGGCCAGCATGTCCATGCTCACGCGCCCGACCAGGCGCGTGCGCACGCCGCGCACCAGCACCGGGCCGCCGTGGGCGTTGCTGCCGGGGGCGTGGCGCGGGTAACCGTCGGCATAGCCGCAGGCCACGATGCCAATGCGCATGGCGTGGGTGGCGGTGTAGGTGGAGCCGTAGCCCACGGTTTCGCCCGCAGGCACGTCTTGCACCGCGATCAGTTGGCTGGCCAGCGTCAGGCTGGGCTGCAAGCCCCAGTCGGCGGCGCTGTGCTGCGCAAAGTCGGGCGCGCTGCCGTAGAGCGCGATGCCGGGGCGGGTCCAGTCGGCCGCCAGCGGCTGCGCTTCGGGGCCGCTGCCCAGGTGCAGCGCCAGCCCGTGGCGCAGCAGGGCGGCGCTGTTGCACAGGCTGCGCTCGCCGGGCAGGTCGTGGGTGGTGCGCACAAAGGTGTCGAGCTGGTGCCGCACACCTTCTTGGCCGCCGCGCAGGCCGTCGGCGTCGCTGAAGTGCGTCATCAGGCCGATTTCTTCGACTTGGGGCAGGTGGCTCAGGCGCGTCCAGGCGGCGCGAAAGGCCTCGGGGCGCAGGCCGAGCCGGTTCATGCCGGAGTTGAGCTTGAGGAACACGCGCTGCGGCGCTTCGGTCTTGTGCGCCGCCAGCCAGTCGATCTGCTCGCTGCGGTGCAGCACGTGCCAGAGTTGCAGCCGCGAGCAGAGCTCCAGGTCGCGCGGCTCGAACGCGCCTTCGAGCAGCAAAATGGGGCCGCGCCAGCCCAGGGCGCGCAGCCGTTCGGCCTCGCTCAGGTCCAGCAGCGCCAGCCCGTCGGCGCCGCGCAGCGCGGCATAGACGCGCTCGATGCCGTGGCCGTAGGCGTTGGCCTTGAGCACCGCCCACACCCGCGCCGCGCCGCCGGCTTGGCGGCAGCGCTGCAGGTTGTGTTGCAGCGCAGGCAGGTGGACGGTGGCGTGGATGGGGCGTGGCATGGCGCCAGCTTAACTCAGGCGGTAGCGGAGTTGGGAGCCTCGGCCTCGGCGGCCGCTGTCAGCGCCTCGTCGAGCACCTCGATCCAGTGCCGCACCGGGGTCTGGGTGCCGCTTTGCAGGTGCGTGATGCAGCCGATGTTGGCCGAGACGATCTGCGCGGCCCCCAATTCGCCCAGGTGCCCGAGCTTGCGCTCGCGCAACTGGCTCGACAAGCCCGCTTGCAGCACCGAATAGGTGCCGGCCGAGCCGCAGCACAGGTGCGCCTCGGTGCGCGCCGTGTCCACCTCGAAGCCGAGCGCACGCAAGCCCTGCTCAACGCCGCCGCGCAGTTGCTGCCCGTGTTGCAAGGTGCAGGGTGGGTGGTAGGCCAGCTTGGGGCGCGGCACGGCGGGGCTTCGGGCGCCATCGGCCAAGGCCAATTTGCGCTGCAAGGCGGGCAGCAGGTCGGGCAGCAGTTCGCTCAGGTCGCGCGTCAGCTCGCTCACCCGTGCCGCTTTAGCGGCGTAGGCCGGGTCGTGGCGCAACTGGTGGCCGTAGTCTTTGAGCATCACGCCGCAGCCGGAGGCGTTGCTGACGATGGCTTCCACGGGCTGCGCGCTGTCGGGGCGCACGTGGGGCCACCAGGCGTCGATGTTGGCGCGCATGTGGGCCAAGGCGCCGCTGTGGTCGTCTAGGTGCAGCCGCAGCGCACCGCAGCAGCCGCCACTGGACAGGCGCAACACTTGCAGCCCGGCGGCGTCGAGCACGCGCGCGCTGGCGTGGTTGATGTGCGGCAGCATGGCCGGCTGCACACAGCCTTCGGGCAGCAGCACCCGGCGCGCGTGTTGCCGCTGCGGCCACAGACCCGGCGCCACGCGCTGCGGCACCTTGGCGCGCAGGGCGGCCGGCAACAGGGGGCGCACGGCCTGCCCGAGGCGCATGGCGGGGGCAAAGGCGCGCGACGTTAAGCCTTCTTTGAGCAGCCAGCGCAGGGCGCGCTGGGGGCTGGAGCGCGGCACCTGCGCCGCCACGGCCTTGCGCCCGATCTCGAGCAGCTTGCCGTACTCCACGCCGCTGGGGCAGGTGGTCTCGCAGTTGCGGCAGCTCAGGCAGCGGTCTAGGTGCTGTTGCGTGCGCTCGGTTGGGGTGGCCCCTTCGAGCACCTGTTTGATCAGGTATATGCGCCCGCGCGGGCCGTCGAGCTCGTCGCCGAGCAACTGATACGTGGGGCAGGTGGCGGTGCAAAAGCCGCAGTGCACGCATTTGCGCAAGATGTCTTGGGCGGTCTGCCCGTCGGGGCTGCCCTGGTAGGGTGGGGCAAGTTGGGTTTGCATCGCAGAGCAGGCCGGCTAAATGAGGGTAAGGGGGATGAGGGGGCGCTGGGCTTGCACGAAGCGCAAAGGGCTCACAGGCCCCAGCCCCACTGGCCGGGGTTGAACAGGCCGTGCGGGTCGAACTCGGCCTTGAGGCGCTGGTGGATCGCTTGCAGCGCCGGGGCCGGGGGGGTGAAGCGCAAGGCCGCCAGTGCGGCAGCACCCGAGTCGGGGCCAAGGCCAGCACTCCCTGAGCCGGGCGGGCCGCGCCACAGGCTGGCGTGGCCGCCGTGGGCTTGCGCCCAGGCACGCAAAGGCACGGCTTGGTTCAGCGGGGCCCAGACCCAGCGCAGCCCGCCGTGCCATTCGATCAGGGTCGGCCAAGGGGCGTCCAGCGCCGCGCTGGTGGGGGCCACGCTCAGGCGCCACAGGGCAAGCGCGGTGGTGTCTGCGGCCGCGGTGGCCGGTGGCTGGGTGAAAAAAGGCAGGGTCTGCTCGCGGCAGGCCTGCCAATCGGGGGCGCAGGTGGCGGTATCGAGCCGCTCGCCGGGGGCCTCGGCCAGCATCTGCGGGCAGGCGGCGGCCACGGCGGCCGCGGCGCCGCGCAGGCGCACATAAAGGTGTTCGGGCGCGCCCGCCACGGTGCTGTCGCGCACCCAGCAACTGGCGTTGAGCGGCAGCGGCAGGGCGCGCCAGCGCGCCAGTTGTTGCAGCGCCGGTGCTTGGGGTAACTCGAAGCGCAAGGTGGCCTCGGCCGGTGGCAGCGGCAGCACCTTGAGCGAGACCTGTGCCAGCACCCCCAGGCTGCCCAAGCTGCCGGCGTACAGGCGGCTGAGGTCGTAGCCGGCCACGTTTTTCATCACCTGGCCGCCAAACTCCAGGTACTGGCCGCGCCCGTTGAGCACGTGCACGCCCAGCACGAAGTCGCGCAGCGCCCCCACGCTGGCGCGCGCCGGGCCGCTCAGGCCCGCCGCCACGGCGCCGCCGAGGGTGGCTCCGGCGCCGCAGTGCGGCGGCTCGAAGGCCAGATACTGGCCCTGCTCGGCCAGCAGCGCCTCGATTTCGGCCAGCGGTGTACCCGCGCGCGCTGTTACCACCAGTTCCGAGGGCTCGTAGGCCACGATGCCACGGTGCGCGCTGGTGCGCAGCTCGATCAGGGCCGGATCGTGGGGCGGGTCCAGAAAAGCCTTGCTGCCTGCGCCGACGATGCGCACACGCCGACTTTCTAGGCGTGCGGCGTGGAGTTGCTCAGTCCAAGTTTGGAGGGCGGGTGCCAAGGGGGAGCCGGCTGAATCGGAAGGGGCTTGCATGGTCCCAATGGTAGCGCCGCTGCAAACGACAGGGGCGTGATTTTTTTTAACGCCGGGCCTCAGTCCCAGTACAGCGGCGCGGGCAAACCCGGCGTTTCGACGCGGCGCGCAAACACGGCCCCCGACTGGGGATGGTGTGCAAGCTGAGCGGCGCTGAGGCCGGCGCGCATGCTGGTGACAAACAGCGTGCGCCCATCGCTTCCACCCAGGCACAAGCCGCTGGGGTACAGGGCTGGGACTGCAAGGTCGAGCAGGCTGCGCCCCTGTCCGTTTAGGCAGCGCGCCCGCCCGGTGGCGATCAGGCTGACCCAATAATTCCCGGCTTGATCGAGGGTGCCGCTGCGGGGCAGTCCTTCAAATGCCGCATCGACCGCGACCGGCTGGGCGCTGGGTGCGCCCGGATTCACGACAAAGCGCGCCAACGGCATTGGGGCGCTCAGCTCCGGCGGCCAGCTGCCGGGCTGTGACAGCGCCGCCTGCACGACTTCCCCAAGGCGGGTGTTGCACCAAGTGGCGCTGCGGCCGTCGGGGCTCCAAGACAAGCCCAGGCAGTCGCCCACATGGTGTCGAATCGGCTCCAGTGGCGGCTGGGTGGTGCTGCGCGCGCGCAGGCAATACAGGGTGCTGGACGGGACGAGGCGATTGGCGGCTGGCCGCGTTTGGGCGATCAGCCACAGACGCCCCCAAGGGTCGCAGGTGCCGGCTCGCCACAGCGCATTGGCGTCGATCGAGGGCAGCGGGACCAGCAAGGTGGGCACATCCAGCCAAGAGCCCGCATGGTAGATGCCATCGCCCAGCAGCAACAGGAAGCCGCCACTGCGGCAAGGTGTCAGGCCAGTGATGGGGCCAGCAAAGCCCCAGTGCTCGGCGCGCCCGCTGGGCAGGTGCAGCCGCCAGGCGCGCTTGAGCGGCGGGTCGATCCAGTACAGGCGTTCCTCGCGCGCGCTCCAGAACGGCGCCTCACCCGAGGCGCACAGCACATCGCTCACGACTTGCCATTCGGCGCTGACGGTATCGGCCATGCTTCTTATCCTTTCCCTAGCGGCTCCGGGCTACACTAGCCGCATGTTGTGGGTCAAAGCCTTTCATATTATCTTCGTAGCCAGTTGGTTTGCGGGACTTTTTTATTTGCCGCGCATTTATGTCAATTTGGCGCTTGTCCCGCCGGGCAGCGAGGCCGAGCGAGCGCGCCTGTTGCTGATGGCGCGCAAGCTGCTGCGCTTCATGACGCTGCTGGCCGTGCCGGCTTTGGGGCTGGGGCTGTGGTTGTGGATCGGTTACGGCATCGGTTGGGGGCCCGGCAACGGCTGGATGCACGCCAAGCTGCTGGTGGTGGTCCTGCTACTGGCCTATCATGGCCATTGCGCGGCATTGTTGCGCGATTTCGAGCTGGGCCGCAACCGCCGCAGCCATGTCTGGTACCGCTGGTTCAATGAAGCGCCGGTGTTGTTGTTGGTGGCTGCGGTGTTGTTGGTGGTGCTCAAACCATTTTGAGGCGCGCAGCCCGATCGCCGGCGCCCGCGCGCCTGTCGGCCCTTGGATAGTTTGCTCCGATTCGTCGATGCGCCCTCACGGCCCCTTGTCCCCTGCCGCCAAGCCCTATTCGTTGGCGCTGGTGTTGGCGCTGCTGTACGCGGCGCTGGTGGTGCACGCCAGCCTGTATCCTTTTAGCGGTTGGCGCTATCAAGGGGTGGCGCTGTGGGCATTCCTGCAGGCTCCTTGGCCAGTGCACTGGACCGTTTTTGATGTGGCCACCAACCTGCTGGCCTACGTGCCGCTGGGGCTGTGGCTGACTGTGGCGGTGGCGCGCCACGGCAGCCGGCGCAGGGCGGCCGGTGTGGGCTTGCTCTTGCCCTGCCTGTTGTCGCTGGGGCTTGAAAGCGCGCAAGGTTTGCTGGTGCAACACCGGGTGCCGTCGCAGGTGGATTGGCTGCTCAACACGGTGGGCGCGGCCTTGGGGGTGGGGCTGGCGCTGTGGCTGCTGAGCTCGCGCTGGATGGCCCGCTGGAGCGCCTTTCACCAAACTGGGCTGGTGCCGCAGACCTGCGGTGCCCCGCTGCTGCTGGCGCTGTGGCCGCTGGCGCTGGTCTACCCCACTTCGGTGCCGTTTGGTCTGGGCCAGATTTGGCCCCGGCTCGAGCGCACGCTCTACGATTGGACCGAGGGCAGTTTTTTGCAGCCTTGGCTGCCCACGCCGATGCCCGAGTTGCCCCTAAGCCCGCTCACCGAGGCGATCGTGGTGGCGCTGTGCATCTGGGCGCCGTTGCTGCTGGGCTACGCGGTGCTGCGCCGGGTCGGGCAGCGGTTTGTTTTTCTGCTGCTGGCGCTGGGGCTGGGGCTGGCGGCCCTGCTGCTGTCGGCCAGTCTGACGTGGGGGCCCACACACGCCTGGGCCTGGCTGACGCCGTCGGCGTCGCTGGGCTTGAGCTTTGCCGTGGCTTTGGCGCTGCTCAGTCTGGCGCTGGGACACCGGGCGGCCGCCGTGTTGTCCCTGTTGGCATGGGTGTTGGCGCTGGCGTTGCTCAACCGCGCCCCCGAAGTGCCGTACTTTGCCCAGTCCTTGCAGATTTGGGAGTGGGGGCGCTTCATTCAGTTGCACGGCCTGTCGCAGTGGCTGGGGGGCCTGTGGCCCTTCGCCGCGCTGTGGGTGGGTTTGCGGCTGGCGTTGCGTCCCGCGCCGGGGCAGGTCTACAATCGCCGCGCATGAACCCTGCCACTTCCGCCCCGAGCTACTACCAGCGCCACATTTTTTTCTGCCTCAACCAGCGCGACAACGGCCAGGCCTGCTGCGCCGAGCAGGGCGCGCAGCAAAGTTTTGATCATTGCAAGGCACGCGTCAAGGCCTTGGGCCTCGACGGCCCGGGCCGGGTGCGGGTCAACAAGGCCGGGTGCCTCGACCGCTGCGCCGGCGGGCCGGTGGCGGTGGTGTACCCGGAAGGCGCGTGGTACACCTACGTCGATCGCGCCGATCTGGATGAGATCATCGACTCGCATCTGCGCGACGGGGTGCCGGTGCAGCGCCTGTTGCTGGCACCTGAAGTGGGGCGCTGAATCCGTTCCTCGTTCATGAATCCGCACACCGTTACCCGCCTCGTGCAAGGCCCGCATGGCGTGCTGGAAGTGGCCATCGACGAGCCGCCGCAGCCCCGCGCCGACGCCGGGGTGGCGCTGATTGCCCACCCGCACCCGCTGTTTGGGGGCACGCTGCACAACAAGGTGGTGCAGACGCTGGCGCGCGCGCATGTGCAGCAGGGCTGGCGCGTGCTGCGCTTTAATTTTCGCGGCGTCGGGGCCAGCGCTGGGGTGCACGACCACGGGGTGGGCGAAACCGACGACCTGCTGGCGCTGTTGCAGCTCGAGGCCGCGCACGGACCACTGGCCTTGGCCGGGTTTTCTTTTGGCGCCTTCGTGGTGCTGCGCGCTTTGCAGCAACTGGCGCCGCTGCGGCCGGTGCATTCGGTGCTGCTGGTGGGGGCGGCGGCCAGCCGCTTCGAGCTGCCCGCCCTGCCGACCGAACTCCATGAGCGCACCGCACTCATACACGGCGAGGTCGACGACACGGTGCCCTTGGCCGCCGTGCTCGACTGGGCTCGGCCGCAGGGCCTACCGATTGCCGTGGTGCCTGGCGTCGAGCATTTTTTTCACGGCCGCTTGGGTCTGCTCAAGTCGCTCACGCTGCGGCATTTGCGCGCCTGCGAACCCGAGACCTGAACCTTTTGTTGGTCAAACCATGCCCCTGTTGAATCGCTCCACCTGGTTGTTTTGGCTGTTGGTCGCTTGGCTGCTGAGCGCTTCGGGCGGGGCTTGGGCCAGCAGCCCGCAAGCGCCCGAGATCGCAGCCCGCTCCTTTGTGCTGCTCGATGCCACCGCCGGCCAGGTGTTGGCAGCGCGCGAGGCCGATCAGGAAGTCGAGCCCGCTTCGTTGACCAAGCTCATGACGGCTTACTTGGTGTTCGAGGCCTTGCGTGCGGGCCGCATCGAGCGCACGCAAGCCCTGACGGTGAGCGAGCGCGCCTGGCGCATGCCCGGCGCGCGCATGTTTGTGCCGCAAGGCGCCCAGGTGCCGGTGGACGACTTGCTCAAGGGCATGATCGTGCTCTCGGCCAATGACGCCACCACCGCCTTGGCCGAGGGCGTGGCGGGTTCGGTGGAGCGCTTTGTCGAGCGCATGAACCAGCAGGCGCGCGCACTGGGCCTGACGCGCACGCGCTTTCTCAACCCCGAGGGCCTGAGCGCGCCCGGCCACCGCAGCACGGCACGCGATCTGGCGCTGCTGGCCCAGCGCCTGAGCCAAGATTTCCCCGAGTTCATGGCCTACTTTGCCATCCAGCGCTACCGCTACCCCGGGGCGCCGGCGGTCAATGAAAACAACCGCAACCTGCTGCTGCTGCGCGATCCCACCGTCGATGGCATGAAAACCGGTCACACCGAGGCCGCCGGTTACGGCATGGTGGCGAGCGCGCAGCGCCCCTTTGCCGCGCTGGGTCCCGGGGCAGCCGGGCAGCGCCGCTTGATCGCTGTGGTGCTGGGGGCCGCCAGCGAAAACGCCCGCGCGGCGCAGAGCCAGACCCTGCTCAACTGGGGCTTTTCGGCTTTCGAAGCGGTGCGCCTGTTTGCCCCCGGCCAGCCTGTGACCACACCGCCGGTGTGGCAGGGCCGTGCCAGCACGGTCCCGCTCGGGCGCGCCGACGGGGTGGTGGTGGTGGTGCCGGCCGGGCAGGCGGCGGGTTTGCGCACCGAGTTGCTGCGACCCGATCCGCTGCTGGCCCCTTTGCTCAAAGACCAGCCCTTGGGCTCCTTGCGGGTGCGCAACGCCCGTGGCGACGTGGTGGCCGAAGTGCCGCTGTTCGTGCTCGAAACGGTGCCGCAGGCCGGCCTGCTGGGGCGCTTCTGGGGCGCGCTGCGGCTTTGGATCCAGTAGCCGAGTGACGGGGTGGGGATTGGGCTGTGCAAGGCGGCCCATTCGTGTCAGACTGGGGCTCGAGCCCGCGCTGACTGCGCCCTCTGCCATGCGCAGCCGCTCTGGTTCGGTCTGATCCACCCACAGGAGCAAGCGCATGACTGCCATGATGAAAGCCGCCATCTTTGTCGAGCCGGGCCGTATCGAGCTGGCCGACAAGCCCATCCCCGACGTCGGGCCCAACGACGCCTTGGTGCGCATCAGCACCACCACCATCTGCGGCACCGACGTGCACATCCTCAAGGGCGAGTACCCAGTCGCTAGGGGGCTCACGGTCGGGCACGAGCCGGTGGGGGTGATCGAAAAACTCGGCAGCGCCGTGTCGGGCTACCAAGAGGGCCAGCGCGTCATCGCCGGGGCCATTTGCCCCAACTTCAACTCCTATGCCGCGCAAGACGGCTTGCCCGCGCAAGACGGCAGCTACCTGGTGGCCTCGGGCCGCTGCGGTTGCCACGGCTACAAGGCCACGGCGGGCTGGCGCTTTGGCAACCTGATCGACGGCACCCAAGCCGAGTACCTGCTGGTGCCCGACGCGCAAGCCAACCTGGCCCCGGTGCCCGATGGGCTTACCGACGAGCAGGTGCTGATGTGCCCCGACATCATGTCCACCGGCTTCAAGGGCGCAGAAAACGCCAACATCCGCATTGGCGACACGGTGGTGGTGTTTGCCCAAGGGCCGATCGGGCTGTGCGCCACCGCCGGGGCGCGCCTGCTCGGGGCCAGCACCATCATCGGTGTCGATGGCAACGAACACCGGCTGCAGATCGCCAAAAAAATGGGGGCCGACATCACCCTCAACTACAAGCAGTGCGATGTGGTGGCCGAGGTCATGCGCCTGACCGGCGGGCGCGGCGCCGATTCCGCCATCGAGGCGCTGGGCCTGCAATCCACCTTCGAAGCATCGTTGCGCGTGCTCAAACCCGGCGGCACGCTCTCGAGCCTGGGGGTCTATTCCCAAGACCTGACCATCCCGCTGGGGGCCTTTGCCGCCGGGCTGGGCGATCACCGAATTGTCACCGCGCTGTGCCCGGGCGGCAAAGAGCGCATGCGCCGCCTGATGAACGTGGTCGCCAGCGGCCGCCTCGATCTGGGCCTGCTGGTGACTCACCAGTTCCGGCTCGACGACATCGTCGCCGCCTACGATCTGTTTGCCAACCAGCGCGACGGCGTGCTCAAGGTGGCGATCAAGCCCTGAGCCCCCCTTGCCCCGGTTTTTTGATGCGGCGCAGCAAAGCGGTGCGAATGCCGTTATAGTGCCCAAAGGAACTTGGGCGGCCGCTTGGCCTCCCACGTTTGGCCGCCCACTTGGGTTTGGCTTTTTTTTGAAAGCATCGCGTGAAACTTTTGCTCTGGGTCGTGACCCTGTTGGTTTTGTTGCTCTGGACCGGGACCATTTGGGTCTTCACCGGCTTGGCCGATTGGCTGGCGGCGCAGGTCGCCACCGGCGAGGCGGCCAATCTGGCCGCCATCATCGCGCAGTGGCCGGTGCCGCCCGAGTTGGCGCCGTGGATCGGCGAGGCGTTCTTGGTGCCGCTGCGCGATCTGTTTGCCTGGACGGTGGGGGTGCTGGAGTCGCTGCTGCCGTTTCTGCCCGGTTTGGTGGGCATTTTGTCGGTGCTGCTGTGGATCCTCTGGTTCATCGTGACCGGCATCATCGTGGTGCTGGCGCTGCTGGGCCATTGGGCGCTGAGCAAGGCGCAAAGGCTGCGGCACCAGGTGCGCCCGCGCCCGCTTTGAGCGGGGCCCGGCTTGCATCGGCCTGCTCTTTTTTGGCATCCGCGCGCTCCCCATGAGCCCCAACCCCGAAATCTGTCCGCGCACCTGGGCCCAGCGCTGCCGCGCTTGGGGTCAGGGGCTGGGGGCGGCAGCCCATGCCAGCGTTGCAACGGGCACGCCCGAGCCATCGGCGGCTGGGGCACAGGGCATCAGCATCGCGGAACTGGTCGATCTGCACGGGCGCGGCGGCTCGCGCCCCTTGCTGCTGATGCTGCTGGCCTGCCTGTGCCTGCCGCCCATCATGGGGCTGGGCACCGCCATGAGCCTGGCCATGTTTGCCATTGCCTGGCAGTGGGGGCACCCTTCGGCGGCCCCGTTGCCGCAGCGGCTTGGCCGCGCGCGCCTCAACCCCGCTTGGAGCCGGCGCACCCTGCACGCGCTGGCTTGGCTGCACGACTGCGCCGCCACCTGGATCCGGCCGCGCCTGACCTGGCTCTCGCACCGCGCCAGCCACGGTTGGTGGACGCTGTGGATCGTCTGGATGGCGCTGCTGATCTTCATTCCCTTGCCCTTGGGCAACATCTTGCCCGGCCTGAGCCTGATCGCGCTGTGCCTGGGTTGGATGCACCGCGACGGCCTGATGCTGCTGCTCTCGCTGCTGCTGGGCGCCATCGGCACCGCCTACGCCTCGGGCATCGTGACCGTGGCGGTGTTCGCGCTCTGGCGCACCTTGCTCACCGCCTACCCACCCTTGGCTTGACCGCCGCACGGCTTTCGTGCTACAGTCACAGGCTTTTCGGATTCATTCCGAAGGGATTGCCGTTTGCCTTGGGGGCAAAAGGTGCTTTTTTAGTTTCAAATTCTCCAAACGTTTAGGGACGTTTTTTCAATGCCAACCATTAATCAACTCGTGCGCCAGGGCCGGGAGGTCGAACAGACCAAATCCAAGAGCCCGGCCATGGAAAACTGCCCGCAGCGCCGTGGCGTCTGCACCCGCGTCTACACCACGACGCCCAAAAAGCCAAACTCGGCGTTGCGCAAGGTCGCCAAGGTGCGCCTGACCAACGGCTTCGAGGTCATCTCCTACATTGGCGGTGAAGGCCACAACCTGCAAGAGCACAGCGTGGTGCTGGTGCGCGGCGGCCGGGTCAAGGATTTGCCCGGCGTGCGCTACCACATCGTGCGCGGCTCGCTCGACTTGCAAGGCGTGAAAGACCGCAAGCAGTCGCGCTCCAAGTACGGTGCCAAACGGCCCAAGGCCAAGTAAGCCAAGTAAGCCAGTCAATTTGTTGCAAGCCGGGGTCGGCTTGTGATCGGGTGTTGCCGGTGCGCGTGGCGCGCATGTCGGTGGCGTATGGCCCCAACGCACGCTGTGTGCGCGGGTCGAGTAAGTGGGGGCCATGAAGGCTCTCGCGGTGCCGCCAAAGCGGCGCCAACTGAAGCATAAGAGGTGTAAAAATGCCACGTCGTCGCGAAGTCCCTAAACGTGAAATCCTGCCGGACCCCAAGTACGGCAATGTCGAGCTGTCCAAGTTCATGAACGTGATCATGGAAGGCGGCAAAAAAGCGGTCGCCGAGCGCATTATTTATGGCGCGCTCGAGACCATGGAGAAAAAATCCGGCAAAGATCCGCTGGAGCTGTTCACCACCGCCATCAACAACGTCAAGCCCATGGTGGAAGTGAAATCGCGCCGCGTCGGTGGCGCCAACTACCAGGTGCCGGTCGAAGTGCGCCCGGTGCGCCGGCTCGCGCTCTCGATGCGCTGGATCAAGCAGGCGGCGCGCAAGCGCGGTGAAAAATCCATGGCCCTGCGCCTGGCCAACGAGCTGCTGGAGGCCAACGAAGGCCGTGGCGGCGCCATGAAGCGGCGCGACGAGGTGCACCGCATGGCCGAGGCCAACAAGGCCTTTAGCCACTTCCGCTTCTAAGCTGCGCTGGCCCCAGGCCCTTCGCCTATCGCTTATCCCCAAGCCCGCCGCACTCCCAGCCGAGGTGGCGGGCTTGGCCCGTATTTTTCGGAGAATTTTCCATGCCCCGCAACACGCCCATCGAGCGCTACCGCAACATCGGTATCTCGGCCCACATCGACGCCGGCAAGACCACCACCACCGAGCGCATCCTGTTTTACACCGGGGTCAACCACAAAATCGGTGAAGTGCACGATGGCGCGGCCACCATGGACTGGATGGAGCAAGAGCAAGAGCGCGGCATCACCATCACCTCGGCCGCCACCACCTGCTACTGGAAGGGCATGGACCTGTCCTACCCCGAGCACCGCTTCAACATCATCGACACCCCCGGTCACGTGGACTTCACGATCGAGGTCGAGCGTTCCATGCGCGTGCTTGACGGCGCTTGCATGGTCTATTGCGCCGTGGGTGGGGTGCAGCCGCAGTCTGAAACGGTGTGGCGCCAAGCCACCAAGTACCGGGTGCCGCGCTTGGCCTTCGTCAACAAGATGGACCGCACCGGCGCCAACTTCTTCAAGGTCTATGACCAGATGCGCCTGCGCCTCAAGGCCAACCCGGTTCCGGTGGTGATCCCGATCGGGGCCGAAGAAGGCTTCAAAGGCGTGGTCGATCTCATCAAGATGAAGGCCATCTATTGGGACGATGCCTCGCAGGGCATGAAGTTCGACTACCGCGAGATTCCGGCCGAGCTGCAAGCCAGCGCCCAAGAGTGGCGCGAGAAAATGGTCGAAGCCGCTGCCGAAGCCAACGAAGAGCTGATGAACAAGTACCTCGAAGGAGGCGACTTGAGCGAGGCCGAAATCATGCTGGGCCTGCGCACCCGCACCATTGGGGCCGAGATTCAGCCCATGCTGTGCGGCACCGCCTTCAAAAACAAGGGCGTGCAGCGCATGCTCGACGCCGTGGTGGATTTCCTGCCCTCGCCAGTTGACATTCCGCCCGTGGGCGGCAGCGACGACGATGAGCAGCCCACCAGCCGCCGCGCCGACGACTCCGAGAAGCTGGCCGCGCTGGCCTTCAAGCTCATGACCGACCCCTTCGTCGGCCAACTCACCTTTGTGCGTGTCTATTCCGGCGTGCTCAAAAAAGGCGACACGGTCTATAACCCAATCAAGGGCAAGAAAGAGCGCATCGGGCGCATCGTGCAGATGCACGCCAACAACCGCGTTGAGGTCGAAGAAATCCGCGCCGGCGACATCGCTGCTTGCGTCGGCCTCAAGGAAGTCACCACCGGCGAAACCCTGTGCGACCCTTCGGCCATCATCACGCTCGAGCGCATGGTGTTCCCCGAGCCCGTGATTGCCCAGGCCGTGGAGCCCAAGACCAAGGCCGACCAAGAAAAAATGGGCATCGCCCTGAGCCGCTTGGCCTCTGAAGACCCATCGTTCCGCGTCAAGACCGACGAAGAATCGGGCCAGACCATCATCGCCGGCATGGGCGAGCTGCATCTGGAAATCATCGTGGACCGCATGAAGCGCGAGTTCGGCGTCGAGGCCAACGTGGGCAAGCCGCAAGTGGCGTACCGCGAGACCATCCGCGGCACCATCGAAGACTCCGAAGGCAAGTTTGTGCGCCAGTCCGGCGGCAAGGGCCAGTACGGCCACGTGGTGCTCAAGATCGAGCCGCAAGCGCCGGGCAAGGGCTTCGAGTTCGTCGATGCCATCAAGGGCGGCGTGGTGCCGCGCGAGTTCATTCCGGCGGTGGAAAAAGGCGTGATCGAAGCGCTCAACACCGGCGTGCTGGCCGGCTACCCGGTGGTCGATGTCAAGGTCACGCTGCACTTTGGCTCCTACCACGATGTGGACTCCTCCGAGCAGGCCTTCAAGATGGCGGCCATTTTCGGCTTCAAGGAAGGCTGCCGCAAAGCGCAGCCGGTGATCTTGGAGCCCATGATGGCGGTCGAAGTGGAAACCCCGGAAGACTACGCCGGCAACGTGATGGGCGACCTCTCCAGCCGCCGCGGCATGGTGCAGGGCATGGAAGACATGGTCGGCGGTGGCAAAGCCATCAAGGCTGAGGTGCCGCTGTCCGAAATGTTTGGCTACTCGACCACGCTGCGCTCGATGTCGCAAGGGCGCGCCACCTACACCATGGAGTTCAAGCACTACTCCGAAGCGCCGCGCAACGTGCAAGAAGCCATTATTTCGGCGCGCGCCAAGTAAAGATGCGGGCTGCGCGCTGCCGCACCGGGTTCGGTTGCGCTGCGCAAGGCCCCGGTCTGATGCGCCCCCAACCGGGAGGCGGCGTTGCCCGTGACGCCGCCGCCGCCGCAGACCTTAAACCCACACGGGCTTTGTTCTTTTTTCATTCAAGGATATTTGCATCATGGCAAAGGAAAAATTCCAGCGGACCAAGCCGCACGTCAACGTAGGCACCATTGGTCACGTTGACCACGGCAAAACCACGCTCACGGCGGCCATCACCACCGTGCTGGCGGCCAAGTTTGGCGGTCAAGCCAAGGCCTACGACCAGATCGACGCCGCTCCCGAAGAAAAAGCGCGTGGCATCACCATCAACACCGCGCACGTGGAATACGAAACGGCCAACCGCCACTACGCCCACGTTGATTGCCCCGGCCACGCCGACTATGTGAAGAACATGATCACCGGTGCCGCGCAGATGGACGGTGCCGTGTTGGTCTGCTCCGCCGCCGACGGCCCGATGCCGCAAACGCGCGAACACATCCTGCTGGCGCGCCAAGTGGGCGTGCCCTACATCATCGTGTTCCTCAACAAGTGCGACATGGTCGACGACGCCGAGCTGCTCGAGCTGGTCGAAATGGAAGTGCGCGAGCTGCTCGACAAATACGACTTTCCCGGCGACCAGACCCCCATCATCCACGGCTCGGCCAAACTCGCCTTGGAAGGCGACAAAGGCCCGCTGGGCGAGCAAGCCATCATGAAGCTGGCCGACGCCCTCGATAGCTACATCCCCCAGCCCGAACGCGCCGTCGACGGTGCCTTCCTCATGCCCGTGGAAGACGTGTTCTCCATCTCCGGCCGCGGCACCGTGGTCACCGGGCGCATCGAGCGCGGCATCGTCAAGGTCGGTGAAGAGATCGAAATCGTCGGCTTGGCCGTGACCCAGAAAACCATCTGCACCGGCGTCGAGATGTTCCGCAAGCTGCTGGACCAGGGCCAGGCGGGCGACAACGTCGGCATCTTGCTGCGCGGCACCAAGCGCGAAGACGTGCAGCGCGGCCAAGTGCTGTGCAAGCCCGGCAGCATCAAGCCGCACACCCACTTTACCGGCGAAGTCTACGTGCTGAGCAAAGACGAAGGCGGGCGCCACACCCCGTTCTTCAACAACTACCGGCCACAGTTTTACTTCCGCACCACGGATGTCACCGGCTCGATCGAACTGCCCGAAGGCAAAGAGATGGTCATGCCGGGCGACAACGTCAGCATCACCGTCAAACTGATCGCCCCGATCGCCATGGAAGAAGGCCTGCGCTTCGCCATCCGCGAAGGCGGACGCACCGTGGGCGCCGGCGTGGTGGCCAAGATTTTGGATTGATTGCACACAGGACGAACACACCATGAGCAAGCAAAAAATCCGCATCCGCCTCAAAGCCTTCGACTACAAGCTGATCGACACCTCGGCCGCTGAAATCGTTGACACCGCCAAGCGCACCGGCGCCATCGTCAAGGGCCCCGTGCCCCTGCCGACGCGCATGAAGCGCTTTGACATCCTGCGCTCGCCGCACGTCAACAAGACCAGCCGCGACCAGTTCGAGATCCGCACCCACCAGCGCCTGATGGACATCGTGGACCCGACCGACAAAACCGTCGATGCGCTGATGAAGCTGGACCTGCCAGCCGGCGTCGATGTCGAGATCAAGTTGCAATAAGGCCACAGGCGCCGGGCCTGCGGCAGCGCAGACGAGCCGAAACCGCTCCGTAGGCCTTGCATGAAATCTGTCAGCGGGTTATAATCTTGAGCTTGGCCGCGTTTTGTCAGAAATGACATATCGGGTCCAAGCAAAAACAATCGTCAAATCCGGACCGGCTCTCCCCCTTAAAAGGGAGGGCTTTGCTGGTTTAAAAAGCTTTCCGGCCAATTGCAGTCGGACACGCGGACAACGCGGAAATGGAGAAAAAATGAGTCTGAGCAACTCCCTGGGGTTGTTGGGCCGCAAGGTGGGCATGATGCGCCTATTCACCGAGGACGGGGACGCGGTTCCTGTCACGGTGGTGGATGTATCGAACAACCGTGTGGCACAAGTCAAAACCCAAGCCAACGATGGCTACGATGCCTTGCAGCTGACGTATGGCAAGCGCCGCGCCTCGCGCGTGAGCAAGCCGGCGGCCGGTCACTTGGCCAAAGCCGGCGTCGAAGCCGGTGAAATCCTGCAAGAGTTCCGCGTCAGCGCGGATGTGGCGGGCAAATACGCCGCCGGCACCGTGTTGCCCGTGGCCGAGCTCTTTGCCGTAGGCCAAAAGGTCGATGTGCAAGGCACCTCGATCGGTAAAGGCTTTGCTGGCACCATCAAGCGCCACAACTTTGCGTCGCAGCGCGCCACGCACGGCAACAGCCGTTCGCACAACGTGCCGGGCTCCATTTCGATGGCGCAAGATCCGGGCCGCGTGTTCCCGGGTAAAAAAATGACCGGCCACATGGGTGACGAGACCGTCACCACGCAAAACCTCGATGTGGTGCGGGTCGATGTTGAGCGCCAGTTGCTGCTCATCAAAGGCGCGGTGCCGGGCTCCAACGGCGGCTTCGTGACCGTGCGTCCGGCTGTCAAAGCACTGCCCAAAGGAGGCAACTGATGCAAGTCGAACTCCTCAACCCACAAGGCCAGGCCGCTTCCACCGTTGAAGTGCCCGATGCCGTCTTTGGTCGTGACTACAACGAAGCGCTGATCCACCAACTGGTGGTGGCCTACCAGGCCAACGCGCGCCAAGGCACGCGGGCGCAAAAAGACCGCGCCACCGTCAAGCACAGCACGCGCAAGCCGTTTCGCCAAAAAGGCACCGGCAACGCCCGCGCCGGCATGACCTCCTCGCCGCTGTGGCGTGGGGGCGGTCGCATCTTCCCGAACAGCCCGGACGAAAACTTCGGCCAAAAGCTCAACAAGAAGATGTACCGCGCCGGCATGGCTTCGATTCTGTCGCAACTGGTGCGCGAGGGCCGTTTGGCGGTGGTCGATGCGATCACGCTCGAAGCCCCCAAAACCAAGCTGCTGGCCGACAAGTTCAAGGCCATGAATCTGAAATCGGTGCTGCTGATCGCCGACGAGGTCGATGAAAACCTCTACCTGGCTTCGCGCAACCTGCCGCACGTGCTGGTGCTCGAGCCACGCTACGCCGACCCGCTCTCGCTGGTGCACTACAAAAAGGTGATCGTCACCAAAGGTGCCCTGGACCAATTCAAGGAGATGTTCGCATGAGCAGCATCCAGTTTGACGAAGGCCGCCTGATGCAGGTGCTGGTGGCGCCGATCGTTTCGGAAAAAGCCACTGCCACGGCCGATAAAACCAACGCGGTTTTGTTCAAGGTGCTGCAAAACGCCACCAAGACCGAAATCAAGGCAGCGGTCGAGCAAATGTTCAACGTCAAGGTCAAGGCCGTCAACGTGCTCAACCAAAAAGGCAAGAGCAAGCGCTTTGGCAAAACCATCGGTCGCCGCGACCACGTGCGCAAAGCCTACGTGACGCTGCAAGCCGGGCAAGAAATCAGCTTTGGCGGGGAGGCCGTCTGATCATGGCAGTCATCAAGATGAAACCGACCTCCCCCGGCCGCCGGGGCATGGTCAAGGTCACACGCGAAACCCTGCACAAGGGTGAGGGCTACGCGCCGCTGCTGGAGCCCAAGTTCCAGAAGGCCGGCCGCAACAACAACGGCCACATCACCGTGCGCCACCGGGGCGGCGGCAACAAGCACCACTACCGTGTGGTCGATTTCGTGCGCAACAAAGACGCCATTCCGGCCAAGGTCGAGCGCCTCGAATACGACCCGAACCGCAGCGCCCACATCGCCCTGCTGTGCTACGCCGATGGCGAGCGCCGCTACGTGATCGCGCCGCGTGGCGTGGCCGTGGGGGCCACGCTGCTGTCGGGCCCGGAGTCGCCGATTCGCGTCGGCAACACGCTGCCGATCCGCAACATTCCAGTCGGTTCGACCATTCACTGCATCGAAATGCTGCCTGGCAAGGGCGCGCAAATCGCCCGTTCAGCGGGTGCCTCGGCGGTGCTGCTGGCACGCGAAGGCGTCTATGCCCAGGTGCGGGTGCGCTCCGGCGAGGTGCGCAAGGTGCACGTCGATTGCCGCGCCACCATCGGTGAAGTCTCGAACCCCGAACACAGCCTGCGCCAACTCGGCAAGGCTGGCGTCAAACGCCACATGGGCATCCGCCCAACCGTGCGCGGCGTCGCCATGAACCCGATCGACCACCCGCACGGTGGTGGTGAGGGCCGCACCGGCACCGGTATGCCGCCGGTTGATCCGTGGGGCAACCTGACCAAAGGTTACCGCACCCGCAACAACCGTCGCACGCAGACCATGGTCGTCTCGCGGCGCAAGAAGTAAGGAGCTGACGACATGACGCGCTCACTCAAAAAAGGCCCCTTCGTTGACCATCACCTGATGGCCAAGGTCGAAAAGGCCGTTGCTACCAAAGACAAAAAGCCGGTCAAAACCTGGTCGCGCCGCTCCATGATCCTGCCCGACTTCATCGGGCTGACGATCGCCGTGCACAACGGCAAGCAGCACGTGCCGGTCTATATCACCGACCAGATGGTGGGCCACAAACTGGGCGAGTTCTCGCTCACGCGCACCTTCAAGGGTCACCCCGGCGACAAGAAAGCCAAGAAGTAAGGACACACACCATGGAAACACGCGCAATCGTTCGCGGCGTCCGCCTCTCGGTGGACAAGGGCCGCCTGGTGGCCGACCTGATTCGAGGCAAAAAAGTCGATCAGGCGCTGCACATTCTGAACTTCACGCAGAAGAAGGCCGCTGGCATCGTCAAGAAGGCGCTCGACTCGGCCATCGCCAACGCCGAGCACAACGACGGGGCCGACATCGACGAGCTCAAGGTCAAGACCATCTACGTCGAACAAGGCACCACGCTCAAGCGTTTTTCGGCGCGCGCCAAAGGCCGCGGCAACCGCATCAGCAAACCGACCTGTCACATCTACGTGACGGTGGGCACCTAAACCGACAGGACTAGCCATGGGACAAAAAATCCATCCGACCGGTTTTCGCCTCTCGGTGAGCCGCAACTGGGCCAGCCGCTGGTACGCCAGCGAGCGCAACTTTGCCGGCATGCTGGCCGAAGACATCAAGGTGCGCGAGTACCTCAAAGCCAAGCTGAAAAACGCCGCCGTCTCGCGCGTCGTGATCGAACGCCCGGCCAAAAACGCCCGCATCACCATCTACTCGGCGCGCCCGGGTGTGGTGATCGGCAAAAAAGGCGAGGACATCGAGAAGCTGAAAAAAGAACTGGCTGCCAAGCTGGGCGTGCCGGTGGCGGTCAACATCGAAGAAGTGCGCAAGCCCGAAGTCGATGCCAAGCTGATCGCCGACTCGATCACGCAGCAGCTCGAAAAGCGCATCATGTTTCGCCGCGCCATGAAGCGCGCCATGCAAAACGCCATGCGTCTGGGTGCCCAAGGCATCAAGATCATGTCGGCTGGGCGCCTGAACGGCATCGAAATCGCCCGCACCGAGTGGTACCGCGAAGGCCGGGTGCCGCTGCACACGCTGCGCGCCGACATCGACTACGGCACCTCGGAAGCCAAGACCACCTATGGTGTGATCGGCGTCAAGGTCTGGGTCTATAAGGGCGACAACCTGGGCCGCAGCGATGCGCCCACGCTCGACAGCACCCCGCGCCCCGACGACGAGCGCCGTCCACCCCGTGGCCCGCGCCGCGACGGCCGTCCTGATGGCCGACCCGATAGCCGCGGCGGTCGTGGTGCCGGTTCCGGTGCCGGAGCGCCACGCCGTGCCGCTGGTGCCCCTGCCGATGGCGGCGCCAAACCGCAGGCCTAAGGAGAAATTCAATCATGTTGCAACCTGCACGCCGTAAATACCGTAAAGAACAAAAAGGCCGCAACACGGGCATCGCCACCAGTGGCGCTACCGTGGCCTTTGGCGATTTCGGCCTGAAGTCCACAGATCGTGGCCGTCTGACGGCTCGCCAGATCGAGTCCGCTCGCCGGGCCATTTCGCGCCACGTCAAGCGCGGTGGCCGGGTCTGGATTCGCGTCTTCCCCGACAAGCCGATCTCCAAAAAGCCAGCCGAAGTCCGCATGGGCAACGGCAAGGGCGCGGTCGAGTACTACGTGGCCGAAATTCAGCCCGGCAAGGTGCTGTACGAGATCGTGGGCGTACCCGAGCAATTGGCTCGGGAAGCCTTCTTGCTCGCAGCCGCTAAGCTGCCGCTGCGCACCACCTTCGTGACCCGCATGTTGGGCCAGTAATCAGGAGCACCCCATGAATACCGCCGAACTGCGTCAAAAAGACGAAGCCGCCCTGCAAGCCGAAGTGAAATCGCTGCAAAAAGCGCATTTCAATTTGCGCATGCAAAAAGCCACGCAACAACTCAACAACACCGCCACGCTGGGTGAAACCCGGCGCGCGATCGCCCGTGCCAAGACCATCTTGGCGCAAAAACGCGCTTCGGCCACCAAGGAGTGAACCATGAGTGAAGCCCAAACCAGTGCCACCTCATCCCTCAAGCGCACCCTGATCGGCAAAGTGGTGAGCGACAAGCGCGCCAAAACCGTCACGGTGTTGGTCGAGCGCCGCGTCAAACACGAGCTCTACGACAAGATCGTGATCAAGTCGAGCAAGTACCACGCGCACGATGAAAACGGTGATTTCCACCTCGGCGACGTGATCGAGATCACCGAGAGCCGCCCGCTGTCGAAAACCAAGAACTGGGTTGCGACCCGTTTGGTGCAAAAAGCCGACTTGGTGTAAGCCTTTTGCTTCTGGCCTTAGGCCCGGCAGAAAAACCAACCGACAATGCCGGTTGGTTTTTTTGTTTCTGCCTAGGAGTGCACACATGATCAAAGTTGGAGACCGCCTTCCCGCCACCACCCTGATGGAGTTTGTTGAGCAAGAGGGCGAGGGCTGCAGCATCGGCCCCAACAAGGTCGATACCGAGGCCGCCCTGGCGGGCAAGACCATTGCCCTGTTTGCAGTGCCGGGCGCTTTTACACCCACTTGTTCGGTCAATCACCTGCCCGGCTACATCCAGCGCTGCGCCGATTTCAAGGCCGCCGGGGTCGATGAAATCTGGTGCGTGAGCGTCAACGATGTGTTCGTGATGGGGGCGTGGGCGCGCGAGCAAGGCACGGCCGGCAAAATTCGCCTGCTGGCCGACGGCGACGCCGCGTTGGCGCGCGCCACCGGCCTGACGCTCGACCTAAGCGGGCGCGGCTTGGGGCTGCGCAGCAACCGCTACTCGATGCTGCTGCAAGACGGGGTGGTCAAGGTGCTCAACGTCGAAGGCCCGGGCAAGTTCGAGGTCTCGGACGCCGACACCTTGCTGGCGCAGATCAAAGCCTAAGCCGGCGCCCAGTTCACCAGCACGTAGCTCAAGCCCGCTGCCAAGGCGTAGCAGCCCGCCGCCAGCGCCCATTGGGCGGCACCGTCGCGGCTCGACGGTGCGGGCTTGGGCAGCAGCTTGTCTCCGGTGAGCATGGCCGACACCAGCGCCTCGCGCTTGACCAGCTTGTAATACAGCAGCGCCAGCAGGTGCAGTGCCACCAAACCGATCAGCAGCAGCTTGCCCACTTCGTCGTGGTAGTCGCTGGCGCGGTCCACCCACTCCGGGCTGGCCCACGCCACCCAAGGGCCAGCGTAAAAGATGGCGTCGTCGGTGAGCAGGCCGCTGAGCACCTGCAGCAGCAGCGCCAGCAGCAGCGCAAACACCGACAGCGCCCCCAAGGGGTTGTGCCCAACGCGGTGCAGCGTCGGGCTGCGCCCGCGCAAATAGGCCCAGATCGACCTGGGCGCATAGGCAAAGCTGGCAAAGCGCGACCAGTATCCGCCCACCACACCCCAGAACAGGCGAAACAGCAGCAGGGAGAGCACGAAGTAGCCCAGCCAGATGTGCCACTCCATCCACAGCCCGCCCACGTTGCCAGTGGTGATCAGTCCGATCACCGCCAGCATCAAAGACCAGTGAAAGAGCCGCGTGGGCCCGTCCCAAACTCGAATTCGGTGCATCCGCGCAACCCTCCCAAATAACTATGCGAAACAGTCGGACAAGAGGCCCTGTAACCAGCCGGCAATGATACGTGCATAAACTGAATCGCTGTCCGCTTACGCGGTAAACCACGCCCGTTTTTTCACCACCAAGAGGAATGTCAGATGAAGTTTCCCGTCGCGCTGATCGCTGCCGCGCTGTTAACCGCCACCGGTGCCGCGCAGGCCCAGTTTCGCACCCCCCAAGATGCAGTTGACTACCGCCAAGGGGCTTTTGAGGTCATGGGCCACCACTTTGGCCGCGTAGGGGCCATGGCCAATGGGCGCGTGCCTTTCGACGCGGCTGTGCTGCAACAAAACATGGCCGTCGTCATGATGCTGTCGCGCCTGCCGTGGGCTGGTTTTACGCCCGAAACGCAAGGCTTGCCAAGCAGGGCCAAGGCAGTGGTCTGGACCGAGCGCGCCCGCTTTGACGCTGCGGCCCAAGACACAGCGCGTGCGCTCACCGCCCTCAATGCCGCCGCGATGACCAACAACCTCGATGCGGTGCGGCGCGCCTTTGGCGAGACCGCCGCCTCTTGCAAGGCCTGCCACGACAATTTCCGCGATTAAAAACAGCGCTCGGCGCGGGTTTTGCAGAGCCGCCCTAGGCCAGCAAGCCTTCGATGAAGGCGTTGAGCGCAGCGGGGTCGATCGGCCCCAGGTAGCGCTTGGCGATGCGCGCCTGCCGGTCCACCACAAAGGTGGTGGGTGTCAGGCGCACCTCGCCCCAATCACGCGCCAAGGCGCCGGTGCTGTCTAGTGCGACCTTGAAAGGCAATTGGCGCGTTTGCGCAAAATTGGCCACCATGGCCGGTGGGTCGAAGCTCATCGCCACCGCAATGGTCTCGAAGCCGCGCTCGCGGTACTTGAGGTAGGTGGCCACCAAATCGGGCATTTTGCGCACGCAGGACACGCACGAAGTGGCCCAGAAGTTGACCAGCGTGACTTGGCCGCGCAGGTCGGCCTCGCTCAGCGTGCTGCCGTCGAGCAGCAGAAAGCGCGACGGCGGCACTTGGTTTCCGCTAGCGCAACCACTCAGCCCGAGCGCAGTTGCAGCGGCCAAGCCAAGCTGAAACCGGCGCCGGTTTAGATGTGGTTCGGATGCAGGTTGCATGGTGAAAAACCCTTCAATCAACGGATCGCCTAAATCGCGCAGACCAGCGCCAGCCGCTGCTCCCAGTCGGAGCGCACAGGTTGCTTATAGGTATTCGCATAATGTAGCGCGATTGGGCTCGAAAGGCAGCACAAAGTTCAGAGTCACCCAGCGCTTCAGGGGGAAAAGCTGGCCCCGCTGGGCCGCATAATCGCAGCCATGAACGGCATCATCGTCATTGCCCACGCGCCGCTCGCCTCGGCGCTGCGCCAGTGCGTGCTGCACGTCTTCCCCGACGCCGACGACTGCCTGCAGGCGCTCGATGTGGCGGCGCAGCAAGCGCCCGAGGAAAGCCTGGCGCAACTGCAGTTGCTGCTGCGGCGCCACGGAACCAGGTCGCATCTGCTGTTGGCCGACATCGTGGGGGCGACGCCCTGCAACGTGGCCAGCCAGGTGGCCGACGGGGTGCGCACGCGGCTGCTGGCTGGCGTCAATCTGCCGATGTTGCTGCGCGCCGTCTCGTACCGCCACGAACCCCTCGAGGCCCTGTGTGCACGCGCGCTGCAGGGCGGCACCTTGGGCGTGATGGCGCTGCCCAACATCCCCGCTCAGGCGCTGCAGCGCCCGACCCCAGACCCATCCCATGCTCAAAACCACCGCGACCATCAGCAATAAACTCGGGCTGCACGCCCGCGCCTCGGCCAAGCTGACCAAGCTGGCAGGCCAGTACCCATGCGAGGTGTGGATGAGCCGGGGCGGGCGGCGCATCAACGCCAAGAGCATCATGGGCGTGATGATGCTGGCCGCGGGCATGGGATCGCAGGTCGAAATCGAAACCGACGGCCCCGACGAGCAAGCCGCCATGCAGGCGCTGCTGGCGCTGATCGACGACAAGTTTGGAGAGGGACAATGACCTTTAGCGTACACGGGCAAGCGGTCTCGCGGGGCATCGCCATCGGGCGCGCGGTGCTGGTGGCTTCCAGCCGCATCGACGTGGCGCATTACTTCATTGGGCCGGAACAGGTGCGCGAGGAACTGCGCCGCCTGCGCCAGGCGCGCGATGCGGTGATCGCCGAAATCGAGCAGGTGCAGCGCGGTCTGCAGGAAACCGCCAGCATGGAGGCGCATCCAGAGCTCACCGCCTTGCTCGATGTGCACCTGATGCTGCTGCAAGACGTGCAGTTGCAAGAAGGCGTCACGCACTTTGTGCAAGAGCGCCACTACAACGCCGAGTGGGCGCTCACCTCGCAGCTCGAACTGGTGGCCAAACAGTTCGACGAAATGGAAGACCCCTATCTGCGCGAACGCAAGGCCGATCTGGAGCAAATCACCGAGCGGCTGCTGCGCAGCATGAACGGGGCCACGGCCCCGATGCTGGCCCCGAGCAACCGCCTTGAAGGCGAAAGCGCCAAGGGGGGGCATGGCATGGAAGACCCGCTGGTGTTGGTTGCGCACGACCTCTCGCCGGCCGACACCTTGCAGTTCAAGCGCAGCGTCTTCGTCGGCTTTGCCACCGACGTGGGCGGCAAGACCAGCCACACCGCCATCGTGGCGCGCAGCATGGACATCCCGGCCGTGGTGGGCGCTCGTGGCGCCAGCCAGCTGGTGCGCCAGGACGATTGGGTGGTGATCGACGGCGACGCCGGGGTGCTGATCGTCAACCCTTCAGACATCGTGCTGGCCGAATACGGCTTCAAGCAGCGCCAGGGCGAAGTCGAACGCCAGCGCTTGTCGCGCATCAAAAACACCCCCGCGGTCACGCTCGACGGCGAACGCATCGAGTTGCTGGCCAACATCGAACAGCCCTCGGACACCCTGCCCGCGCTGGCGGTGAGCGCGGTCGGTGTGGGCTTGTTTCGCACCGAGTTTTTGTTCATGGGCCGTGGCAAGTTACCCGACGAGGAGGAACAGTACGCCGCCTACTGCGCCGCCGTGGAGGGCATGCACGGGTTGCCGGTGACGATACGCAGCGTCGATATCGGGGCCGACAAGCCGCTCAACCGCAGCAGCCGCGACGAGCACCTGAACCCGGCGCTGGGGCTGCGCGCGATCCGCTGGAGCCTGTCGGAGCCGGCCATGTTCCTGACGCAGTTGCGTGCTGTGTTGCGCGCCGCTGCGCACGGCAAGGTGAATCTGCTGATCCCGATGCTGGCGCATCTGCGCGAGGTGCAGCAAGTCAAGGCCTTGTTGGCCAAGGCGCGGACGCAGCTCGATGCCCGTGCCGCCGTCTATGGCCCGGTGCGGCTGGGCGCGATGATCGAAATCCCCGCTGCGGCGCTGGCGTTGCGCTTGTTTTTGAAGCACTTCGATTTTTTCTCGATCGGCACCAACGACCTGATCCAGTACACGCTGGCGATCGACCGCGTGGACGAAAGCGTGGCGCACCTGTACGACCCGCTGCACCCGGCGGTGCTGCAACTGGTGGCGAGCACCATTGCCGAGTGCCGGGCACAGAACAAGCCGGTCAGTGTATGCGGCGAAATGGCCGGTGACGCCACCATGACGCGGCTGCTGCTGGGGCTGGGGCTGCGCAGTTTTTCCATGCACCCAAGCCAGATACTGGCGGTCAAGCAGCAGATTTTGCGTGCCGATACGCGCAAGCTGCGCGCTTGGGCGCAGCAGGTGATCGAAAGCGATGAGCCGGCCGCGCTGATGGCCAATTGAACGCAGCGGGGGGTGCGACCGGGAAGGCCGCCGAGATTGCGTTTTTATCAATCGATGCCGCTTTGCGCTACACTGCGGCTTGATTGAAGTCAAGGACTGTCGGTCTCGCTGCGCGCGGTGTCAGGGATGCCGTGGCGTTCGGGCCATCACGGAGTAGCAATGACCCCAGACACCGCCCTGCCGCTGCCCGCTCAGCCGGCAGCGCCTGAGCGCGACGACCTGTTGCACTGCCTGATCGTGCTGGCGCGCCTGCACGGTTTGGCGCTGACGCGCGACGGCGCCTTGGCTGGCCTGCCCACACCCGACGGGCGCCTGACGCCGTCGCTGTTCGAGCGCGCCGCGCACCGGGCCGGCCTGAGCAGCAAGCTGGTGCGCCAGCCCATCGCCAGGCTGCAGGCTGAGCTGCTGCCCGCGGTGCTGCTGCTCGACGAACAGTGCGCCTGCGTGCTGCTCGAGCGCAGCGCCGACGGCGCCAGCGTGCGCGTGATTTTTCCCGACCTCGGCGAGGCCGCACTCGATCTGCCGACGGCGCAGATCGAGGCGCGCTACAGCGGCCGCGCGATTTATGCCCGACCGCGCACGCGCTACGACGCGCGCAGCCCGGCGGTCAAGCAGGTGCGCGGCGAGCACTGGTTCTGGGGCGTTATCGCCGAAAACCGGCGCCTGTACCGCGATGTGCTGTTGGCGGCCTTCCTGACCAATCTGTTCGCGGTGGCGATGCCGCTGTTCATGATGAACGTCTACGACCGCGTGGTGCCCAACCAAGCCTTTGACACCCTGTGGGTGCTCTCGGCCGGGATTTTCATCATCGTGCTGGGCGATCTGATGCTCAAGGTCATGCGCAGCCGCTTCGTCGATCTGGCCAGCAGCCGCGCCGACGTCAAGCTATCGGCCTTCATCATGGAGCGCGTGCTGGGCATGCGCATGGAGCAGCGCCCGGCCTCGGCCGGCTCCTTTGCCTCCAACCTGCGCGCCTTCGAGTCGGTGCGCGACTTCATCGGTTCGGCCACCGTGGTGGCCTTCATCGATCTGCCTTTTGCGCTGATCTTCTTCCTCGTGATCGGCTGGATCGCACCCATGATGCTGATCCCCTTGTTCATCGGCGCGGCGGTGTTGTTGCTGTACGCGCTGGCGGTGCAGGGGCGCATGCACACGCTCACCGAAACCACCTACCGCGCCAGCGCGCAGCGCAACGCCACCCTGATCGAGGGTCTGGTGGGTTTCGAAACCCTCAAAGCACTCGCCGCCGAAGCCCCGATCCAGCGCAAGTGGGAGCAAAGCGCCGCCCTGTTGGCGCGCGTCGGGGCGCAGTTGCGGCTGCTCTCGGCCAGCGCCAGCCACACGGCGGCTTTTGTGCAGGGTGCGGTCACGGTGGCGATCGTCATCTTGGGGGTTTATTTGATCGGTGCGCGCGAGCTCACCATGGGTGGTCTGATTGCCTGCTCCATGCTGGCCTCGCGCGCCATGGCCCCCATCGGCCAAGTGGCCGGCTTGCTGGTGCAGTACCACACCGCCGCCACCGCCCTGAGCTCGCTCGAGGAGATGATGCAGCGCGAAGTAGAACGCCCCGATGGCGCGCAGTTCATCAGCCGCGGCCACATTCAGGGGGGGATCGAGTTCAAAGACGTCTCGTTTAGCTACCCCGGCCAGAGCAACGCCTCGCTGCGCAACGTCAGCTTTCGCATCCAACCCGGCGAGCGCGTGGCCATCTTGGGGCGCATCGGCTCGGGCAAAACCACGCTGGAAAAGCTCATCCTCGGCCTGTACCGGCCCAGCAGCGGCGCGGTGCTGATCGACGGCATCGACCAGCGCCAGCTCGACCCGGCCGAATTGCGCCGCCACATCGGCTACGTGCAACAAGACGTGATGCTTTTTTACGGCAGCCTGCGCGAAAACATCACCCTGGGCGCGCCGTTGGCCGACGACGCCGACGTGCTCAGGGCCGCCACCCTCAGCGGCATCGTGGATTTGGTCAACCAGCACCCGCAGGGCTTCGATATGCTGGTGGGCGAGCGCGGCGAGTCGCTCTCGGGCGGCCAGCGCCAG
Source organism: Serpentinimonas raichei (assembly GCF_000828895.1). Taxonomy (NCBI): domain Bacteria; kingdom Pseudomonadati; phylum Pseudomonadota; class Betaproteobacteria; order Burkholderiales; family Comamonadaceae; genus Serpentinimonas; species Serpentinimonas raichei. The sequence goes on along the minus strand of NZ_AP014568.1, from coordinate 2,265,658 downwards.
GGGGTGGCGATCGCCCGCGCGGTGATCAACGACCCGCCCATTCTGCTGCTCGACGAGCCCACCTCCTCCATGGACCACTCGAGCGAGGAAGACATCAAAAAGCGCTTGCAGCAGTTCGTGCTGGGCAAGACCGTGGTGCTGGTGAGCCACCGAACTTCCTTGCTCGATCTGGTCGAACGCATCATTGTCATGGATGCCGGCCGCATCGTGGCCGATGGCCCCAAAGAGCAGGTCATCCAGGCGCTGCGCCAAGGCCGGATCGGAAAGGCTGCGTGATGAGCAAACTCGAGCAAAAAACCTTCGAGCGCATCGGTCAGGCCACCGAGGCCGGAGCGCGCGTGGGCAAGCCCTTGTTTGGCAAGCTGGCGCAGCGCCTGGCGCGCGACGATGAGCCCGATGGCGAGGCGCTCGATTGGGCCGCCGACGCCGACTGGGCCCAATTGCAGCAAGAGCCCTTGCGCGCGCGCCGGCTGCTGCGCTGGAGCGCCGTGCTGGTGCTGGTGCTGGTGTTGTGGGCGGCGGTGGCCAAGGTCGATCAGGTCACGCGCGGCGAGGCCCGCGTGGTGCCCAGCCAGCAGGTGCAGATCGTGCAAAGCGTGGATGGCGGGGTGGTGAGCGAAATTTTGGTGCGCGAAGGCCAGGTGGTGGAGGCCGATCAGGTGCTGCTGCGCGTGGACCCGACGCGCTTTGCGGCCAACTTGGGTGAAACCCGCGTCTCTCAAATGGCGCTGGAGGCGCGCGCCGAGCGCTTGCGCGCGCTCATCCAAGGCCGCAGCTTCAACCCGTCCGTGGCGCTCGAGCGCGAAGCGCCGGCCATCGTGGCCCAGGAGCGCAGCCTGTTCGAGTCGCGCCGGGCCGAAATCAGCGCCCAGATCTCCATCACCCAGAGCCAGTTGCTGCAGCGCCGGCAAGAGCTGACCGAGGCCCAATCGCGGCGCGACTCGGCCGCCAGCAGCCTGAGCCTGGTGCAGCGCGAATTGGCCGCCACGCGACCGCTGGTGGCCAGTGGGGCGGTGTCTGAAGTCGAGGTGCTGCGGCTGGATCAACAGGTCTCGCGCCTCGTGGGGGAGCGCGATCAGGCGGCGGCGCAGATTGCGCGCGTACTGGCCTCCATCACCGAAGCCCAGCGCCGCATCGAAGAAGTGCAGCTCACGGCGCGCAATCAAATGAGCGCCGAACTCTCCGACACCATGAACCGCCTGTCGGCCTTGGTCGAAGGCGGGCGCGCCTTGGAAGACCGGGTGGTGCGCGCCGACATCCGCTCGCCCCTGCGCGGCACCGTCAGCCGCTTGCACGTCACCACCATGGGAGCGGTGGTGCAACCCGGGCGCGAGGTGGTGGAAATCGTGCCGCTCGACGACGCCCTGATTCTGGAGGCCCGCATTGCACCGCGCGACATCGGCTTCCTGCGCCCGGGCCTAGAGGCCATGGTCAAGTTCACCGCCTACGACTTCGCCATCTACGGCGGCCTGCGCGCCGATGTCGAGCACATCGGCGCCGACACCGTGGTCGACGAGCAAGGCAACGCCTTTTTCATCGTGCGCCTGCGCACCCGCGAGGCTTCGTTGGGTGAAGGCCTGCCCATCATCCCCGGGATGGTGGCCCAAGTCGACATCCTGACCGGCAAGCGCACCATTTTGAGCTACTTGCTCAAGCCGGTGTTGCGGGCCAAAGAAAACGCCCTCTCCGAACGCTGACCCCAGACGCCGAGGAACCGCATGAGCCTAGCCTATTTTTTGCTGCATTCAACGGCCAGCAGCACCGCCTTGCCGACGCCCTCAGAGCGTTGGGTGCAAGCCTTTGCCGATGGCCAGTGGGCCACTTGGGGCAATCTGTTGGCGCGGGTGCGCCCGGGCGATACGGTCTGGATCCCCGTGAGCCAGCCGCAGTGGCCGGACCGCATCGCCGAATTGCTGGCGCAGCGACCGGGGTCTCTGGTGGTGGTGCTCAGCAGCGTGCCCGAAGACGCCGAAGGCCTGCGCGCGCTCGATGCCGGGGCGCGCGGTTACTGTCACCTGCAAGCGGTGCCGGAGCTGCTGCGCGAAGTCCAGCAGGTGGTGGTGCACGGTGGGCTGTGGGTGGGGCCCAGCCTGGTGCAGCGGCTGGTGGCGGCAACCCGCGAGCTGGTGCAGCGCAACCCCGCCTCGGCCAGCGCAGCGGGCTGCGACTTGTCGGGCCTATCGGAGCGCGAGGCCCAAGTGGCGCGCGCCGTCGCCTTGGGCAAAAGCAACAAAGAGGTGGCCGAGCAGTTGTTCATTTCCGAGCGCACGGTCAAGGCCCACTTGGGGGCCATTTTCGACAAACTGGGGGTGCGCGACCGGGTGCAGCTGGTGCTCAGGCTGCAAAGCAGTGTGCACTCCGACCTGCCGGGGGTGCGCCCATGAGCCCGCCACCGCCCCTGCTGCCCGACGAAGAACGCGGGCCGACGCCATCGGCCGAGCAGCAGGTACAGCGCGATCTGGCCCTGTCGGACAGCGGTGTGGCGCGCGTCACCGAAGACCTGATCGACATCCTCATCCTGCGCGGCGTGATCCAGTTCACCGATTTCCCGCCCGCCGCGCAAGCCAAGCTGTTGTCGCGCCGCCAGACCCGCGCCACCCTTAGCCGTCGGCTGCGCCTGCTCGACGAGCAAGACGACACGCTCTAAAGCCATGGCGGCGCGGTGTGCCGCACGCTAAGATCGGCCCTATGGTGTGGCTCAAGCAATTTTTCGCGCTGGGATCGGGCATGGGGCGCGGGCTGCTGCATTGGTGCCTAAATTGGTGGCGCATCGTGCACCTGGGGGCGGTGATTTTGGTGTTGGCGGTCTCGCCCGCGAGCTACCGCCGCGAGCGCTGGCCGATGTTGGCTTTGCACATTTACCAGGCCACGGCGCCGGTGCTGCTGTGGTTCACCGCCTTGTCGGCCCTGTTTGGCGTGGTGCTGATCCGGATCGTGGTGGTGACGGCCACCGGCTTGGGGCTGACGCAGTATGCGGTCGAGATGGTGGTGCGGGTGTTGGTGCTGGAGCTCATTCCGCTGGCGGCGGCGCTGTTCGTGGCGCTGCGCTGCAGCATTGGCCAAGCCGGAGAAATCTTGACGCTGCGCCGCCAAGGGGCGTTTGAGCAACTGCAAGCCGAGGGCAAAGACGCGCTGCACTGGCTGGTGCTGCCGCGCGCCTTGGCGGGTATCTTTTCGGTGCTGACGCTGGTGGCCGTCAGCACGCTGGTGGCGCTGTTGCTGGGCTACGTCAACATTTACGGTTTTAGCCCCTGGGCCATCGACCCGTACACGCACCTGGTGGGGCGGGTTTTCAGCCCCGAGGTGACGCTGATCTTCGTTTTCAAGACTTTTTTCTTTGCCCTCATCGTGGCGCTGGTGCCGCTGGCATCCAGTCTGTACGATCCAGTGGACCCGAGTCAGCGGGCCAGCACCGAATTGCAGCTGTTGCTGCGCCTGTTTCTGGCGCTGCTGCTGATTCAGATGGTTTCACTATTGGGCAACTACGCTTGATCTCATGAGCACCGAAGACACAGTCGAACGCACCATCCGCCAGGCGCGCGTCAAGCACGTCGAGTTCAAGGCGGCGGCCTTGCTCGCGCTGATGCTGGCGTTGCTGCTGGGGGCGGCGCTGTTTTTGTTGTACGCACGCGGTGCGTTCGAGCCCACCCAAGAGCTGGTGCTGATTGCCGACGACTCCGAAGGGGTGGCGATCGGCATGGACCTGACCTTCTCTGGATTTCCGATCGGGCGCGTGCGCCGCGTGGGGCTAGGTGACGACGGCATGGTGCGCATCTGGGTCGACGTGCGCAGCAGCGAGGCCCACTGGTTGCGCGAGAGCAGCGTGTTTACGCTCGAGCGCAGCCTGGTGGGGGCGACGCGCTTGCGCGCCTTCACCGGGGTGCTGGAAGACCCGCCCCTGCTCGATGGCGTCGAGCGCAGGGTGCTCCAAGGCGACGCCATGGCCGACCTGCCGCGCCTGGTGATCCAGGTGCGCGATTTGCTGCAAAATCTCAGCACCATGACCGCCGAGCAGGCGCCGCTCAATGCCAGCTTGCGCAACGTGCAGCGCGCCAGCGAAACGCTGGTGGGGCCGCAAGGTGCGCTCGGGGTATTGGTGGGCAACCCCGAAGACCGCGCCCGCTTCATGCAGGTGGTCGACGAGAGCAACGCCTTGCTGCGGCGCCTGGAGGCGGTGGCGGAGCGGGCCGAATCGCTGGTGGGAAATGCTGACCAGCGCGTGTTTGGGGCCGATGGCCTGATGACCGACACCCAGGCGGCGGTGCGCCAAATCGAGGGCTTGCTGGCCGATGCGCGCCAGTCGCTGCAACAGGTCGATGCGGTGCTGGTCGAGGCCCAAGGCATTGCGCAAAATACGCGCGCCGCCACGGTGGATCTGGATCAGTTGCGGGTCGAGGTGGAGGCCAATCTGCGCCGCATCGATGGCCTGCTCAGCGAGCTCAGCCGGCGCTGGCCTTTGGCGCGCGACACCGAACTGAGGGTGCCCTGATGCAGCAGCAACAATGGTCGGCTGGCCTTGCCCAGCCCGCACCGCTTGCGCCCAAGGCGCAGATCCGTTGGCATGGGGGGCTGTTGTGTGCCCTTTTGTTGGGGGTGCTGCTGCTGGCGGGTTGCGCGGCCGGGCCACGCGTGCCCGATTGGCAAATCGAAGCCCACGCGGCGCAGCAGCGCGCCATTCGGGCCGACCTGGAAGGCCGCCAGCGCGTGGCCGAGCTGGAGTGGCAGCGTGCGCGTGAGTCCGTTCAGCGCACGGCGCGTGCCGACCAGATGGCGCGGCTGGCGCTGACCCGCTGTGCCGTGGCACAAGCCGCGCTTGACTTGGCCGACGCTTGCTTGGCAGCGCAGCCGCTGCTGCCCCACGCCGGCTTGGCTGAGCAGGCCTACGCCCGCTACCTGCTCGGGCAAGCGCAGGCCGCCGACATCGAGTGGTTGCCGGCGGCCCACCGGCCCACCGCGCGGCGCTTGCTGGAGCCGGCCGCCGCAGGGGAAGCGGCGGCGCTGCTGCGCGCCATCGACGACCCGCTGGCGCGCCTGGTGGCCGCCAGCGTCTGGCTGCGCGCGCAGCGGCTCGACCCCGAGGCGCTGGCGTTGGTGGTGCAGACCGCCTCCGACCAAGGCTGGCGCCGGCCCCTGCTGGCGTGGCTGCGCTTGCAGGCCACGGTGGCGCAGCAGCGCGGGCAGGCCGAGCAGGCGACCGAAGCGCTCAGGCGCATCGAGTGGCTGCTGGCGGCGCCGCCAGCTCAACCACCGCCCACCCGGCCCTGAGCGGCCGTTCGGCAGGGGAACCTTTGGCGCGCTTTCGTGCCAAAATCGCAGGCAGTTGCCCAAGCGGATGGCCCATCCGGGCCGTTTTACCTTATTGCAGTTATAGGGCTCTTATGAAAACCAAATTTCACTTAAACAAAAGGCCACACCTGCGCCCGGCTTTTGGGGCGGGTGCCGGGGCCGAATTCGGCCAAGCCGTGGCCTTGATCGACGAGCGCTACCTGAGCTGGTTGGCCAAGCAGCAGCCCAATCCACCCAGCGATGGGCTGCATCGAGACCTTTTTCAGCCCGTGTTCTCGCAGTTGGCGCGGCTTTGTGGCGCCGATGCGGCGCTGTTGCGCAGCTACCTCTACACCGACCAGCAACCCAGCCAACTGCTCGACGACGTGGTGCTGCGCATGGTGCCGGCGCACGCCAGCGATGGTGGGGCCGCGCTGGTGCGGACGCTGGGTTTGGAGCTGACGCAACTGGCGAGCCGGGGTGGCTGCGCCTTGGCGCTGCTGGCCAGCGACGACGAGCGCCTCATCCCCTACATCGACGAAGCCCAGTGGCGCGGACTCAAGGTGGTGATGGTGACCGACGCCTCGGCGCAAGACTTTGGCCGCCTGATGGCCGAAGACCCCAGTTGGGCGCGGCTGCTGATGCAAGCCGATCGGCGCGTCAGCCTCAACGAGGCGGCTTGGGCGGCCCTGAACGACGGGCAGGCTGAGGGACTGGGTTTCATGCCGACCCGGCTGGCGCAACTGGAACGGCGCGAATTTGAGCAAGAGCACGAGCACGGTGCCGCGCTGGGCGAGCCCGCCCATGCCGACCAGCAGCCCGATGGGGCGTGGCTGGAGCAGGTGCAACACGTGATCGACGAGTGGTGGCGCGAGGAAACCCCGCATGCCCGGCTCGATCTGTACGAAGAAATGCAAAGCAGCCAAGGGGTTCCGCCTGAGACCGACCGCCATCTGCTGCTGCGGGTGCGGCGCGGTTTGGGCCGCACGCTGAGCTTTCCCGAGAAAAAAGCCATGCGCGAAATGATCCGTGCGGCGGTGCTGGCACAGTCGCCCGTGGTTGATGAAGCCCTTGACCACTGAGCCGTCCCTGCAGCCGGCTGCATCGGATGCAGGCGGGCAGCAGCTGGCGGCGTGGCTGGCCAGCGAGGCCGGGCGCTACCTGCTGGCGTGGGAGCAAGAGCGGTGTGATGAAGCGGTGGCCGATTGTTTTGGCTACCATGCCTTGCAACTGGGCTTGCCACAGATCGATGCCTTGCGCGCCAACCGCATCCCCAAGCGCTGGCTGGCACAGCCCGAGCCCTCCTCGGCGTTGGAGCGCCATGCCGACCAAGGCGCCGCTGCGGCACCGCTGCAGCCCAGTGGCGGGCGCGAGCTGGCCTTGGTGACGCACGCCGCCGCGCTGCCGTTTTCTGAAAATACCCTCGATTTGATCGTGCTGCCGCATACGCTGGAGTTCAGCGCCGACCCGCACGCGGTGCTGCGCGAGGTGCAGCGGGTCTTGTTGCCCGAGGGCCGCTTGGTGGTCTGTGGCCTCAACCCGTGGAGCCTGTGGGGTTTGCGCCAGCAGCGGGCGCGGCTCTTGGCTCGGTTGGGGCTGCAACGCCCACGCTGGGCGCGGCCGTTTTTGCCGGAGGCGGGCGAGTTCATTGCGCACCGGCGCCTGCGCGACTGGCTGCAGTTGCTGGGGCTGGAGGTCGAGTCGTGCCGCATGGGCTGTTACCGGCCGGCGCTGCAGTCGGAGTTGTGGTTGCAGCGCTGGAGTTGGATGGAGCGCGCCGGTGCCCGCTACTGGCCTTTTTTCGGCAACGCCTATTGCATGGTGGCCGTCAAGCGGGTGCGTGGCCTGCGCTTGCTGGGGCCAGCCTGGAAGCCCAAACCCGCCGCTGCCGCACCGGTGGCGGTGGCCTGTCAAGCCAGCCCCGCGCGGCTTGACGACGAGCACCAATCGCCCGCATGAAATCGGTCGTCATCTACACCGACGGCGCCTGCAAAGGCAACCCGGGCCCTGGGGGCTGGGGCGTGCTGTTGCGCACCGAGGGGGCTGAAAAAACGCTCTGCGGCGGCGCGGCGCAGACCACCAACAACCGCATGGAACTCACCGCTGTCATCGAGGCCTTGCAGGCGCTCAAGCGCCCGTGCCGCGTCACGCTGTGGCTCGACAGCGAATACGTGCGCAAAGGCATCACCGAATGGCTGCCGGGCTGGAAAGCCAGGGGCTGGAAAACGGCGGCTCGCCAGCCCGTCAAAAACGTCGATCTGTGGCAGCAGCTCGACGCCTTGGTGCAGCAGGGCGGGCACGCAATCGACTGGCGTTGGGTCAGGGGCCACACCGGCGACCCGGGCAACGAGCGCGCCGACGCCCTCGCCAACCAAGGCGTGGCGCAAGCGCGTGCGGCCCCGCCCCGCCCGCCCCTCTAGCCGGCCTTGCGCAGCGCGCTGGGTTCGAGCGGCAGCAACACCGGCTTGCAGAGCATTTCGATCAGCACCAGCACCCGACGCTCGCCCTCGGCGATCTGGAACACCCCCTCGAGGCCCGCAAACGGCCCTTGGGTGATGCACACCCGCTGGCCGGGCTGAAACAGCGGCACCACGTGGCCGCGCAGCTGGGCCTCGTGCAGGCGCAACTGGTCGACCAGTGCGTCGGGCACTTTGGCGGGCTCAGAGCCGAACGCCACCAAGCGGCTCACCCCCACGGTGGAGCGGATCGGGCCCCAACTGCGGGCTTGCAAATCGAGCCCCAACTGAATGAACAAATAACGCGGAAACAAGGGCTCGTCGCAGGCTTGCAGGCCGGCGCGGCGCAGCTTTTCGGAGCGCAGCAGCGGCAAGTAACAGTCAAACCCTTGGCGCTCCAAGTGCTCGAGTGCGCACAACTCTTTGCGCGGTTTGGTGTGGACCAGATACCAGTGCAATGCCTATCCTCCGAAAGCCGTTTTATGCGCCAGATTTTAGCGCGCCAGGCGCAGGCCGCGGCACAAGCTTAAAATGAGCGGCTTGCGCACCGGCTCGTGCCGCTGCTTTGGCACGATGGGTTCCCTCGCCCCCATCTTGAAAAAAAAGGACCCACCATGACTTTGATGAGCGCGGCCCAACCCACGGCGGTGGTGCTGCTCAGCGGCGGCCTCGATTCGGCCACCGTGTTGGCCTTGGCGCGTGAGCGCGGCTTTGCCGCCTGCGCCCTGAGCTTCGATTACGGCCAGCGCCACGCCCACGAACTGGCCGCGGCGCGGGCGCAGGCGCAGGCCCAAGGGACGCGGCGCCACATCACGCTGCCGGTGGATCTGCGCGCCTTTGGCGGTTCGGCCCTGACCGATCAGGCGCTGGTGGTGCCCAAGCAGCGCACGCTGGATGAGCTGGCGCAGCAGGGCATACCGCTCACCTACGTACCGGCGCGCAACACGGTGTTTCTGAGCCTGGCGCTGGCATGGGCCGAAACCCTGGGCAGTTGCGACATTTTCATCGGTGTCAACGCGCTCGACTACTCGGGTTACCCCGACTGCCGCCCGGCCTTCATCCAGGCTTTCGAGGCCATGGCCAACTTGGCCACCCGGGCGGGCGTCGAAGGCGCGCAGCGGCTGCGCATCCATGCCCCCTTGCAGCACCTGAGCAAGGCCGAGATCGTGCGCGAGGCGCTGCGCCTCGGGGTCGATCTGGCGCACACCTGCAGCTGCTACGACCCAGGCCCGCTAGGCCAGCCCTGCGGCGCTTGCGACGCCTGCCTGCTGCGCGCCAAGGGCTTTGCCGAGGTGGGCTGCCCCGACCCCTTGCGGCAGCGCTTTGGCCTGCACCAATGAGACGGCTTGCCCCATGCTGAGCCTGTACCACTGCGCCCAAGCCGGCTTCGAAGCGGCGCGGCAACTGCAGCGCCGCGCGCCCCAGCACCCGCAGGCGCGCCTGCATGGGCACAGCTTTGAGGCGCGGCTGCGCGCGCGCGTGGAACCCGGCTGGGCGGCGGTGGCCGGCACCGAGGTGGAGCAGTTGCAGCAGCATCTGGCGGATGTGACGGCGGCGTTGGACCACCGCCTGCTCAACGACTGCCTGCCCGAGCCCGACGACACCGCGCTGGCGCGCTGGTTGCAGCAGCGCTTGCCCAGCGCGGGCTTGCAACTGGTCCAGATCGGGGTGCAAAGCACCCCGCGCAGCGGCTGCGAGCTCGATGCCACCGGCCACGCCCACACGTGGCGGCGTTACCGCTTCGAGGCGGCGCACCAGTTGCCGCGCGTGCCGGCGGGCCACAAGTGCGGCCGCATGCACGGGCACGGCTTCGAGGTGCTGCTGCACGCGCGCCCAGACGGGCTGTTTGATGAGCTGGGCGCCGCCGACCGCCTCGACCACGCCTGGGCACCGTTGCAGCAGCGCCTGCACCGGCACTGCCTGAACGACATCGCGGGGCTGGAAAACCCCACCAGCGAGGTGCTGTCGGCGTGGCTGTGGCAGCAGCTGGTGGCCGCCCTGCCCGGCCTGAGCCGGGTCACGGTGTTCGAGACCGCCTCCTGCGGGGCCAGCTTCGACGGACAGCGCTACCGCATCTGGAAAGACCTGACACTCGACAGCGCGCGCCGGCTGCGCCACGCCCCGCCTGACCACCCCCTGGCGGCCCTGTACGGGCACACCTACACGCTGCGCCTAGGGCTGGGCGGGGCACTCGATGCGGTGCAGGGCTGGGTGCTCGATTTCGGCGACGTCAAGCGCTTGTTCGACCCGCTGTTCAAGGCCCTCGACCACCAGCCTTTGCACGAGCTGGCCGCCACGGCGGGTCTGCCCGACTGCGATTGCGCCAGCTTGGCTGGGTGGATCTTGCAACAAGGGCGGCGCGAGCTGGCGGCCTTGGAGCGAGTCGATCTGTACCAGACGCCCGGCTGCGGGGCGCTGGTCATGGCCGCCGACCCGGGCCTGAGCCCGATTTGAGTGGGGCAATGGCATGATGTTACCCCCACGCTCGTTGCGCTCGCTGCCCCCCGAGGGGGTGCTTCAGTGGCTTCGGGCGGCCGTGCGCCACTGAAATGAACTACAGCGTCAAAGAAATTTTCTACACCCTGCAAGGCGAGGGCGCCCAGAGCGGGCGCGCCGCCGTGTTTTGCCGCTTTGCCGGTTGCAACCTCTGGAGCGGCCGCGAGGCCGACCGGGCCAGCGCCCAGTGCCGTTTTTGCGACACCGATTTCGTGGGCACCGACGGCAGCGGCGGCGGCAAATTTGCCAGCGCGCTGGCGCTGGCGCAGGCGGTGTGGGCCTGCTGGGGCGGCGGCAGCGGAATAAGTTCGGGTTTGGGCGCAGGCCGGCCGCTGGTGGTGTGCACGGGCGGCGAGCCGCTGCTGCAGCTCGACGCCGCCCTGATCGAGGCGCTGCATGCCCAAGGCTTTGAGATCGCCGTCGAGACCAATGGCACGCTGGCGCTGCCCGAAGGGCTGGACTGGGTCTGCGTCAGCCCCAAGGCCGACGCCGAGCTGCGCGTGCAGCGCGGCGACGAGCTCAAGCTGGTCTATCCGCAAGCCGAGGCCCCGCCCGAGCGCTTTGCGGGGCTGGACTTTGCGCACTTTTTTTTGCAGCCGCTGGATGGACCGCTGCGCCAGGCGCACACCCAGCAGGCGATCGGCTATTGCATGGCGCATCCGCAATGGCGCTTGTCGCTGCAAACCCACAAATGGCTCGGCATCCCTTGAGCGCCGGTGCGGCGATGAACCGTGCCACCAGGTCGGTGCCCGCGCAGCCGCAGCAAGGCCGTTAAACTCGGAGCCCGCCCAAGGCCGCACTGGTGCGGGCGCCGCCTCTGTGCGGCCCCCGCCGCCTCGCCATCCCTTGTTCACCCTGCCTCCGCCCGGAAAGCCCCATTTTGTACGCCCTGTTTGACGAAGCCGGTAAGTTGCTCGCTGGCCGCATCCTGTCCGAATCCGAGTCCGCGCTGCAAGTCGAGCTGGAGTCGGGCAAGCGCGTCAAGGTCAAGGCCGCCTTGGTGCTGCTGCGCTTTGCCCAGCCCGAGCCGAGCGCGCTGCTGCAGGCGGCCGAGGCCCTGCGGCCGCAGATCGAGCTCGAGCTGGCGTGGGAGTTTGCGCCCGAGGCCGAGTTTGGCTTTGCCGAACTGGCGGCCGAGTATTTTCAGGACCCGCCCACCACGGCGCAGCAACTCGCCGCCTTGTTGCGCCTAGGCGAGGCGCCGCATTATTTTCGCCGCGCCGGCAAGGGGCGCTACAAAAAAGCCCCGGCGGAGGTGGTGCAGCAGGCGCTGGCGGCGATCGAGAAAAAGCGCCAGATCCAGGCCCAGACCGAGGCCTGGGCGGCCGAGTTGGCTGCGGGCCAGTGCCCGCCGGCGGTGGCCCAGCAGCTCTATAAAATCCTGTTTCGGCCCGATAAAAACGCGCCCGAGTACAAGGCCGTGGTGCACGCCGCGCGCAGCAGCCACACCGCCCCCTTGCTGCTGCTGCAGCGCGCGGGCGCCATCCGCAATGCCTACGAATTTCATTGGCAGCGCTTTTTGTTCGATCAGTTCCCCAAGGGCGTGGGTTTTGCGGCGCTGCCGCCCCTGCCGCCCTTGCCCGAGAACCTGCCGCTGGCCACGGTGCAGGCGTTTTCGATCGACGACTCCAGCACCACCGAAATCGACGACGCGCTCAGCCTGCAGGGCCTGGGTGGCGCCGAGGTGACGCTGGGCATCCACATCGCGGCGCCGGGGCTGGCCATCGAACCCGGCGGCGCGCTCGATCAGGTGGCGCGCCAGCGCCTGTCCACCGTGTACATGCCGGGGCACAAAATCACCATGCTGCCCGACGCGGTGGTGCAGGCCTACACGCTCGACGCCGGGGGCGCGCGCCCGGCGCTGTCGCTCTACCTGCGGCTGGATGCCGAGACGCTGGAGCTGCGCGGCAGCGAGACGCGCATCGAGCAGGTGCCGATCGCGCACAACCTGCGCCACGACCAGCTCGACCAGGCCCTCAGCGTCGACTGGCTGCAAAACCCCGCTGCGGCGCCCGGGGCCCCGCTGCCCGAAGCCATCGTCGCCCTGCGCCCGCAACTGGCTTTTTTGTACCGGCTGGCGCTGCACTGCAAAGCGCGGCGCGAGGCGGTGCGCGGCAAACCCGAGACCTTCACCCGGCCCGACTACACCTTTGCCCTGCAAGACGCGCCCCCCGAAGGCCCGACGGGCGATGAGCGGGTGCAGATCGGCACCCGCAGCCGCGGCGCGCCGCTGGACCTGATGGTGGCCGAGGCCATGATTCTGGCCAACAGCACCTGGGGCCAGTGGCTGGCCGACTGCGGCGTGCCCGCCATCTACCGCAGCCAGGCCAGCCTGGCGCCGGGCATCAAGGTGCGCATGGGGGCCAGGGCGCTGCCGCACGCCGGCATCGGGGTGGCTTGCTACGCCTGGAGCAGCTCGCCGCTGCGCCGCTACACCGATCTGGTCAACCAGTGGCAACTGATCGCTTGCGTGCGCCACGGCAAGGCGGCCGCGCTGGCGGCGCCCTTCAAGCCGCGCGACACCGCCCTGCTGGTGGTCATCAGCGCCTTCGACGCCGCCTACACCGCCTACGCCCAGTTTCAAAACGGCATGGAGCGCTACTGGACGCTGCGCTACCTGCAGCAACAGCAGATCGGCGAGCTCAGCGCCAGCGTCATCAAAGACGGGCTGGTGCGCGCCGACACCCTGCCGCTGGTGCTCAACGCCGCCGGCAGCGCGGGGCTGGCGCGCGGCACCCCGGTGCGGCTGCGGCTGGGCGACATCGACCTGATTGGGCTCGAGGTGTCGGCCAGCGTGATCGAGCAACTGGCGCGCACGGCCCCAACTGGCGCCGAGTCCGCTGAACCCGAGCCCGACGAGGAGGACGAAGCCGCGCTGGCCCCCGCGCTGGCGCTGGCGGTGGACCTCGATGACGACGCCGAGTCGGAGACGCTGCCGCCATCCGACAGCGCCTCTGAAGTTGCAGAGGTGGCGGCGCCCAACGAAGCGGCGCACAAAGCCGCGCCTTGAGGCCGCGGCGCCTCAGGCGTAGCTGATCCAGTCGGCCTGCTCGGGCTGCGCCAGGTGCGGCAGCGTGTTGAAGCTTTGCAGCGTGTGGCGCTTGGGGTTGAATTCGAATTCGGTGAGCGCGGTGTTGCGCAGCCGCAGGTTGAGCTCGATCGTGGTCTCGGGTGTGGTGC